>NZ_CP117466.1:0-310000 GCF_028621715.1 Paracoccus marcusii | reverse complement strand
ATACTCTGCGATAAGCCATGGGGAGCTGAGAATAAGCTTTGATCCATGGATTTCCGAATGGGGAAACCCACCTGAAACTTGATTGTTGTTGCCTTCGGGCGGTCAACAATTGGGTTAACCAGGTATCTTTTACCTGAATACATAGGGTTTAAGAAGCGAACCCGGGGAACTGAAACATCTAAGTACCCGGAGGAAAGGACATCAAGAGAGACTCCGCTAGTAGTGGCGAGCGAACGCGGACCAGCCGAGCCTTGAGAGTGACGAGAACAGATTGGAAAGTCTGGCCATAGCGGGTGACAGCCCCGTATCGGAAGCTCGATGGGACGTATCAAGTAGGGCGGGACACGTGAAATCCTGTCTGAAGATCGGGGGACCACCCTCGAAGGCTAAGTACTCCTTACTGACCGATAGCGAACCAGTACCGTGAGGGAAAGGTGAAAAGCACCCCGACGAGGGGAGTGAAACAGTTTCTGAAACCGGACGCCTACAAGCAGTCGGAGCCCCCTTGAGGGGTGACGGCGTACCTTTTGTATAATGGGTCAACGACTTGGTCTGTCTAGCAAGCTTAAGCCGTTAGGTGTAGGCGCAGCGAAAGCGAGTCTTAAATGGGCGACATAGTTAGACGGATCAGACCCGAAACCGAGTGATCTAGGCATGAGCAGGATGAAGGTACGGTAACACGTACTGGAGGTCCGAACCCACACCTGTTGAAAAAGGTCGGGATGACTTGTGCCTAGGGGTGAAAGGCCAATCAAACTCGGAGATAGCTGGTTCTCCGCGAAAGCTATTTAGGTAGCGCCTCGGACGTATTCCCTGGGGGGTAGAGCACTGCATGGATGATGGGGGCCCACAGCCTTACTGAGTCTAAGCAAACTCCGAATACCCAGGAGAACTATCCGGGAGACACACGGCGGGTGCTAACGTCCGTCGTGGAGAGGGAAACAACCCTGACCAACAGCTAAGGCCCCCAATTCGTGGCTAAGTGGGAAAGCATGTGAGACTTCCAAAACAACCAGGAGGTTGGCTTAGAAGCAGCCATCCTTTAAAGATAGCGTAACAGCTCACTGGTCTAATCAAGAGGTCTTGCGGCGAAGATGTAACGGGGCTCAAGCCACGAGCCGAAGCTTTGGATGCACTTTAGAGTGCGTGGTAGCGGAGCGTTCTGTGATATAGAACGCTGCCTCTTTAGCCCAGCAATGGTCTACGGAGGCAATGTTCTGACTGTGAAGCCGGGCCGTGAGGCAACCGGTGGAGTGATCAGAAGTGAGAATGTTGACATGAGTAGCGACAAACAGGGTGAGAGACCCTGTCGCCGAAAGTCCAAGGGTTCCTGCTTAAAGCTAATCTGAGCAGGGTAAGCCGGCCCCTAAGGCGAGGCCGAAAGGCGTAGTCGATGGGAACCAGGTTAATATTCCTGGGCCAGGAGATGGTGACGGATCCCGAGGGTAGTTCGATCTTAACGGATTGATCGGGCTGCTTAGGGGTCCCTGGAAATAGCCCTCCACAAGACCGTACCCTAAACCGACACAGGTGGACTGGTAGAGAATACCAAGGCGCTTGAGAGAACCACATTTAAGGAACTCGGCAAAATACCTCCGTAAGTTCGCGAGAAGGAGGCCCGGTTTTTGCGCAAGCAGAGGCCGGGGGCACAAACCAGGGGGTGGCGACTGTTTACTAAAAACACAGGGCTCTGCGAAGTCGTAAGACGACGTATAGGGTCTGACGCCTGCCCGGTGCCGGAAGGTTAAAAGGAGAGGTGCAAGCCTTGAATTGAAGCCCCGGTAAACGGCGGCCGTAACTATAACGGTCCTAAGGTAGCGAAATTCCTTGTCGGGTAAGTTCCGACCTGCACGAATGGCGTAACGACTTCCCCGCTGTCTCAAATGTGGACTCAGCGAAATTGAATTGTCTGTGAAGATGCAGACTTCCCGCGGTTAGACGGAAAGACCCCATGCACCTTTACTACAACTTCGCACTGGCATCAGGATTGCGATGTGCAGGATAGGCGGTAGGCTTTGAAGCGGGGACGCTAGTCCTCGTGGAGCCATCCTTGAGATACCGCCCTTCGCACTCTTGATGTCTAACCGCGGCCCGTTATCCGGGTCCGGGACCCTGCGTGGTGGGTAGTTTGACTGGGGCGGTCGCCTCCCAAACAGTAACGGAGGCGCGCGAAGGTTGGCTCAGACCGGTCGGAAATCGGTCGTTGAGTGCAATGGCAGAAGCCAGCCTGACTGCAAGACTGACAAGTCGAGCAGAGACGAAAGTCGGCCATAGTGATCCGGTGGTCCCGAGTGGAAGGGCCATCGCTCAACGGATAAAAGGTACGCTGGGGATAACAGGCTGATGATGCCCAAGAGTCCATATCGACGGCATCGTTTGGCACCTCGATGTCGGCTCATCTCATCCTGGGGCTGGAGCAGGTCCCAAGGGTACGGCTGTTCGCCGTTTAAAGAGGTACGTGAGCTGGGTTTAGAACGTCGTGAGACAGTTCGGTCCCTATCTGCCGTGGGTGTTGGAGACTTGAGAGGAGCTGCCCCTAGTACGAGAGGACCGGGGTGGACGTTCCACTGGTGGACCAGTTGTCGTGCCAACGGCAGTGCTGGGTAGCTATGAACGGACAGGATAAACGCTGAAGGCATCTAAGCGTGAAGCCCCCCTCAAAACAAGGTCTCCCTTGAGAGCCGTGGAAGACCACCACGTCGATAGGCCGGAGATGTAAGTGCAGCAATGCATTCAGTTGACCGGTACTAATGGCTCGATAGGCTTGATTTGATCCGGAAGAAGCAGGATTATCCTCCTTCCTCCAAAGCATCCTTGGACAATATCAGACCCTTCAAAGGGTCCGACGCTGAGCGTTTCTTTCCTGGTCTGGTGGCCCTAGCGCGAGCAAAACACCCGATCCCATCCCGAACTCGGCCGTTAAGTGCCGCTGCGCCGATGGTACTGCGTCTTAAGACGTGGGAGAGTAGGTCACCGCCAGACCTGGTAAGAAACGCAATATCTCTCTGATACGATGAAACAAACCCGATCAGGACAACCTTGGCGCGGGGTAGAGCAGCCCGGTAGCTCGTCAGGCTCATAACCTGAAGGTCACAGGTTCAAATCCTGTCCCCGCAACCACAGTTACATACCCAGACGAACAAACAGCCCTCGCGACCCGCGGGGGCTTCGTCATGTCCGGATGACCGATCCCGGCTTGGCCTTCCGCAAGGCCAAGGATCCCCGCAAGCTTACCCAAAAGTGGAAAACCGTGGGCGCCCGGCGCAGCAGCCTCCGGCGCCATCCGGATCTTACAGATCAGACCCCGTAAAATCCCCGTCGCCACAGATCGCCTGGACGGCCTCTGCATTGCCTCCGCCAGGCAGCCGATCTCCTGGCGGTAGCGCTCGCCCAAGGCCGGGTGCAGCCGCAGGGCAGGGGGCTTGGGCGTCGCCGCAAGCATCCGGGTCAGCTCCGCCTTGCGTCCCTCAAGAGCCTCCATCTTCGCCTTCATCGACGGGTGATACATCCCGTCCTCGATCGCCGTCAGGACGCCCGCGATCTTTGCCTCGATCTGCGCCAGCTCCTTGCGGGTGGCGTCATGATCGCTGCTGCGCCGCCCGGCTGCCTCGTTGAAGGCCAGGCGATAGGCCTCGACGAAGGCCGCGACCAGCTCCGGATGCATCAACCGGTCGCGCAGCCCGCCCAGCACCCGCTCTTCCAGTTCCTCGCGTCCGATCGTCGCCCGGTTCGTGCAGACGGCTGCACCGCGGTTGCGCGCCCCGCTGCAGCCGAGGCGGGTCCGGTTGATCATCGAGTATCCCGACCCGCAGCAATCGCAGCGCACCAGCCCAGACAGCAGGTAATCCGGCCGCTTCGCGCGTTCCGGCCGCGGGCGTGGATCGCTCACCCCGGCGGGGTTCATCGCCTCGCGGATGCCGGCCTGCCGCGCCTTCACCCGATCCCAGAGCGCCGCGTCGATGATCCGCAGCTCAGGCACCTCCGTCGTCACCCACATCTCCGGCGGGTTCAGACGCGCCTGGCGCTTGCCCGTGTCCGGGTCCTTCACGAAGCTCTGCCGGTTCCAGACCCGCACCCCGACATAGAGTTCGTTGTTCAGGATCCCCGTCCCGCGACGCCAGTTGCCTTGGATCGTTGATGATCCCCAGCTGCCCGAGCCCTTGCCGCCACTACGGGGCGGGGCCACGCCTTCCGCGTTCAGCGCCGCCGCAATCGACCGCGCCGAGAGGCCGCTGTCATAATCCGCAAAAATCCGGCGCACCACCGCGGCCTCGGCATCGTCGATGTCGCGCTCGCCGGTGATCACCGTGCCGCCCGTGTCGAAGCCGCGCCGCACCCGGTAGCCGTAACTATTACCACCGCCTGACTTGCCGGCCATCATGCGGCCCTCGAGGCCACGCCGTGTCTTCTCGGCAAGCTGCTTGAGGAACTGCGACGACATCAACCCCCCGAAGCTGACCCGCATCTCGTCGATCTCGCCCTCCGACCGGGTGACGATCTTGACCCTGTGATAGGCCAGCCGCTTGTAAAGGCCGGCCATATGCTCCTGGTCCCGCGAAAGCCGATCCAGCGCCTCGGCCACGATGACGTCGCAAATGCCGTCCTGCGCCGCTTCGTGCAGCCGCTGAAAGCCCTGACGCAGATGCGAGGCGCCGCTGATCGCCTCATCCCGCATCTCCTCGACCACGTGCCATACATGGGGCTCGCAGAGCTGTCTGAAAACATGGGATTTTTTCTTCATCTGCGACTAGAATCCGCCCCAAGGAAAGGACGGACGATGAAGCGAACGATACGAAGCGATCAGCAGATCATGGGGCAGGAGTACGAGGCAGGCGCGAAGTGCGCTGATCTGTGCTGCAAGCATGGAATGTCGGAAGGCACGTTTTATGCCTGGAAGGCGAAGTATTCCGGGATGACAGTGTCCGAGACCAAGCGGTTGAACACGCTGGAATGAGACGCATAGCGCCGAATGAGAACGCCAAGCTGAAGAAGTTGGTGGCAGAGCAGATGCCCGACATGGCGGCGATGAAGGAACTACTGTCAGAAAAATGGTAGCGCCCGCTGAGAAGCGCGAGGCTGTCGCGCATCTGAAAGACCTGTTTTGGGCTGTTGTAACACCGGGAGTGCCGGATTGCTGTGGCAGACCGGAAGATGGTGCGCTACCAGTCGCGATGCGCACCTGACACGGCGCTGCGGGGTCGGTTGCAAGATCTGGCCAATGATCGGCGTCGCTTTGGGTATCGGCAGCTTTCTGTGCTGCGGCGACGTGAGGGGGAGTTGTCGGGCATCTAGCGGCTCCACCGCGAGGAAGGGCTAACCGTCCGCAAACGCAAAGCGCGCCATAAGGCGCTCGGCACGAGGCCCCCGATCCTGATTAAGGCGTGCGCCAATGCCCACCGGTCCCTCGACTTCGTGCATGACCAGTTCGCCTGCGGGCGGCGGTTTAGGGTGCTGAACGTAGTGGACGACGTCACAGGCGAATGCCTGGCCGCGATCCCCGATACATCGATCTCGGGCCGCCGAGTCGCCAAGTAACTGACGACGCTGGTCGAACGGCGAGGCAAGCCCGGGGTGATCGTCAGCGATAATGCGACAGATCTGACCCCCAACGCCATCCTGAAGTGGTGCCCAGGGGCCAAGGTTGAATGGCACGACATCGCGCCCGGCAAGCCAATGCAGAACGGCCTCGTAGAAAGCTTGACCGGCCGGATACGGGACAAGTTTCTGAACGACGCCCTGTTCCGCAACCTCACCCATGCCCGCGCACTGATGGCGGCATGGGGGACCGATTACAACACCGGGCGTCCTCATCGCGCGCTTGGCTACAAAACCCCCGCAGGCTTCGCCCTGCACCTGACCAACCGCAACTGCCCTACCCGCTGCACGCGATGAGGGTTCCGTGCGCCGGGCGATTGCTCAAGCCGCGCCAACCGGCATAACTACCAACCGAAATCCGGTCGCGACTGGATGAAAGTTCAGTGGCAGGTCATTGCGAACCGCCCTCGTTGAAAGATTTTGGTTATAAATGGGACAAAAAGTTGCTAGAGGGTCGGCCTTGGCTCGTACCCCTGGAAATCAGCGGATGTGCGACCGGACATGGAGAGCGCGGACCTGTCGTGCAAACTCCTCGACAGGGCCATCGACCGGCGTATCGCTGATCACGTCGCCGATGGGCAGCGGGCGAACCCGGAACGCGGGGACGCCCAGTTCGGAAAGCCACGCCGTCATCTGGGCTGCAGAGCTTGCATAGACGATTCGACCAAGCCCCACCCAGCCATGGGCGGCGGCGCACATCGGACAGTGTTCGCCAGACGTGTAGACCGTGGCCTTGGCGCGATCCTGAACGTTCATGTTGTTCGCCGCCCATCGGGCGATGGCGAACTCCGGGTGCTGGGTGTGGTCACCCCCGCCGATGCGGTTGTAGTCCTCGAACAGCACCTCACCCTCGGACGACACAAGCACCGATCCGAAGGGCTCGTTGCCGCGGTCCAGCGCTTCGGATGCCAAGTCGACACAGCGCTGCAGGTGCTTTCGATCCATGTCATCGATCATGATACGCCTTTCCTTTCAACGGACCTGATCTGCCTTTCGAATGACCGGGCGCAACTCTCCTGAGACGGCCTGAGGGCATAAGACGGTCGCGGGACCATCACTCCAAGGCCTCGGAGATGGCGTCGAACACGACCAGCGGATCGACCGGTTCGCGTCCGACGGGCTTCGGTTGCGCCATATGCGTCGCGATGACGACGTTCCGCGTGGGGTTGATGTAGATGTTCTGCCCTTGGATGCCGATGGCGGCAAAGGCACCGTCGGCGATGGATGGCTCGGTCCAGCCCGGCCACCACATGTACCCATAATCGATCGTCTCGCCGCTTTTCAGCTTCTGCGGTTGGCCGGCGGTCTCTGTCCATCCGTCGGGCAGGATGGTGCTGCCGTCGATCACCCCGCCCTCCAGGAAGAACTGACCGAAGCGGGCGAAGTCGCGCAGGGTGGCGGACAGGCCGCTGCCGCCGATCTCGACCCCGTCGGGGCTGTCCAGCCACCAGTTCGCGTCGGCCTCCATCCCATAGGGCTGCCAGATCTTCTGGGACAGATAGTCCGACAAAGGCATGCCGACCGCGCCATAGACAACCTCGCCCAGAACCTGCGTCTCGCCGGTGGAGTAGGTGTGGTGGGTTCCGGGTTCGTGGGCGCGGGGCAGGGCGGCCATCACCTCCATCGCGGCGCCGGGGCGCTGTTCGATCTGCGCACGCAGCAGGTCGCGGCGGTCGGACTGGGGGTCGGTATAGGTCTCGTTCCAGTCGACGCCCGACGCCATCAGCAGGATGTCGCGGATGCTGACCCCGTCATAGGCGCTGCCGGCCAGTGCGGGGACGTAATCGACCACCATGTCGTCCAAGCCACCGATATGGCCATCGACGATCGCCGCGCCGACCAGGGTCGAGGTGATCGATTTGGCCACCGACATCGACATCCAGCGCGTATCAGGCGTGTTGCCGCGCTCATAGGTCTCGTAGACGACCTTGCCGTCCTTCAGCACGATCATCCCGGTGACATTGTCCAGCGACAGAAAGTCGTAGAGGTCATAGGTTGCGTCATCGACCTGATAGGTCACCATTTCCGGCAGATCGACCAAGGCCTCCGGCAGGTCGCGGGGCGTGTCGCCGGCCGGGATGGTCCGGGTGGGGAACAGACGGTCGATGTTGCGGAAGGTGCTGACCGCCAGGTCCGGCGTCAGGTGGCCGTCATAGACGTCCTCGACCGTGCCGATCGGTTCGTCCGCATGCGGATAGTCCTGCGCCTGCACCGTGCCGGGCAGGGCCAGGCACAGGCCTCCCAGGGTCAGCAGGAACCGCGTCCGGTAAAGCGGCCTCAGGGTCATGACATCCTCCCATCCGTTTCGATCCATGAAAGGGCAGTTTTGCAGCATGTGCAAGGCTGGTCATGTCCAAAAGAGGGGCCGTCAGGTTGGCCGATCGGCGCTGGAACGGTTGCGGCGCGTGCTGGCGCGGGGGATCAGCTGAAACCCCAGGTCGACCGCATGGCCGCGGGGCGCAGTCTGTCCGGCCAGGCGCGCGCGGATCAGGCGGATCGCCTGAGCGCCCATCGCCCGTCGATCGGTGGCGACCGAGGTGATGGGCGGTTCGGCCGCGGACATCATCTCGTGGTCGTTGAACCCGCAGATGCCAAGGCGGGAGGGCACCGCGATGTTGCGACGACGCGCCTCGAACAGGACGCCAAGCGCCAGATCGTCGTTGTTGCACAGGACCGCATCCGTCTGCGGCAAGCGCGCCATCAGGTCTGCGAACAACCGGCACCCCAGGCTGACCGAGGACGGCTCGGGTGTGGTGACGACGGGATCGTCGCCCCCCAGCCCGGCGGCCTCCAGGCAGGCGCGGAACCCTGCCAGGCGGCGCTGGCTGCGCGGGTCCATCTGAGCACCCAGAAAGGCCGGCGCGCGGTATCCCTGCGCCAGCAGATGCTCGGCGGCGGCCCGTGCCCCGTCGAAATGCGACAGGCCGACGGCCAGGTCGATGGGGTCGGGGCCGACCTCCATGATCTGCACGACCGGGCATTCCGCCCCGGCCAGCAGGGCGCGGGCGGCGGGGGATTGATCGTGGCCCGCGACGATCAATCCGGCCGGGCGCTGTGACAGGAACACGCGGATCAGCTGCTCCTCGGTCAGGGGGGAATAGCGCGTGGTGCCCAGTTGCACGATCAGCGGGCTGCCCTGCAGACCTTCGTCGATGCCGCGCATCACGTCGGCGAACACGTTGTTGCTGACCGACGGGATGATGACCCCCACGATATCGGTGCGCCCCGATGCCAGCGCGCGCGCCGCAGGGTTCGGCACATAGCCCAGTTCGCGGATCGCCCGGTCTATCCGGTCGCGGGCCAGCGGCGACACCTTGGACGGGTCCCGCAGCGCGCGCGACACGGTGATAGGGCTGACATCGGCGGCCAGCGCCACATCAGACAGGGTGATCCGCGAGGTTTTGTTCATGACGCGCGCAGATTACGCCATCGCCGCGCAAAGAAAAGGGGCTTGACCGATGACAGCGCTGTCATCCATGATTGCGCTGTCATCGGGAGGAGACATCATGGACGCGCGGCCGATTCTGGTCATGGGCATCTGCGGCACGGGCAAGTCGACCGTGGCCCGTGGCATCGCCGACCGCATCGGCGGCAGCTTCATCGAGGCGGACCTGTATCACGACGAATCCAGCGTGGCGCGCATGCGGGCTGGGCTGCCTTTGACCGACGACATGCGGTGGGGCTGGCTGGACCGCCTGGCGGCGGCGACGCGTGCGACGCCCCATCGCGCCGTTCTGGCCTGCTCGGGGCTCAGCCAGGCGCATCGTGACCGGCTGCGGGCCGGGGCAGGGGCGATGGACATCGTGTTCCTGCACGGCGACCGCGACCTGATCGCGGCGCGCATGGCGGCACGGCGCGACCACTACATGCCCGCCAGCCTGATCGACAGCCAGCTGGCCGCGCTGCAGCCCCCCGATCCCGCCGCCGAAGGCGCGCTGTGGATCGACGTGGCGCTGCCGCCCGACCAGATCATCGACCGCGCGGTGGCGGCCCTGTCCGACCCGCGCCCAGTTTCAACCGGAGGAGAGACACCATGACCAAGATGACCCGTTTCCTGATGTCGGCCAGCGCCGCGATGGCCTTGGCCGCGCCCGCCATGGCCCAGGATCACAGCTTCCGTTTCCAGTCGTCCGACCCGTCGGGCAACCCGAACTTCGTCCTCCAGCAGGGCTGGGCCGCGGATGTCGCGGAAAAGTCCGGGGGCCGCATCGCCATCGACCTGCTGCCGGTCGAATCCATCGTCGCCCATAACGAAACCCAGGATGCGATCGCCACGGGCATCCTGGACGGTCACGTGACCGACCTGTCGTATTTCTCGGGACGCGATCCGGCCTTC
Source organism: Paracoccus marcusii (assembly GCF_028621715.1). Lineage (NCBI taxonomy): Bacteria > Pseudomonadati > Pseudomonadota > Alphaproteobacteria > Rhodobacterales > Paracoccaceae > Paracoccus > Paracoccus marcusii. The sequence continues at coordinate 300,069 of NZ_CP117466.1, read as the reverse complement.
GGTCTGATGGGCAACCCGGTCGGCGCTTGGTCCGACCCCGAGCAGATGCTGGATTTTGTCGAGAACGGCGGCGGAGCGGAGCTGCTGAACCAGATCATGAACCCCTATGGCCTGCAGTTCATCGGCGCCACCACGCCGGGCCTGGAGGCGCTGGTCAGCGCCGTGCCGTTAAACGGGGTCGATGATCTGGCCGGCGTCAAGATCCGCGCGCCCGAAGGCCTGGTCCAGTCGGTCTTTGCCGCCGCCGGCGCATCGCCCGTTAACCTGCCCGGCTCCGAGGTGTTCACATCGCTGGACAAGAAGGTCATCGACGCGGCCGATTACAGCGTCTTTTCGACCAACCAGGCCCAGGGCCTGAACGAGGTCGCGCCCCATCCGGTCTATCCCGGCTTCCACTCCATGCCCCTGGTCGAGATCTCGATGAACAAGGAGAAATGGGACGCATTGCCCGAGGACCTGCAGCAGGTCATGACGCAGTCGGTGCGCGATTTCGCCCGCGTCCAAGTCGCAGCCCTGGCCGAGGCCGACGCGGCCGCCGTGGCGGAGGCAGAGGCCGGCGGGACGATCACCGTCCACGACTGGTCCGACGAGGAGCGCACCAAGTTCCGCGGCATCGCGATGGGCGAATGGGAAAAGGTCGCCGGACAGTCGCCCGCGGCGCAGCAGGTCTATGACGCGCTGACCGCGTACCTGACCGAAAAGGGCCTGGTGCAGTAAGCGCCGCAGGATCGGGCGTTCGCGCCCGGTCCCTTCCAGGGAGGAGGACATGATGGACGCATCCGAAGCCATTCCGCGCGAGGAACACGAGGCCGTGCCCCAGTCGGGGCGCCTGGGTCGCGTGATCGACCGTCTGGCGATCATCCCGGCCCTGGGCCTGGTGGTCGCCATGCTGATCCTGATCCAGGAGGTCGTGCTGCGTTACGTGTTCGGCCGCCCGACGAACTGGGCGCACGAGACGACGGTGTTCCTCTGCGCGATCTCGTTCGTCTACGGGGGCTTGCTGTGCACCGCGCGCGACCGGCACATCCGGGTCGTCTTGGTCTATGACCTGCTGCCGCCAGCCGCGCGGCGCGTGGCCGACATCCTCATCTCGGCAATCTGCGGCCTATCCTCCGGCGCCTTCGCCTGGGCGGCCTGGCAGATGGTCAAGCGGTCCGCCTGGCGGCCCGACGGCAGCTTTCACCTCGAGACCTCGGGCTCGGCCTGGAACCCGGCCTATCCGGGCATGCTCAAGGTTCTGCTGATGGTGGCGCTGGCGATCATGGCCCTGCAATTCGCCATCCTGACCGTCAACTATGCCCGCGGGCACAAGGGAGCCCGCTGATGGAGATCTTCGGTTCGCTGCAATCCCTGGGGATCGAGGCCGGGACGGGCCTTCTGTTCGCGCTGCTGCTGCTTTTGCTGCTGACGGGCATCCCGCTGGCCTTCGTGACGCTGCTGGTCACGCTGATCTTTGCCCTGGGGTGGTTCGGCCCGAACGTCGTGCCGCTGATCACCAGCCGCGTCTATACCTTCGTGTCCAGCTTCGTCTTCGTTTCGGTGCCGATGTTCGTGCTGATGGCCGCGATCCTGGACCGCAGCGGCATCGCCCGCGACCTGTTCGAGGCGATGCGCCTGGTCGGCGGCCGCATCCGCGGCGGCGTGGCGGTCCAGACGATCTTCGTGGCCGTCATCCTGGCCGCCATGTCCGGCATCATCGGAGGAGAGGTCGTGCTGCTGGGCCTGATCGCGCTGCCCCAGATGCTGGCCCAGGGCTATGACCGCAAGCTGGCCATCGGGGTCGTCTGCGCGGGCGGCAGCCTGGGGACCATGGTGCCGCCCTCGATCGTGCTGATCATCTATGGCCTGACCGCGAACGTCTCGATCGGCGACCTGTTCACGGCCGCCTTCGTGCCGGGCTTCATGCTGGCGCTGCTCTATGTGGCCTATGTGCTGATCCGTGCCTGGCTGACGCCGGGCGACGTGCCCCCGGCCGTCACCGCCCGCGTCCCGCGGGACGAAAAGCTGCGCCTGCTCAAGGGCCTGTTCCTGCCGATCCTGGTCGTGATCATGGTGCTGGGCTCCATCTATGGCGGCATCGCATCCGTGACCGAGGCCAGCGCCGTGGGCGTGGCGGGCGTGCTGATCTCGACCGTGATCCGCGGCGAATTCACCTGGGGCCTGCTGCGCGGCGCGGCCATGCAGACGCTGCAGACGGTCGGCATGATCGTCTGGATCGGCATCGGCGCATCCGCCCTGGTGGGCGTCTTCAACCTGATGGGCGGCATCAACTTCGTGTCGGAACTGATCACCGGCATCAGCGACAACCCGACGATCATCATCCTGTTCATGATGGCGATCCTGTTCGTGCTGGGCATGTTCCTGGACTGGGTCGGCATCGCGCTGCTGACCATGCCGATCTTCGTGCCGATCATCGTCAGCCTGGGATACGACCCCGTCTGGTTCGGCGTGCTGTTCGCGATGAACATGCAGGTCAGCTTCCTGTCGCCGCCCTTCGGGCCCGCCGCCTTCTACCTGAAGTCGGTGACCCCGCCGGACATCTCGCTGGGAGAAATCTTCCGCGCCCTGCTGCCCTTCATAGGGTTGCAGATCCTGGCGGTGGGCCTGCTGATCCTGTTCCCGGCCCTGGCGATCTACTGATCGCCTGCCGTGGATCGGGGGGCATGCCGGATGCGGCGTGCCCCCTTTTCGTTCGGGGACGGGAATGTTGCACCGGCAGGCGAATTGACGGACAATCGGGGTCCGTCACCCAAGGCTGACCCACCATGCATGACCCCGAACCCGTCCCCCGCCCGGACCTGTTCACGAACAAGGACCATGACGCCTGGCTGGAGCAGTTCCTGTTCCTGCGATACACCCTTCACATGCCGGCCGAACGCATCGCCCAGATTGACTATGGTCTTGACCCCGACCATCCCGACGCCCCAATCGCAGGCCTGTTCTGGGGCAGCCAGATCGAGCGGGACTATCCCCGGCTGGACCTTCGCCACCTGTGGCGAAAGAGGCCCGGCAAGATTTGAAGCCCTCCGGTGTCAGGCGCCGGATCGCCCTGCATCCGACCCCCCATCCATGCCTGGCAGGAAGGACTGCGACCAACTCCTTCCCCCGCAGGGCGCCAGCGCGTTCGACCTGCGGCGCACCGGTCGCCGGGATCAGGCTGGCATAAGCTGCGGGTGTCGCAGTGCGTCGGCCGTGGCGGCCGGGTCGGCTGCGGGCTGCTTGCCGCGGCGGTTGACTTTGTCCCCACCCGGCGGCATTTCCGTCCGTGATGGTTCCCGTGCCGGCCAAGGCCCCGGCAGGGTGAAAAGGGAACGTGGTGAGGTGTAGCCATCAGGCGCCGAATCCGCGACTGCCCCCGCAACTGTAAGCGGTAGCCGACCCCATGATGCCACTGGCGCCCCCTGCGCCGGGAAGGCGGGGAAGGCCGCGATCCGCAAGTCAGGAGACCTGCCATCATGACTTGAACCAACCCGGGCGGGGTGCCCCGGAGAAAGACCGCATGCGCCGATCCACGGCCTTCGTCCGACGCGACCGCGAAGGTGGGTGGGACCCCGGTGACGCCGCTGCGCCTTTTTCAGCCCCGTCCTTCGTTTCATGAAGGACGACCATGACGACCAGAATCTTCCTGACGACCGCGGTGGCGCTGGGCTTGGGCCAGGCGGCCCTTGCCGCGCCGACCGACTATCCGCTGGTGATCGACAATTGTGGGCACCGTGTGACCATCCCCGCGCGTCCCGACAACGTCGTATCGATCGGCCAGTCCACGACCGAGATCCTGTATGCGCTGGGCCAGGCGGACCGGATGGCCGGGACCGCGCTGTGGTTCACCCCGGTGCTGCCCGCCTTTGCAGAGGATGACGCCACGGTGGACCGCATCAGCGACGACACGCCCAGCTTTGAATCGGTGGTGAACCGGCGCCCCGGCTTTGTGCCGACGATGTTCGCCTGGATGATTGGGGACCATGGAGCGGTCGGCACGCGCCGACAGTTCGCCGATCTGGGCATTCCGGCCTATGTCATGCCCACGGACTGCCAGGGCAAGGACAACAGCGTGGGCATGGACGGCACCCGCCTTGCGCCCTTCGAGATCGCGACGCTGTGGGACGGCATCGACCAGATCGCGCGGGTCATGGACGCGCAGGACGCGGGCCGGGCGCTGATCGCCGACCTGCAGGCCCGAGAGGCGGCGGTCGTGGAGCGCGCGCGGGCGATGGACCTGCCGGATGCGTCCGCGGCGGTCTGGTTCTCCTCGGCCGATCTGGCGCTGGACCCCTACATGGCGGGCGGGATGGGCGTCCCGGCCTGGATGATGGACCGCCTTGGCCTGCGCAACGTCGTGACCTCGGACGAGGAATGGCCCGCCGTGGGGTGGGAGACGATCGCCCGTGCCGACCCCTCGGTGCTGGTGATTGCGCGCATGGACCGCCGCCGCTTTCCCGCCGACGATGTCGAGGCAAAGCTGCGCTTTCTGAAAACGGACCCGGTCACGCGCCGGATGACCGCCGTGCGCCGGGATCGCATCGTCATCCTGGACGCCGAGGCGCTGCATCCCGGCATCCGCATGATCGACGGGCTGGAGGCCTTGGCGGCGGGCATGGACGGGCTGTCCGAATGACCGCCGATGTCGGGGTGCCGACCGTCCGCCGCCCCTTGGCCCCGGTCTGGCTGTGGGTGTCGCTGCTGATCGTGGCGGCCCCCCTGGCCGGCACCGCCCTGGGGGAAACGCCGATCCCCCTCTCGACGGTCTGGCAGGCGCTGGCCAACCAGATGCTGGGTGCGGGCTATCCGCTGGACCCGATCGATCAGGGTATCGTCTGGGCTTATCGCCTGCCGCGCGCGCTGGTGGCGGGGGCCTGCGGAGCGGGGCTGGCGATCTCGGGGCTGGTCCTGCAGACGCTGTTGCGCAACGCACTGGCCGACCCCTATCTGCTGGGCATCTCGGCCGGGGCGTCTACGGGGGCCGTGACGGTCGCGGTGGCGGGGATCGGCGCGGGGTTCGTGCCGATGTCGGCGGGCGCTTTGCTGGGCGCGATCGCGGCCTTTGCGCTGGTGGTGGGGTTGGCGCGCCTGTCGGGTGGCGGTCCGGGCGCGCGGGGTGCCGCGCAGATCGTGCTGGCAGGCATCGCCGGGTCGCAGCTGTTCAACGCCCTGACCAGCTTCATCATCGCGCGGTCGGCCAGCGCGGAACAGGCGCGCGGCATCATGTTCTGGCTGCTGGGCAACCTGTCGGGCGTCCGGTGGAACGATGTCGGCCTGTCGGTGGTCGCCGCCGTGACCGTCCTTGGCGCGGCCGCATGGCATATCCGCGCGCTGGACGCCTTTGCCTTCGGCACGGAATCGGCGGCGTCCCTGGGCGTGCCGGTCCGGCGCGTTCAGGCCGTGCTGATCCTGGCGACCGCCATGGCCACGGCGGTCATGGTGTCGGTCACCGGTGCGATCGGTTTTGTCGGGCTGGTCGTCCCGCATGCGGCACGGTTCCTGGTGGGCACGCGCCACGCACGGCTGGTGCCGGTGTCGGCGCTGATCGGCATGGTCTTCCTGATCGCCGCGGACGTGATCGCGCGGATGCTGGTGCCCGGCCAGACCCTGCCCATCGGCGTCGTGACCGCGCTGGTCGGGGCGCCGGCCTTTGCGGTGATCCTGATCCGCGGGCGGTCCGCGTCATGATGCTGACCGCGCGTGATCTGACCCGCCGCCTGCGCGGGCACGCCCTGGTGGCCGGCGTCACCCTGGACATCCGCCCCGCAGAGATGCTGGGCCTGATCGGCCCGAACGGGTCGGGCAAGTCGACGCTGCTGCGGATGCTGGCCGGGCTGGTCCGCCCCGACGGCGGCCAGGTCGCGCTGGATGGCAAGCCGCTGCGCGCGATGCCCGCGCGCCAGGTCGCCCGTCACATCGCCCTGGTCGCCCAAAGCGCCGATACGTCGGACCGCATCACGGTCCGCGACGCCGTGGCCTTGGGGCGCACCCCCTGGCTGGACGCCATGCGGCCCTGGTCCCCGGCGGACGAGGCGCATGTGACGCAGGCGCTGGCGCGGGTCGACCTGGCGCACCTGGCGGGGCGCGACTGGTCGACCCTGTCGGGGGGCGAACGCCAGCGCGCCCATATCGCCCGCGCGCTGGCACAGGCGCCGCGGATCCTGCTGTTGGACGAGCCGACGAACCACCTGGACATCCGTCATCAGCTGGCGATCCTGGATCTGGTGGGCGGCCTGGGCCTGACCACGGTGATCGCCCTGCATGACCTGAACCAGGCGATGCGCTGTGACAGGCTGGCGGTGATGCAGGCCGGTCGGCTGGTGGCCCTGGGCCCGCCAGACCGTATCCTGACCGCGGACCTGCTGGCGCGCGTCTTTCAGGTGCGGGCAAGCACGCTGACCGATCCACAGGACGGCAGCCGCGTGATGCGGTTTCATCCGGTCGTCTGATGCAATGAGAGGGATTGGAGCGGGTGACGGGAATCGAACCCGTGTCTCTAGCTTGGAAGGCTAGGGTCTTACCATTACACAACACCCGCGCGGGGATCGGTATAGTCCGCCCGCGCGGCAGGTTCAAGCGGTCGCGTCACCGTCGTTGCGCAAAGAACCGCCGCAGCAGGTCGCGCGATTCCGGCGCAGCCAGGCCGTCATAGACCTCGGGGCGGTGATGGCACTGCGCGTGCCGGAACACCTGCGCGCCATGGGCGACGCCCCCCATGCGCGGGTCCGACGCGCCGTAATACAGCCGGGCGATCCGCGCGGCCGAGATGGCCGCCGCGCACATCGGGCAGGGCTCCAGCGTGACCCACAGGTCGTGACCGGGCAGGCGTTCGGACCCCAGGGCCGCGCAGGCGGCGCGGATCGCCAGGATCTCGGCATGGGCGGTCGGGTCGGACAGTTCGCGCGTGCGGTTGCCCGCGGCGGCCACCACGCGGCCCTGCGGGTCGGTCACGACGGCGCCCACCGGCACCTCTCCGCGCAGGGCGGCGTCACGGGCTTGGGACAGGGCAAGCGCCATATGGGTGGTGAAGGGGACCATGACCGTCTTGTCGCAATCCCCCGCGTGGCGCGCAAGCCGGGGAAAGAAACGCTTCCCACACGGCCCGCTTGGGCGTATGCACCCCTCTTTGCCCCGCAGCGATGCGAAGGAGACGCGCATGACCGACGATCAGATTCCCGACCGCAAGGCCCCCCAGGTCGCCCCCCGCACCGAAGCCGACCGCATCGCCAAGGTGATGGCGCGCGCCGGTGTCGCCAGCAGGCGCGAGGCCGAGCGGATGATCATCGAGGGCCGTGTCAGCGTGAACGGCAAGAAGATCGACAGTCCCGCCCTGGACGTTCTGCCCACCGACCGGATCACCGTCGACGGCAAGAAGCTGGAGGAGCCGCAGGAGACGCGGCTGTGGTTGTATTACAAGCCCCTGGGCCTGATCACGTCGGAAAACGACGAACTGGGCCGCCAGACCGTGTTCGACGCGCTGCCGCGCGACATGCCGCGGGTGATGACCGTGGGGCGTCTTGACCTGAACTCCGAGGGTCTGCTGCTGCTGACGAACGACGGAGAGCTGAAGCGGCGGCTGGAGCTGCCAGCGACGGGCTGGCTGCGCCGGTACCGGGTGCGGGTGAACGGCACGCCTTCGGACATGACCTTCGACCCGCTGCGCCGCGGCGTCACCATTGAGGGAGAGGATTTCGCCCCCATGGAGATCAAGCTGGACAGCCAGCAGGGCGCGAACGCCTGGATCAGCGTGGGTATCCGCGAGGGCAAGAATCGCGAGATCCGCCGCGCGATGGCTCATGTCGGCCTGCAGGTGAACCGCCTGATCCGCATCGGCTATGGTCCGTTCAAGCTGACCGGCATGGACAAGAACCAGGTGACCGAGGTCAAGCGCAAGGTCCTGCGCGACCAGCTGGGCGGCCTGCTGACCGGAGAGGTCGAGGACAAGCCGCGCGAGATGCGCCCCCGCGGGGCCGCCGGTGAACGCGCCGCCCGGTCCGATGGCGGCGATGCCGGCCCGCGCCGCTTCGGCCCCAAGCCGGGCTTTGACGGCAAGCCCGCCGGCCGCGGCTTTGGCGACCGTCCGCGCGACGGTCAGTCCGACCGCCCGGCCCGCAGCTGGGGTGCCAAGCCCGCGGGCACCGACGGCGCACGCCCGCGCTTTGGCGCGCGCGACGATTCGGCTGGCGGTTTCGGCGACCGCCCCCGGCCCGCAGGCGACAAGCCGCGCTGGAAGAAATCCGGCCCCGGCGAAGGGGGCGGCCGCATGTCCGGTCAGGGCGACGATGCCCGCCCCGCGCGCTTTGCCGGCAAGCCCGGAGAGGCGCGCAAGCCCTTTGGCGGCCCGCGCCCCGATGGCAAGCCCCGCGCCGATGGCGACCGCAAGCCCTATGGCGCACGGCGCGGCGAAGGTGGCGAAGGCCGCAAGCCGTTCGGCGGCCCGCGCCCGGAAGGGAAGCCCTTCGGCAAGCCCCGCGCCGATGGCGACCGCAAGCCCTATGGCGCACCGCGCGGCGAGGGTGGCGAAGGCCGCAAGCCACTCGGGGGTCCGCGCCCTGAGGGCAAGCCTTTCGGCAAGCCCCGCGCCGATGGCGACCGCAAGCCCTATGGCGCACCGCGCGGCGAAGGTGGCGAAGGCCGCAAGCCGTTCGGCGGTCCGCGCCCTGAGGGCAAGCCTTTCGGCAAACCCCGTGCCGATGGCGACCGCAAGCCCTATGGCGCTGCGCGTGGCGAAGGGGCCGAGGGTCGCAAACCGTTCGGCGGTCCGCGTGGTGATGCGGGCGGCAAGTTTCAGGGCAAGCCGCGGCCGGGCGGGGCCAAGCCGTTCGGCGCTCCGCGCGGAGATCGCCCGCAGGGTGGTGGCCGCCCCGGCGGCAAGCCCCGCGGCTGACAGGCGACAGCACGCATGACGAAAGGGCCGCCCCGTAGGGCGGCCCTTTTGCCAAGGTCGGTCGATTATTTCGTCAGGATCAGCTTGCCCGCGCGGGTGATCCGCAACTGATAGACCTGCTCGTCCAGGACGATCAGCGCCTGGTTGCCGCCCTGCGTGAGGGCGGTGGCGTCATGCTGCGGCATCCGGGCCAGGATGGCGGTGCCGGGACGGGTGAAATCGGCGGGGCGCGTTGCGGTCATGGTCAGCCTCATGCTGGGACAGTGATGATGCCCCAATGCTGACAAATTCGTTCAGGTTTGTCAAAGTAAAATAGTCAGGATTCTTCACGATCAGATTTCGATCCGCTGACAGGTGGTCTGGACCGCCGCGAAGGCGGCCCGGACGTGCGATCACTGGTCGGCAAGGCAATCGACGATGGTGTCGGCCATCTGGGTCAGCAGAACCTCGTACTGGCCCGCGCCCGGGGACAGCGTGCCGCCCTCAGGGCTCAGTTCGCCGCCGGTGCGGATATCGCTGCCCTCGGTCACGGTGGTGATCAGGCCGGCATCATGGGCATATTCCGGAAAGGCGCAGACGGCTCCGGAATCAGCGATCTGGGTGCGGATCTGGTCGATGCGCGCCGCGGACGGGGTCGAGGCGTCCCCAAGCGACACGGCGATCGCAGGCTGCAAGCCAAAGTGATCTGTGAAATGGCCATAGGCGTCGTGGAACACGACGAACCGGTCCTGCGCATGCGGGGCAAGGCGTTCGCGCAACGTGTCGTCCAAAGCGGCGATGCGTTCGGCCGCCGCATCCGCGTTGGCGCGATAGGTGGCGGCGTTCTGGGGGTCCTGCTCGGACAGCGTCGCGACGATGGCGTCAAGCCAGGGTGCCGCGTTGGCGGGGTTCAGCCAGGCATGAGGATCGGTGCCGGCATGGACATGATCATGCCCCGCATGGTCCCCGTGGTCGTGGTCGTGGTCGTGGTCGTGGTCGTGGTCGTGGTCGTGGTCGTGGTCGTGGTCGTGGTCGTGGTCGTGGTCGTGGTCGTCCCCGTGGTCGTGGTCGGCATGATCGCCGTGATCGTGACCGGCGTGATCCGCGTGGTCGTCATGCCCCGCATGGTCGCCATGGTCCGCGTCACCCTCTGACGCTGCACCGGCATAGTCGCGCAGGGCGACGCCCTCGACCTCCAGCAGGCGCAGCTGCGTGGCCCCCGACAGGGTGTCCGACGCCCGCGACAGCCAGGGCGTCAGCTCGGGTCCCATCCAGATCACCACATCGGCACCCTGCAGCGCCTGGGCGTCCGACGGGCGCATCTGGTAATGATGCGCGCTGGCCCCCTGGGGCAGCAGGACGCGCACCTCGGCCAGATCGCCCATGACCTCCTGGACCAGGGCGCCGGTGGGGACCAGATCGGTGACGACCTGCGGGGCGGCCAGGGCAGGGGCGGCGGTCAGTGACAGGATGGCGGCAAGGGATGCAGGGCTGCGCATCGGGATCTCCTTTACAGGGCGGGTTTGTTGCGATGGCAGGGTTCTGTGTGTTACAGGGTAACAAGTCAACCGCATTGTAATAAAGTAACGCATCGCTGCGTGAAGGACCCCCGTGCCAGACCACGACCACGACCATGTCATCGCCGCGACCTTTGCGCCGCATGACCACCGCGAATGCGCGCACCGTGCGCTGGACGAGGCTGCGGCCCGGCTGGCCGAGCAGGGCGCGCGCCTGACCCCCGTCCGCCGCCGCACGCTGGAGATCCTGCTGGAGAGCCACCGCGCGATGGGCGCCTATGAGGTGCTGGACCGCCTGGCGACCGAAGGGTTCGGCCGCCAGCCCCCCGTCGCCTATCGCGCGCTGGAGTTTCTGGTCACGCACGGGCTGGCCCACCGCCTGCAGCGGCTGAACGCCTTTGCGGCCTGCCTGCACCCGGGGCACGACCATCATCCGGCCTTCCTGATCTGCCGCAGTTGCGACAAGGTCGCAGAGGCCGCCGCCGCCCCGATCCGCGATGCGCTGACCGCGGTCGCGGCCCAGGGCGGGTTCCGCGTCGAACGCGCCACGATCGAGGCGCTGGGCCTCTGCGCCACCTGTGCCGCCGAAGGCGTCGCATGACCCCGCTGATCGAATCCCGTGCGCTGACGATCCATCGCCCCGGCACGACCGAACCGGTGCTGGCGCAGGTCGATTTCCGCATCCGCCCCGCCGAGATCGTGACCGTCGTCGGCCCGAACGGGTCGGGCAAGTCGTCGCTGATCCGGGCGCTGCTGGGGCACATGCCGCTGGCCTCGGGCGCGGTGACGCGCCGGCAGGGGCTGCGCATCGGCTATGTCCCGCAGCGGGTTCAGCTGGACACGGCAATTCCGATGACCGTGCGCCGGTTCCTGTCGCTGCCCGTGCGCGTGTCCGACGACCAGGCCGAGGATGCTCTGGTCCGCACCGGCGTTCCGGGCCTTGGTGCGCGGCAACTGACCCAGCTGTCGGGCGGCCAGTTCCAGCGGGTGCTGCTGGCGCGGGCCTTGCTGGCGGACCCGCATCTGCTGGTCCTGGACGAACCCACGCAGGGGCTGGATCAGCCGGGCATCGTGGCCTTCTATCAGCTGATCGAGGAGGTGCGCCGGCAGACCGGCGCGGCCGTGCTGATGGTCAGCCACGATCTGCTGGTGGTCATGCGGTCGTCGGACCGGGTGGTCTGCCTGAACGGGCATGTCTGCTGCGAGGGCACGCCCCAGCATGTCAGCACCGCCCCCGAATACCGCGCCCTGTTCGGCGCCGGGGCCGAGGGCACGCTGGCGCTGTACCAGCACCGCCACGACCACGACCACGACCTGACGCCGCATGTCCACGGGCCGGGATGCGGCCATGACCACGCCGACCGGGCGCAGGGGTGACCACCGATGCTTGACGATTTCTTCATGCGCGCCGTTCTGGCGGGGTTGGGGCTGGCCCTGGTGGCGGGACCGCTGGGCAGTTTCGTGGTCTGGCGGCGGATGGCCTATTTCGGCGATTCGACCGCCCATGCCGCCATCCTGGGCGTCGCGATGGCGCTGGCCTTCGAGGTGTCGATCTATGCCGGGACACTTGCGGTTGCGGTGGCGATGGCCTGCCTCGTGTCGGCGCTGGTGACGCGGGGGCAGGCGATGGACACGATCCTGGGCGTGCTGTCGCATTCCGCGCTGGCCGTGGGCCTGGTCGCGATCAGCTTCGTGCCTGCCGCGCGGTCCGATCTGTCCAGCTATCTGTTCGGCGACATCCTGGCGGTGGGCCGTGCCGACCTGGTTTTGATCTGGACGGGCGCGGCGCTGGTTCTGGCGGTCCTGGCCCTGCGTTGGCAACGGCTTGTGACCAGCAGCCTGAACGAGGAGCTGGCCATGGCCGCGGGGATCGACCCGCGGGTCGAGCGCCTGGTCCTGTCGCTGGCGCTGGCCGTGGTGGTCGCGCTGGCGATTCGAGTGGTGGGCTCGCTCCTCATCTCGGCGATGCTGATCGTGCCGGCGGCGGCGGCCCGCACATGGGCCCGGACCCCCGAGCGGATGGCCGCCGGCGCCGCCCTGATCGCCGCCGCATCCGTCATCCTGGGGTTGTGGGCCAGTTTGCGACTCGACACGCCGGCGGGTCCCTCGATCGTGACCGCGGCGGCGATCTTTTTCGTCGTCTCACAGGCACTTCGCCGGGCATAGTGCCGAATTGTCACAGTTTTTCCGGGGGTTTGCGGGGGCCGGAACCAAGTGCCGAAACAGGTGTTGGCCAATATGCAACAGTGGTTGCAAGCCCACGGGGGAATCAATTCAATGCTGCTTTTCAACTGTTCGGGTTTGTGTAACTGTCGCCTCGATGTTGCCAGAAATGGCAGCCGTCAATCGAAACGGAGCATGATCATGACCAAATTCGCTACTTTCGCGGCCGCTCTCGGCCTGACCGCAACCTCGGCTCTGGCCGGTGGCTATGTCGCCCCCGTCGTGGAAGTCGAGCCCGTCATCGTCGAGGAGCAGCCCGCTTCCTCGAACGCTGGCCTGGTCGTCCCCGCCCTGCTGCTGCTGGGCGTCATCGCCGCAGTCGCTTCGGACGACGACGACAGCTGATATCGGATCGGATCGTTCGCACGGTCCGAGCCACAAGGGGCTGGCCTTTGGCCAGCCCCTTTTTCTTTGTCCGCAGGCCTGCCCGCCATGGCACCCGCGCATGAAAAAACCGGCCCCGCAAAGGGCCGGTCTTTCCGTTCCGGTGTTGCCTGTCAGGGACGCAGGGTCTGGATGGTCACATAGCCCATGGCCGGCCCGATCCATTGGCGCGATACGGGGATCTGCCCGTTCTGGACCAGATAGTTGTTCTGGAAGGTCGCGCCATGCCCTTCGCAGGTCTCCAGGATCACGCCGGGGTTGGGGCCGGGCGCAGTGGTGCAGGAAAACTGCAGCGGCCGTTCCAGCCCGTCGCCCGACAGATAGCGCATGACGCGCGTGCCACTGCCGGACTGGCCTGCCCGGATCAGCGCCTCGGTCCCCGGTTCCGCCACCGACAGGTCGCGGCCCAGACCGCGCGTGCCGATCAGCATGCCGCCGCGCAGGATCACCGCCTGTTCGTCGGGAGTCATGTAGGTGCGCATGGCGCCGTTCGTCCCCGTCAGCGCCAGGACCTGCGTGCGGGCAGGGCTTTCGAACGTCGCCTGGATCAGCGGACCGGGATTGACGCGCAACGCCTCGGCCGCGGCCTGCTGGGGGTTGCGGGCGGGTTGCGCCGGCTGGGCCGCCCCGCGGGCCGTGATGGCCTGGGTCGCGGTCTGGGCCAGAACCGACAGCGGGCTGGCCCCGGCCTCGTCCGCGCCGGTATTGCCGCAGGCCGACAGGGCGGCCAGGGCCACACCGGCCAGGATTGCGCGCGTCTGCATCGCTCTGCTCATCGCCAGAACCTCCCCCAGCCTTCGTAAAGATCGACGGTGTGGCTTTCGCGAACACGGTCGTACAGGCGTCCGTTGACATTGACCCGCGATCCGCCGTCGCGCGACAGCGAGCGGATGTTGGTCGACACGCGGTCGCGGCTTGCCTGGCCCGTGGCCCAGCCAAGCGGGATCGACAGGGTCACGCCCTTGTCGAAGCTGCCCTCGCCGAACTCCTCGGCCGACAGGTCGGTCTTGGTGGCATAGGCGCCGATCTGCCATCCGTTCGCGAACTCGCGCGCCAGGGTCACGGTGGCACCGACGTCTCCCGCCAGGTACTGGCCGACATCCAGCTGGGCGGTGAAGCCTTGCGTGAACTCATAGTATGCCGAGACATGGCCGGTCGTGACCTCATAGTCGCGGAAGTCGAACAGCTGGTCGAAGTCGCGCTTGCGGACGCGGTTGATCTCGGCGCCAAAGCCCAGGGGTGAATTGGCGGGCTTCCACAGCGCCTCGGCCGAGACGCCGCCATAGGCGCGTTCCAGCAGGCCCACGGTCACGCGAGTATAGATCGCGTCCGACGGCTTGGCGTACCAGGCCAGCGTCAGTTCCGGGATCACCGGGCTGGAATTGCCCGTGTACATCCGTGTGTCGGACCGCACCCGCGGCACGCCCTGCGGCGTGGTTTCCAGGGCGGGGTTCGATTCATACTCGTCGGGGCTGTAATATTCGCCCCGCTGGCCCGGAATGCCCGGTCCGCGCTGACCGATGTCGCCGAAGGCGCGCTGGCGCAGGGCGCCGGTGGCGATCAGGCCGGGCATCAGCTCATAGCTGGCACGCGCCTCGGCGCCGACCTCGTGGGTCAGCCCGTCCTCGGCGCTGAAGATGCCCAGGTCCAGATAGGGCTTCACCGACCATCGGAACCGCGGATAGAGGCCCTGGCTGGCCACCAGCCCCGGCGCGCCCGGTGCGGCGTCCGACAGGGTGGATGCGGCGGCGATCTGCCCGGCCTCGGTGTTCTCCAGCCGCTCGACATCGCTGCGGCGCAGGGTCACCGACGAGGTCGGCATCCCGTCGCTGGTCGAGGTGATCACGAAGGTCTCGACCGACGGGGGCAGTGCGCGGGTCATCAGGCGCGCGGTGCGGCCCACGGCCTCGGCCTGGTTGATATAGCGCTGGTTGCGGAGGCGGACCTCGGCGCGGGTCGGCGCCAGGGCCATGCTTTCCAGCAGCATCCCCTCGTCGGCCATGCCGTCGCCCAGGGCCTTCTGGATGGCGGGCTGGGCGGTCGGGTCCTGCGACCAGCTGCCCGACCAGCCCTCGGGGTCCTGCGCGGGCGCCGGCCGCGGACGCACCGGGGCCGGCGCGCTTTCCAGGCCCGACGGATAGGTGGCGTCGCGCGGGTTCAGCGCGATGGTGAACTGGGCGCCGATCGTCTCTCCGCCGATGGTATAGAGCCCGGCCTCGTAGTTGCGGCCAAAGCGGTAGTTGGCGGCAAGGTTGATGTTGCTGCCCGGCTCGTCGCCCTGCTGGTATTCGTTGCCGTCGCTGTAGCGGGCGCGATAGATGTCGTTGGAGTATTCCGCGACCAGGTTCAGGCGGTCGTTGACCTGCCAGCTGACCGAGGCGAAGGGCTTGGCCCCGCCGGTGAACCAGTCCTCGACATTGGGCGTCCCGCCCTCGTCGCCGACGTCGATGATGCGCGGCTTGCCCGCCAGCGTGCCCCAGCCCAGGCCGACCGATGCGCGCACCGTCGGCGTCACGTTGCGCGTCGCAACGATGTATTCACCCGAATAGACGCCGGTGCCCAGGAAATCCTGGAGGCCGACGGCCACCGCGGGGCGCCAGCCGTCCTCGTCCACGATCTGATAGCGCAGGTCCAGCGAGCGGTCCGAGATGAACCCCTCCTGCCGGTAATCCTCGATCCCGTCGACGCGACCATAGCGCAGGACCGTCGTCAGCCCCGGCAGCGCCTGGAAGAAGACGTTGCCGCGCCGGGCATAGTCGGACAGCGACAGCGTCGCGCCCAGGCTGCCGTCGGGCATCGTCTCGGCCGTGGGCGTGTCGATGCCGCCGGGCAGGCCATAGGTCGACATGTTGCGCCCCAGCATCGGGTCGGCGGTCGCGACGCCGACGCCCGACCCCACGATCAGGGCCAGGGGCAGGGTGGTGGCCATCAGCTGGCGGGTCAGTCGCGAGCGGCGCATCGGCGGCTTCCTTTCGGCGGCAGGATCAGGGCGGGCAGGGCAGGATCGTCAGGCGCAGTGGCAGGCTTTGCGGCACGGATCGACACACGAATGCGTGAGCCGTGCGCGCGCGTCAACCGGCGGCGGCCGGTGCGGCCTCGGCTGTGGCGGGTGCGGCCGGGGCAGCGGGCTGTGCACAGCCGGGCTGGGTCTGACCGTTCACAGTCAGGCGTGCGGTCAGCGGATAGGTCTCGTCGACCATGCTGTCCTTGCATTTCGCCGCCCGCAGGTTCAGCACGAAGGGCCGCCCGCCCAGCACGCCGATGTATTCGACGCCCTGGCTGAAGACCAGGCGGTTCACCGGGATCTGGCGCCCGGCCTGGTTGTCGGCCGTGCGATAGACGGCCGAGTCGCCGCTGACCTCGACGTTCCAGGCCGGTTCGTTCCCGCCCGCCACGAAGGCGGTGGTGCGATAGGTCACCGGTTCCGCGGTGGGCACGACGCGCCCGACCGTGCCCGTCTCGATCGGCTGTTCCAGCGGAGAGACGGCGGGCGGACGCGGGCCGGTCGGCTCCTCGGGCTGGGCTGCGGCGTCGTCCAGGCCGACCCCGCGTCGCAGGTCGGTCATCACCTGGGTGTCGCAGGCGGCCAGGGGCAGGGTCAACAGGGCAAGGATGGCAAGGCGGGGGAACATGGGGCTTTGGCCTTCTGGTTCTGGGCGGATTTGTCGCGGGATCACTGTCTGCCAAGCGTTAGCAACCGCAGCCACAGGGGGCAAGCGTCACGCCCCCGTCCCGGCATGTCGCCGCCGCATGGATCGGCCGCACCGGACGGTTCACCTTGTTGATAAATGATGATTATTGGTGCGAAACCGGCTGCATCGAGGGTTATTCGTTGAATATCATACGGGAACCGGCATAGGTTTCGGTGATGTTCTCTCTGGTGGCACCCACATGACGGGATCGGCACAGCACGCCCGGGGCCCCGCCGCGCGGCCCGAATCGGCGCGATTTTCCTGGGACGACGGGCCGATGGCGCGTGCGACCGGAAACTTTGACTGGCAGACCACGCCCCTGGGGCCGATCTCGGGCTGGTCGGTCGCGCTGACGACCGCGGTACGGATGATGCTGGCGCAGCGGCACGCGTCCTGCATGTTCTGGGGCCCCGAGCTGATCATGCTGTACAACGACGCCTATGCGCCCGTCCTGGGCCGCAAGGAGGCGCGGGCCCTGGGTCAGCCCTTCCAGCAGATCTGGGCGGATGTCTGGGACGACGTCAAGCCGCTGGTCGACCAGACGCTGTCAGGCCGTGGCACCTATTCCGAGGAGATGCGCCTTGTCATGACCCGCAACGGGTTCGACGAGGAGACGTTCTGGACCTTCAGCTACAGCCCGCTTTACGACGACGACGGCAGCGTGGCGGGTCTGATGAACATCACCGTGGACATGACCGCGCTGGTGCTGGCGCGCCGCAACCAGCAGGTCATGCAGGAAGAGCTGCTGCACCGGATCAAGAACATCCTGTCGGTGACCTCGACCGTGGTGTCCTCCAGCCTGCGCAACGCGACCAGCATCCAGGAGGCCCGCGACACGGTCGGCGCGCGCATCATGGCGCTGGCCAAGGCACAGGGTCTGTTCACGGGCCTGGGCGAAAGCGCCGACATCACCGAGGTGATGGCCCGATCCATTGGTGCCCATCTGGTCGGGAACGACCGCATCCGCCTGTCCGGCCCGCCCGTGCCGCTGAGCAGCCAGCAGGCAGTCGGCCTGTCGCTGGCCTTGTACGAACTGGCGACGAATGCGGCAAAATACGGCGCGCTGGCCAGCCCGCTGGGCATGGTCGACCTGACCTGGTCGGTCATGGGCGACGACTTCGCGCTGGACTGGCAGGAGACCGGCGGTCAGGTCGTGGCCGCGCCCACGCGCGAAGGGTTCGGGTCGCGCCTGGTGAACATGATCGTCCCGGCCTATTTCAACGGCGAGGGGCAGGCCGAATTCCTGCCCCAGGGCCTGCATTACACGCTGCGCGGGCAGCTGACCCCCTAGCAGTTCGGGACGTTCACGGCCAAGCCGCCAAGCGACGTCTCCTTGTACTTCTCGGACATGTCGCGGCCGGTCTGGCGCATCGTCTCGATGGCGGCGTCCAGGGGCACGATGTGGCTGCCGTCGCCGCGCAGCGCCAGGCTGGCGGCCGCCACGGCCTTGATCGCGCCCAGCCCGTTCCGCTCGATGCAGGGCACCTGGACCAGGCCGCGCACCGGGTCGCAGGTCATGCCCAGGTGATGCTCCAGCGCGATCTCGGCGGCGTTCTCGACCTGCTGGGGGGTGCCGCCCAGGACGGCGGCCAGGCCCGCGGCGGCCATCGCGGCGGCCGATCCGACCTCGGCCTGGCAGCCGCATTCCGCGCCCGAGATCGAGGCATTGTGCTTGATCAGCCCGCCCACCGCCGCCGCCGTCAGCAGGAAATCGGGCAACAGCCGTTCGGACGCGCCCGGCACATGGTCCAACCAATAGCGGATCACCGCGGGCACCGTGCCGGCGGCGCCGTTCGTGGGTGCGGTGACGACCTGACCGCCGGCGGCGTTCTCCTCGTTCACGGCCATCGCATAGGCCGACATCCAGTCGTTGATGACATGGGGCGCGGTCATGTTCAGGCCGCGTTCCTCGACCAGCTTGGCGTGGATCGCGCGCGCGCGCCGACGCACGTGCAGCCCGCCGGGCAGGACGCCGTCCGTCGACAGGCCGCGATCCATGCAGTCGCGCATCGCGGTCCAGATGCGGTCCAGCCCCGCCAGCATGTCGGGACGGGACCGAAAGCACAGCTCGTTGGCCTCCTTCATGCGGGCGATGGACTTGCCCGAGGCCTGGGCCATCTCCAGCATCTCGGCCGCGCTGGCAAAGGGATAGGGCACGCTGGACGTGGCATCGCTGCGCACCGCGCCCGCCTTGTCGGCCAGCTCCTGGTCGGTCATCACGAAGCCGCCGCCGATCGAGTAGTAGATCTGGTGATAGATCACGTCGCCCTGCGCGTCGGTCGCCGACAGGGTCATGCCGTTGGCATGGCCGGGCAGGGTGTGGTCGTAATCGAACCGCAGGTCGCGTTCGGGGTCGAAGACCAGCGGGCCCAGCCCCTGCGGTTCCAGCAGGCGGGTCTCTCGGTTGCGGGCCAGCGCGGCCTCGGCCGCGTCCATGTCCATGCTGGCGGGGGTGAAGCCCGCAAGACCCAGGATCGTCGCGCGGTCGGTTGCGTGTCCCTTGCCGGTGAAGGCCAGGCTGCCATGCAGGCTGGCGCGCAGCCCATGCGCGCGGAACGGCTGCACCCGCAGGGAGTCGAGGAACCGCTGGCCGGCCACCATCGGCCCCATCGTGTGCGAGGAGGAGGGCCCCACCCCCAGCTTGAACAGATCGAACACCGACAGAAACATGGCACCCCCTTGCATTTCCGCGCCCATCCAAGCACGACGCAGGCCCCGCCGCCACCACCGTCCACGTCGCTTCCGGTTCCGGTTGCGACATCGGCCCGCTTGCAGCCTTGGCGCGCGGTCTGCTTAAGATGATTGCAACATGCCCGGTTTGCAGGCAACCGGGACGCGCCTGCGATTTGGGCAGGCCAGCCGCCCCCTGCCGTTCTTGCGGGCGGTCTGCCCCGGGGTGAAGGAACAGAACATGCGATTGCCCGACCCGATCATGCTTGGTGACACACCTCTTGGCCCGCCGGTCTTCCTGGCGCCGATGGCCGGGATCACCGATGTCCCCTGCCGCCGCGCGGTCGCGCGGTTCGGCGCGGGCCTGATGGTGTCCGAGATGGTCGCCTCGACCGAGATGGTGACGCCGCGCCCGTCGACCCGTGCCGCCGTGCGCGCCAAGGCGCTGACCGAAGGGGCGCTGCCCGTCAGCGTCCAGATCGCGGGCCGCGAAGCCGCACCGATGGCCGAGACCGCGCGCATCGTGGCCGGCATGGGGGCGCGTGTCATCGACATCAACATGGGCTGCCCCGCCAAGAAGGTCACCGGCGGGCTGTCCGGCGCGGCGCTGATGCGCGACCTGGATCACGCGATGACGCTGGTCGATGCGGTCGTGGGGGCGGTCGACGTGCCCGTCACGCTGAAGATGCGGCTGGGCTGGGACGACGACTGCCTGAACGCGGCCGATCTGGCGGCGCGGGCGCGCGATGCGGGGGTCGCGATGCTGACCGTGCATGGACGCACGCGGGCGCAGTTCTACAAGGGGCAGGCCGACTGGTCCGCGATCCGCGCCGTGGCCGACCTGCCGGCGCGCCCGCCGCTGGTGGCCAATGGCGACGTCGTCGATGCCGCCAGCGCCCGTGCGGCCCTGGCGGCGTCGGGGGCGGATGCGGTGATGGTCGGTCGCGGCGCCCAGGGGCGGCCCTGGATCCTGGCGCAGATCGCGCATGATCTGTGGGGCACGCCCGCGCCCGACGTGCCGCAGGGCGCGGCGCTGGCCGATCTGGTGGCCGAGCATTACGAGGACATCCTGGACTTCTATGGCACCGATCTGGGCCTGCGCGTCGCGCGCAAGCATCTGGGCTGGTATGCCGATGCGAACGGCGCCCCGCTGCGCGACCAGATGATGCGGGCCGACACGCCCCGCGCGACCCTGGACCTGATCGCCCGCGCCTTCGGCGATGCCGCGGGGGTGGCTGCATGACGCCTCGGCCGCGCGATTTCCGTGAGGCGGCCCCCGGACCGGGCTGGGCGGCGCTGCCGCTGCCCGCGCTGATCCTGGACGCCGACGGACGCGTGGCCGCGATGAACGACGCCGCCGAGATCTGGCTGAACCTGTCGCGCAACTCGACCCTGGGCCGCGCACTGGACGGGGACGAGATGTCGATGCGCCTGCGCCTACAGCCCGGCCTGGGGCCGCTGCTGGCCCGCGTGCGCGCCAGCGAGGAGGCGCTGTACCAGACCAGCGTCCAGTTCGAGATCGGCGACCGGACCGGCAACCACCAGGCGCGGCGGGCGGCCGTGCATGCGGGGCCCGCGGACGGGGCCGGCGGGTCGGTGTCGCTGCTGATCGTGCCGCAGGACGATGATGGCGCGCACCAGGCCCGCCATGTCCGCAGCGCCGCCCGCAGCGCCATCGGCATGGCCGAGATGCTGGCCCACGAGATCAAGAACCCCCTGGCGGGCATCCGTGGCGCGGCCCAGCTGATGGCCATGAACGCCACCCCCGAGGACCGCGAGATGGCCGAGATGATCGTCGCGGAATCGCGCCGTATCGTGGCGCTTCTGGACCAGGTCGAACGGTTCGGCGACACCTCGGCCCCGCGCCTGTCGGCGCTGAACGTGCACGACGTGCTGGAACAGGTGCGCCGGTCGGCCAAGGCGGGCTTTGCGCGCGACGTGCAGATCGTGACCGATTACGACCCCTCGCTGCCTGCGGCGCTGGCGGATGCGGACCAGCTGGTGCAGGTCTGCCTGAACCTGGTCAAGAACGCGTCCGAGGCGCTGGACGGCAAGGCCGGCGGCGCGATCCGCCTGCGCACCCATTACGACCACACGCTGCGCCGTCCCCCCGACGAGACCGATCCCACGGGCCGCCCGCTGCCCCTGCAGATCGAGATCGAGGACAACGGCCCCGGTTTCCCCCCGGCCATCGCCGACCAGGTGTTCGAGCCCTTTGTCTCGGGCCGCGAGAACGGCACCGGGCTGGGCCTGGCGCTGGTCAGCAAGATCATCACCGACCACGGCGCGCTGATCCGGGTGGACAGCCGCCCCGGTCGCACCGTGTTCCGCATCTCCCTGCCCAAGGCATAAGGACCTGAACCCATGGACGGCACCGTTCTGATTGCTGACGACGATCGCACCATCCGCACGGTGCTGACGCAGGCGCTGACCCGCGCTGGATGCCGCGTCCACGCCACGGGCAGCCTGGCACAGCTGCTGAAATGGGTCGAGGAGGGGCGCGGCGACCTGGTCATCACCGACGTGATGATGCCCGACGGCAACGGCATCGACCGCATCCCCGCCATCCGCGAGGCGCGGCCAGACCTGCCGGTGATCGTGATCTCGGCCCAGAACACCATCGTCACCGCGATCCGCGCGACCGAGGCCGAGGCGTTCGAATACCTGCCCAAGCCCTTCGATCTTCCGGACCTGATGTCCAAGGCGAACCAGGCCCTGTCGCGCCGCCCGCGCAAGTCCGACCCGATCCCCGAACCGCTGCCCGCCCCGCGCGAGGCGGCGGACCCGGCCATGCCGCTGATCGGCCATGCGCCGTCGATGCAGGCGCTGTTCCGCATGGTCGCGCGGGTGCTGAACGCCGACCTGCCGGTGATCATCGCCGGAGAGGCGGGGGTGGGCAAGACCACCATCGCGCGCAGCTTTCACGAGCTGTCGGACCGGCGCGATCGGGGGCTTGCGGTCCTGACCTCGTCCGACGCGACCGAGGAGGCGATCGCGCGCGCCGCCGACAAGGCCCGCGGCGGCACGATCATCATTGAGAGCCCGGCGGGGTTCGACACAGGCGCGCAGGCCCGCCTGATCGGCCTGATCGAGACGATGGAGGCCGGCCCCGACCGCGCCCATGCGCCCCGCATCGTGGCGACCACCGGGTCCGATCCGCAGGCTGACGTGGCGGCGGGCCGGTTGCGGTCGGACCTGTATTACCGCCTGGCGGGCGTCACCGTCAGCGTGCCGCCCCTGCGCGCGCGGGTGGACGACATCCTGCCGCTGGCGGCGCATCTGCTGGCCCGTGCCGCCGCGCAGGGCCTGCCGGAGCGGATGCTGTCGGACGATGCGGCCGCCATGCTGCGCGCCCATCCGTTCCCGGGCAACGTCCGCGAGCTGGAGAACATGATGCGCCGCCTGGCCCTGACCGCCAGCGGCCCCGCGATCAGCACCGCCGAGATGCGCGAGGCGCTGTCCCAGCAGTCGGGCCACCGCACCCCCGCGGCGGCGCCGGTATCGGCGCTGGCCCCCGCGCCCGAACCCGCGGGCGTCGTCAGCCTGCCCCAGGTCGGATCGCGCCTGTCGGATTCGGTCGAGGCGCATCTGCAGCGCTATTTCGACCTGCATGGCGACGCGCTGCCGCCGCCGGGCCTCTATGACCGCATCCTGCGCGAGGTGGAACGCCCGCTGCTGCAGGTGGCGCTGGATGCGACCGGGGGAAACCAGCTGCGTTGTGCCGATCTGCTGGGGATCAACCGCAATACGTTGCGCAAGAAACTGACCGAGCTGAATATCGAGGTGACACGGAGGCGCAAACTGATGTAAAACCGCCACAGGGACCAGCGCGAAGGACACGCGCGCCCGCAACAAAAGCCGCGAAAGACGGCAAGTGGGGGATATGGCAGGTTTGGCATCGGGGCTCAGCTGGGACAGGCTGGCCCGTATCCGATTGCCCCGACCGTGGCGCGGGGCGCTGACCTGGGGCATCGTGCTGTCGGGCGTGGCGCTGGCCGTGGCGACGCTGGCGGTGATGGGGCCGTTCGGGCGGGGCATGCAGGGCGCGACCCTGCGGGTGGTCCTGCTGGCGGACCTGGCCTTTCTGATCGTGCTGATCGGGTTCATCGTCGCGCGCATGGCGCGGCTGATCTCGGCCCGGCGCAGCACGGCGCCCGCATCGCGCCTGCATGCGCGGCTGGTCGCGATCTTTGGCGGGCTGGCGCTGGTGCCCACAGTGCTGGTCGCGCTGTTCGCGGGATTTCTGGTCAACATCGGGCTGGAGGGCTGGTTCTCCGACCGCGTGCAGCAGGTCGTGACCACGTCCCAGGCCGCGGCCGAGGCCTATCACGCGGAACATCGCGGCGATCTGACCGAGGATGCGCGCGCGCTGGCCAGCATCCTGACCCGTGCAGGGCGCGCCAATCCCCTGATCGAGGACGGAGAGATGCGCGAGCTGCTGGTGCAGGGCCAGGGCCTGATCCAGCGTGGCCTGCGCGAAGCCTATATCATCAATGGCGCCGGAGAGATCCGCGCCCGGGGCGAGCGGAGCTATCTGTTCTGGTACGAGGCGCCGGGTGCCGACCAGCTGGACCGCGCGCAGGCCGACGGCATCGCCCTGATCGAGGATTGGGCGAATGACGAGTTCCGGGCGCTTGTCGCGCTGCCGCCGCTGGCCGACCGATACCTGTACGTGACACGCGACGTGGATGGCGACCTGTTGGGGCTGGTGGACGACACGCGGGCGACCGCGGGCGATTACCGCCAGCTGGAGGCGATGCGCAGCCAGGTCCTGTTGGAGTTTTCGCTGGTCTATCTGGGCTTTGCGCTGCTGCTGGTGGCGGCGGCGATCTGGCTGGGGCTGTGGTTCGCTTCGCGCCTGTCGCGGCCCATCGGCCTTCTGGCGCAGGCGACCGACCGCGTGGGGCGCGGCGATCTGGACGTGCAGGTCCCCGAGGTCCGCACCGGAGACGAGATCCAGACCTTGGGTCAGGCCTTCAACCGCATGACCCGTCAGCTGAAGACGCAGCGCGAGGAGCTGGTCGAGAGCTATCGCCTGTCCGATGACCAGCGGCGGCTGTTCGACAACGTGCTGACCTCGGTCACCTCGGGGGTCATCGGGCTGGACGCGGCCGGAGAGATCGACTTCGTCAACCGCTCGGCCAGCCGGCTTCTGGGGCTGGATGCGAAACGCGACATCGACGCCCTGCTGTCCGAGGTGGTGCCGGAATTCGCGCCGCTGTTCGCGCGCCTGTCCGCCTCGGTCGCCGAGACGATCCAGGACGAGGTCCGCCTGATGCGCGAGGGCCGGGTGGAGAGCCTCTTGGTCCGCATGGCCGTGCGCCGCGGCGCGGACGGCGCGCTGGAGGGATACGTGGTGGCCTTCGACGACGTGACCGAGCTGGTCAGCGCGCAGCGGATGGCCGCCTGGGGAGACGTCGCCCGCCGCGTGGCCCACGAGATCAAGAACCCGCTGACGCCCATCCAGCTGTCCGCCGAACGCCTGCGCCGCAAGTTCGGCCCGCTGGCGGCCGAGGGCGACCGCGCCGCGCTGGACCAATACACCGAGGTGATCATCCGCCAGACGAACGACCTGCGCCGGATCGTGGACGAGTTCAGCCGCTTTGCCCGGATGCCCGAACCCGACCGGGCCGAGACCGACCTGGCCGCGCTGCTGCGCCAGGTGCTGCTGTTGCAGCAGGATGCCCTGCACGCCACCATCGTCCGCGACATCCCGGAGGAGCCGGTGATCGTCGACTGCGACGCGGGGATGATGCGCCAGGCGCTGACCAACCTGCTGAAGAACGCCGGAGAGGCCATCGACGAACAGGCCGCGCAGGCGATCCCCGGCTGGACGCCGAAGATCGCCGTCGCGCTGGAGGTGCAGCCCGAATCCGTCTGCATCCGCATCACCGATACCGGGCCGGGCCTGCCCGCCGACCGGTCGCGGCTGTTCGAACCCTATGTGACGCTGAAAAGCCACGGCACCGGGCTGGGCCTGCCCATCGTCAAGAAGATCGTCGAGGAACATGGCGGCAGCCTGTCCCTGACCGATGCGCCCGATCCGCCGGGCGCCATGGCCGAGATCCGGCTGCCCCGCGAACGCCATCCCGTGCGGGGGCCCAAGACCAAGAGCAGACAAGAAAAAGACGAGGCGACACCATGAACGACATCCTGATCGTCGATGATGAACGCGACATCCGCGAACTGATCGCCGACATCCTGCGCGACGAGGGCTTTGACACCCGCATGGCCGCGAATTCGGACGAGGCCGTGGCGGCCCTGAACGACCGCGAGCCATCGCTGATGATCCTGGACATCTGGCTGAAGGACAGCCGCATGGACGGGATCGACATCCTGAAACAGGTCAAGCGCAACAATCCCGACGTGCCGGTCATCATCATCTCGGGGCATGGCAACATCGAGATCGCGGTCGCCGCGATCAAGCAGGGGGCGTACGATTTCATCGAGAAGCCCTTCAACATCGACCAGCTGATGGTCGTCATCAACCGCGCGATGGAGACCGCCCGCCTGCGCCGCGAAAACAGCAGCCTGCGGCGCGGCGGCGACCGCGTGGCCGACATGCTGGGCCAGTCCGCGGCCTTCAAGCGGCTGCGCGACGCGCTGGACAAGGTGGCGCGGTCCAACGGCCGGGTGATGCTGGCGGGCGAACCCGGCACCGGCAAGGAGAGCGCCGCGCGCTATATCCACGCGCACAGCCCGCGCGCGTCGGCGCCCTTCGTCACCGTCCCCTGTGCCACGATCGAGCCCGAGCGCATGGAGGAGGTGCTGTTCGGCCGCGAATCCCCCGAACGCGGGATCGAGCCGGGCCTGTTGGAGCAGGCGCATGGCGGCATCATCTATTTCGACGAGGTGGGCGACATGCCCATGGGCACCCAGCCCAAGATCCTGCGCGTGCTGACCGAACAGCAGTTCGTGCGCGCGGGCGGCGCGGACAAGGTACGGGTCGACCTGCGGGTGCTGTCGTCGACGAACCGCGACCTGGTGGCGGAAATCGCCGCCGGCCGGTTCCGGCAGGAGCTGTTCGACCGGCTGAACGTGGTGCCCATCGCGGTGCCGTCCCTGGCCGACCGGCGCGACGACATCGCGGCCCTGGCGCGCCATTTCATCGAGCAGTTCCACAAGAACCAGGGCCTGACGCCGCGCGATCTGCCCGAGGAGACCGTGGCCGCGCTGCAATCGATGCGCTGGCCCGGCAACATCCGCCAGCTGCGCAACGTGATCGAACGCGTGCTGATCCTGGCGGAAAGCCACGGGCCGATCCTGCCGTCCGAGCTGGAGCCGCAGGGGGCCACCCCGGACAACAGCGACACGCTGAGCCTGGGGCCGTCGGTCACCGCGATGGCGCTGCGCGAGGCGCGCGAGCTGTTCGAGCGCGAATACCTGGTCGCCCAGATCAATCGGTTCGGCGGCAACATCAGCCGCACCGCGCAGTTCGTCGGCATGGAGCGCAGCGCGCTGCACCGCAAGCTGAAGTCGCTTGGGGTCGTCGGCGGGATGCGCGGCGAGGACGAGTTGATGATGGGCAAATAGCCTGCCGCTTGCGCGGACCGCGCGCCCGGCTTAGGCAAGGGGGCGCGGGACAGGAAGGGTGACGCATGAAGATCATCATCTGCGGGGCAGGGCAGGTCGGCTGGCAGATCGCACGCCACCTGTCGGGCGAGCGCAACGATGTCACCGTCATCGACAACAATCCCGACCTGGTGCGCCGGGCCACGGAATCGCTGGACGTGCAGGGGGTGACGGGTTTTGCCAGCCATCCCGACATCCTGGACAGCGCCGGCGCGCGCGACGCCGACCTGATCATCGCCGCGACCCATTCGGACGAGGTGAACATGGTCACCTGCCAGGTCGCGCATTCGATCTTCCAGGTGCCGCGCAAGATCGCCCGCCTGCGGTCGGGCGCCTATCTGGACGCGATCTATTCCGATCTGTACCGCACCGAGCACTTGCCCATCGACGTGGTCATCAGTCCCGAACGCGAGGTCGCGCTGGCTGCCCTGCAGCGCTTGTCGGCCCCGTCGACCTTCGACGTCGAGACCTTCATGGACGGCAAGATCCAGCTGCTGGGGATCGACCTGGAACCGGACTGCCCGGCGCTGAACACGCCGTTGCGCCAGCTGACCGAGCTGTTCTCCAGCCTGCGTGCCATCGTGGCGGGGGTGCGCCGCAAGGGGCGGCTGTTCGCGCCAGAACCGGGCGATCAGCTGTTCGCCGAAGACCAGATCTATGTCTTCTGCCACATCGACGACGTGGCGCGCACGCTGGACATCTTTGGCAAGCCCGCCCGCAAGCAGGAGCGTGTGACCATCATCGGGGCAGGGAACGTGGGCCTGGCCGTGGCGCAGGCGCTGGAGGCGCGGCCGGACCGCATCCGCGCCAAGCTGATCGAGCGCGACCGGGGGCGTGCCGAATTCGCGGCCGACCGTCTGGAACGGACCATCGTGCTGAACGGCGACGGCCTGTCGGCCGAGATCCTGGACGAGGCCGCCGTCCCCCAGGCCGACGCCGTCCTGGCGGTCACCGACGACGACAAGACCAACATCCTGGCCTCGGTGCGCGCCAAGCAGGCGGGGGCGAAAATGGCCATCGCACTGATCAACGACCCCACGCTGGTGCCGCTGATGGGGGCGCTGGACATCGACGCCTATATCAACCCGCGATCGACGACCGTGTCCACGATCCTGCGCCACATCCGCCACGGGCGCGTACGCGACATCTATTCCGTCGGCGATGCCGAGGCCGAGGTGATGGAGGCGCAGGTTTTGTCCACCAGCCCCATGGCGGGCCGCGCGATCCGCGACATCGACTTCCCCGAAGGCGCGCTGCTGGGTGCGGTCCGCAAGGGCGATCGGGTGGTCAAGCCGCTGGCCGACACCCGCATCGACGAGGGCGACATCGTGCTGATCTTTGCCCTGACCAAGGACGTCCCCGAAGTCGAGCGCCTGTTGCAGGTCTCGATCGACTTCTTCTGAGGGTCGGGGGATGACGGGCTTTCTTCTGCGGATGCCGCTGCTGGTGCTGCTGGTCGGGCTGGCGGCGGTGCTGATGCTGGCGCCCGCGGGTTTTGCCTCGGTCACGGGATACGCCGCAATCGCGCGCAACTTCTTCTATGCGGCGCTGCTGACGCTGACCTTCTGCGGGCTGATCGGGCTTGCGGCGCAGGCCAACCCCCGCGGCCAGACCGCGCGAGAGATGCTGCTGCTGATGCTGGGGGTCTATGGGCTGCTGCCGCTGCTGCTGGCCGTGCCCTTTGCGGAAAGTCAGCCCGACACGGGGTTCTTCAACGCCTGGTGGGAGATGGTGTCGTCGCTGACCACCACCGGGGCGTCGCTCTATTCGGCCGACCTGCTGCCGCTGCCGCTGCATCTGTGGCGGTCGATGGTGGGCTGGATGGGGGGCTTTTTCGTGCTGGTGGCGGCGGTCGCGATCCTGGCGCCGCTGCGCGTCGGCGGGTTCGAGATCATGTCGAACCCCTATGGCCGCGAGGAATACCGCGAGCACCTGCCGCCGTCGGACCAGCCGCGCCGCCCGGTCCTGCACCTGTCCGATCCCAGCTTCGACACGCAGCTGGCCGATCCTGCCAGCCGGCTGGGCCGCGCCGCGCTGCAGGTGGGCCCGCTCTATCTGGGCTTCACCCTGGTGTTGTGGGTGGGGCTGCTGATGCTGGGCGATCCGTCCTTCGTGGCGCTGACGCGGGCGATGGGGACGCTGTCGACGTCGGGCATCTCTCCGGTGATCGGGCCGTCGGGCGAGGCTTCGGGCATTCCCGGAGAAATGCTGGTCTTTATCTTCCTGATCCCCGCCCTGTCACGGCGCTTCTGGCCCGGGGGCGCGGAACTGCGCGCGACCGAGCGGCTGATCGAGGACCCCGAACTGCGCATGGCGCTGGGCTTGGTCCTGGGGGTGGGCGTCATGCTGTTCCTGCGCCATTTCCTGGGCGCGATCGAGGTCGACCGCGCGGCGCCCCCCGATCCGACCGGCATGGCCGAGGTCGGGCGCGCCCTGTCGGCCATGTGGGGCAGCATGTTCAGCGCGCTGAGCTATCTGACCACGACCGGCTGGACCTCTGTCGCCTGGGCGGGGGCGCGGTCCTGGTCGGGGCTGGACGCGCCGGGGTTGGTCCTGGCGGGGCTGGCACTGATGGGGGGCGGGATCGCCACGACCGCGGGGGGCGTCAAGCTGCTGCGCGTCTATGCGCTGGCCACCCACGGCCAGCGCGAGATGGAGCGGATCATCCACCCCCATTCCGTGTCAGGCGGCGGGCGAATCGCCCGCAGGTTGCGACGCGAAGGCGCCTATCTGGCCTTCATCTTCTTCATGCTGTTCGCGATTTCGATCGCGCTGGTGGTCAGTTTGGTGTCCATCCACGCCATCGAGTTCGAGACCGCGACCATCCTGTCCATCGCCGCGCTGACCAATGCCGGCCCGCTGGCCAGCGCCATTCCCCTGACGCCCGCCTTTGAAGGTACTGCCGGCATCGCCTCCGCGCCGTGGGAGGGTTGGTCGGGCCTGCCCGATTTCACCAAGGCGGTGCTGGCCTGCGCGATGGTGCTGGGCCGGATCGAGACGCTGGCGGTGCTGGCGCTGTTCTCTCCGGAGTTCTGGCGCCGCTAGGTGTGGCCCAAATGTTGCCTTCGCGTTTTCGCGAAATCCGCCATGCTTGCATGGGGTGGGGCATCGGCTTAGATGTTGAACGGACAGGGACAGTGAAAAACGGACGATAAACAAATGGCTGGCGACAAGCAGAACCTGCAGGATGCGTTCCTGAACCATGTCCGCAAGGCCAAGGTGCCCGTCACCATCTTTTTGATCAACGGTGTCAAGCTGCAAGGCGTCATCACCTGGTTCGACAACTTCTGCGTCCTGCTGCGCCGCGACGGACAGTCGCAACTGGTCTATAAGCATGCGATCAGCACGATCATGCCGGGCCAACCCATCACCCTGTACGAAGGCGAGGATTGATTGGCCGAACTGACGGAAACCGCAGCCAAGCCGACACGCGCCTATGTGATCCACCCCGATCTGGGCCGCGCCCGTACTCAACGGCGCGAGCCCGAGCATGCGTTGGCCGAGGCCGTGTCGCTGGCCCTGGCCCTGCCGGGCATCGAGATGGTCGGATCCGAGGTCGCCAACCTGCGTGAGCCCAATGCCGGCAAGCTGTTCGGCAAGGGCAAGCTGGCCGAGATCAAGGAGCGCCTTGGCGCGTTGGAGGTCGAACTGGTGCTGATCGACGGGCCGGTGACCCCGGTCCAGCAGCGCAACCTGGAAAAGGACTGGGGCGTCAAGCTTCTGGACCGGACCGGGCTGATCCTGGAGATCTTTGCCGACCGTGCCCGCACCCGCGAGGGCGTCCTGCAGGTCGAGCTGGCGGCGCTGTCCTATCAGCGCACGCGGCTGGTTCGTGCCTGGACCCACCTGGAGCGTCAGCGCGGCGGGTTGGGCTTCGTGGGCGGTCCCGGCGAGACGCAGATCGAGGCCGACCGTCGCGCCATCGACGACCAGATGACGCGCCTGCGCCGGCAGCTGGACCGCGTGGTCAAGACCCGCAGCCTGCACCGCGCATCGCGTGCGAAGGTGCCCTATCCGATCGTCGCGCTGGTGGGATACACCAACGCCGGGAAATCGACGCTGTTCAACCGGCTGACCGGGGCAGACGTCTTCGTCAAGGACATGCTGTTCGCGACGCTGGACCCCACCATGCGGGCGATCCGCCTGCCTGACGCGCAGGGCGCGAATTCGGGGCGCAAGGTGATCCTGTCGGACACGGTGGGCTTCATCAGCGATCTTCCGACCGAACTGGTCGCGGCCTTCCGCGCCACGCTGGAGGAAGTGCTGGAGGCCGACCTGATCCTGCATGTGCGCGACATCAGCCACCCCGAGACCGAGGAGCAGGCCCACGACGTGGCCGCGATCCTGGACAGCCTGGGCGTGGACGAGGACGTGGCCGCGATCGAGGTCTGGAACAAGATCGACGCCCTGGGCGACGACACCCGCGCGGCCCTGCGCCGCACCGATGCCCGCACCGAGGGCGTGCAGGCGGTCAGTGCCCTGTCGGGCGAGGGGCTGGACGACCTGATCGCCGCCATCGACCGTCAGCTGGGCGAGGTTCTGGACGAGCCGCGCGTGGAGGGGCAGGTGGTGCTGGATTTTGCCGATGGGCGCAGCCGTGCCTGGCTGCACGAGGCCGGCGTGGTCGAGCGCGAGGAGGCAGGCGAGGACGGGCTGCATCTGGATCTGCGCTGGACCGCACGGCAGAAGGGCGCGTTCGAGGCGTTCACCGGCACGGCCACCGAGGCCGACGAGGATGACGAACCCGAAGAGCCGCGCAGCGGCGGGTGGCACCCGGCGGACTGAGCCCCTTGCGTCCCGCGACGGAAGGGCGGGGGGCCAGCCCCCCGCCCCCCCCCGCCGGGATGGGGCTGCGCCCCTCCCGGACCCTCCCCCAGATCAGGCAGGCATTTCATGTGACCAGGGCGGGTTTGCGCCGGGGCGCGAGACGGTGACGGCGGCAGCCTGCGCGCCGAGCGTCAGCGCCGCGTGGATCTGGGCGGGGGTGATCGCCGCGATGGCGTCCTTGGTCAGCAGGCCCTGACGGTCCAGCGAGGCCAGCACGCCCGCGTTGAACGTGTCGCCCGCGCCGATCGTGTCGGCCACGGTGGCGCGCACGGCGGGGGCGTGGACTGTCTCTCCGGCCCAGATCGCCTTGGCGCCGGCCTCTCCTCCGGTCTGCAGGACCAGCTTGGGGCCGGTGGCCAGCACCGCGCGGGCGGCGTCTTCGGGCGACAGGTCGGGGTGCAGCCATTCCAGGTCGTCGGCCGACAGCTTGACGATATCGGCCATGGGCAACAGCCGGGCCAGCCGCGCACGATAGGCTCCCGCATCGGTGATGAAGAACGGCCGGATGTTGGGATCGATCATCACGGGCAGGCGGTCGTGATGCTGCGCGATCAACGCCTCGATGGTGCCGCCGCAGGGGTCGGGCACCAGGCTGATGCCGCCGGCGAAGAGCGCGGTCACGGTATCAGGCAGCGGCCCGATATCCTCGGGCAGCAGCATCCGCCCGGCGGAGCCCTCGTCGTAGAAGGAGTAGCGCGCCTCGCCGTTCGTCAGCGTCACCAGCGCCAGCGTGGTCAGCCGGTCGGTGCGGGGGCACAGGTCGGTGTTCACCCCGGCCTCGGCCAGCGGCCGCAGGATCTGGTCGCCGAAGGGGTCGCGGCTGATCGGCCACAGATAGCCCGTGTCCTGGCCAAGCCGCCCAAGCGCGATGGCGGTATTGTAGACTGCGCCGCCGGCCAGCGGGCGGAAGGTGCCGTCGGACGGCACCATGTCGATCAGCGATTCGCCTGCGCACAGGATCATGGTCGGTCCCCCTTGGTTCGGCCCTATTGGGTCAGATACAGGATGGCTGCTAACGCTACCAGTGCCACGGCGACGGCCCCGGCGATTTTCCATGCCGAATACGGGCGTTCGCCCATGACCTTGCCGGTCTGGCCATTGACCACGAAGCGGTAGCTTGCGCCGTTGTAGCGATAGGCCGCCGCCCAGATCGGCAGCAGCACGTGCTTGAAGGTCTCGTTCACGAAGCGGCTGTCGACGCGATCGACGCGCTGTTCCGCGCCGCCGATGCTGCGGCGGGCGTCCTGGTGGATGACCTGCGCCATTTGCTGGCGCGCGGCCCCGTGCCCGTCCGCCAGGGGGACGGTGTACCCCTCGGCCTCGAACCCCGACAGGAAGCGAGGGTCGTATTCCGCCACGGCCGACAGATCCCAGGGCTTCATCGCCTCGGAGAAGCGCGGCGGCAGCGCGGTCGATGCGGGGATCAGCACGTCGTTGAACTGGCGCGCGACCTGACCCGACACCGGGGTCCAGCGGATGCGGCGTTCCTGGCGGCTGACCGTCTGCGTCCGGCCGTTCACGGTCTGGGTTCCTTGAACCATGACGTAATATGCATCGCCCCGCTGGCCGCGATAGCGCGACGTCGTGTCGGCGTCGAAGGTCCAGAAGGGGGAATAGATCCCGCTCAGCCGCCGATCCTTGCGCGCATAGGCCGTCAGGCCGGACGGGGCGAACCACAGGCTGCCCAGCCACGCCTTCATCGCGGCGCGGGCCTGCGCCTCGGTCAGGGTAAAGGGCATCACCCCCTGCGGTTTGATGCGGCGGGTGGGGCCGGTGTCGGTGACGACCGGCGTTGCACAGAAGGGGCAGGCGCTGGCGTGATGGTCGGCGTCCAGATCGACCTGTGCCCCGCAGTTCGGACAGGACAGGGTGCGGACGGTCTGCACGATGTCCGCGGCACCCTGAGACAGATCCAGCCCCTCGGCCAGGGGGATCTCGCGAAGCGCGGGGCCCGGCGCGCGCGGGCCCTCGGACCATTGCAGGGCGGGGTCGGCGCTGCTGTCATCGGCCTTGCGCCCGGGCGCGCGGGCGGGGCCGGGGCCGATGGTTTGCCGGTGGCCGCACCAGTCGCAGACAAGCTCCTGCTGGCCGGGGCGAAAGGTCAGGCTGGCCCCGCATTGTCCGCAGGGAAAGCGGTGTTCGGCCGGGATCATCCGGTCCTCAGCGCGGCAGGGGCGGCGGCGTCGCACCAAGGATGGCGGCCAAGGCCGGAACCTGACCGGCCTCCAGCCAGCCATCCTGCCCTTCGGTCCAGACCAGCGTAGCAGGGGTCAGGCGCCCCTCGGCCACAAGCCGCGGCAGATCGGATTGCGCAAAGGGCCCCGAGGCCGCGCCGTCGATGGCCACATGCCAGCGTGGTGCCCTGCCGCCGGGCAGGGGCGGCGGGGACGCAGGCGGCGCTGCGGGCTGCGGGGCGGCCGAGGGCATGGCGCCCCAGGGTCCGCGCATCGTGGCGCCCATGGCGGCCCCCATTGCGGCGCCCAGGCCGGCACCGGCGCCCCCCTCGTTCCGCGCGGCCGCCAGCATGGCCTCGGAAGCGGCATACTGGCCGAAACGATCCAGATCGCCGATGATCCCCATGCTGGTGCGCTTGTCCAGCATCGCCTCGACCTCGGCGGGCAGGCTGATGTTCTCGATGTAGAATTCCGGCAGGACCAGGCCATAGGCCTCGATCACCGGGGCGATGGCCTTGGCGACCAGCGCACCCAGCTGGTCGGTGTTTGCGGCCATGTCCAGAACGGGAATGTTCGACGCGGCGATGGCGCGGGAAAACTCCTGCACGATCACGTTGCGGATCTGGAAGGTGATCTCGTCGCGGGTGAAGTCGCCATCCGTGCCGACGATCTCGGACATGAACCGGGCGGGGTCGCCCACGCGCATCGCATAGGTGCCGAAGGCCCGCAGGCGGACCGGGCCGAATTCGGGGTCGCGTGCGATGATGGGGTTGCGGGTGCCCCATTTCAGATCGTTGAAGCGGGTCGTGCTGACGAAATAGACCTCGGACTTGAAGGGGCTGCGAAAGCCGTGGTCCCAGTGCTGCAGGCGCGTCAGCACCGGCAGGTTGTTCGTCTCCAGCAGGTACAGACCGGGGCCGAACACGTCGGCCAGCTGGCCCTCATGGACGAAGACGGCGGCCTGACCCTCGCGGACGGTCAGCTTGGCGCCATACTTGATCGCGCGCCCGACGGTGTCGAAGCGCCAGACCATCGTGTCGCGGTCGTCGGCCGTCCATTCGATGATCTCGATGAATTCGCCGCCCAGGATGTCGAAGATGGACATAGGTGCCTCCCGCTGACCTCGCCCCTTTCTAGGGGCGGGCCGGGGACGGGATCAAGCGTTCTCGCCCAGCAGCTCGGTCGCGATGCGGCGGACGATGGGCGCGGCCTCCGCCTCGGACATGCCGGGACGCAGGCGGGGATCATAGAGGATCCGCAGCAGCAGTTCGTCATGGCGCGTCAGCAGCGCGAACTCCTCGTCGTCGTTGAAGATCGACGGACGCGCGCCGGGGCTGTCATTGGCCAGCCCCATTCCCTGCGCCAGCTCCTCGTGGATGCAGGACGTGCGCAGCAGCGGCGGCAGTTCGGCCCGGATCACCGCCACGGCGCGGGCATAGTCGGCGGCCGCCCCCTGCGAATAGGCGAAGACCGCGCAGCTGATCGCGGCGGGCAGGTCGGTCATGATCGACACGTCCTGCGCCGGGATGCCCGGCACAAGCTGGGCCAGGCGCGGGCCGATGGCCCGGCGCTCATCCTCGGTCAGGACCAGGATGGTAAAGTTGCCGCCCTCGGCCGTCAGCGATACGGGATGGCGCGTGGCGTCCGACAGGCGGCCCGCGAAATCCGCGACCTCCGACCGCCAGGCGGGGCGGGCGGCCATGTCGGTCGAGGCGCCGAACTCCAGCTGCATCCGCACCGGACCCTGCCAGCGGCGCAGGGGTGCTGCGCGGGACTGCGACACCAGCCCGCCGTCGGTCTGGCTGTATTCGTCGCGCAACGCGATGTCGATGAAGTTGCGGGTCAGGATCTCGGCGTCGATCGGTGCGTCCAGCGGGGTCCGGTCGCGGCGCAGGCGACCCTGCGCCACCAGCCGCCGTTCCGCCGCGGCATAATAGTCGCGCTGCGACTGGCTGGCTTGGCTGGGCGAGGCAGAGGCCTGGCGCGCGACGGCATTCGCGGCGCGGTTGCGCTCGGCCCGCGCGCGGCGCAACTCGGCTTGGCTTTGCGCGGCCGAGGCGGCCTCGGGGCGTGCCTGCGGGCGCGGAGAGCCGGGCGTGTCCGTGAACGGGTCTGGGGCGCAGCCGCCCAGCAGCAGCGCCAATCCCAGGGCGGGGGCAGCCAGGCGCCGCATCAGCGCCGCCCGCCGGGGCCGGTGACGGCCGCAGGCGGCCGCGAGGATGCCGCCGCCAGCGCATCGCGCAGTTCGGCCTCCATGCGCACCAGTTCGGTCTCGGCCGAGGCGCGCCGCGAGCGACCTTCGTCGGCGATGCGCAGGCTGTCCTCGATCGTGGCGATCAGTTGGGCATTGGCGGTCTGAACCGCCTTGATGTCAAAGACGCCGCGTTCCGTCTCGGCCCGGATCTGGGCGTTCGCCTGACGCAGGTTGTCGGCGTTGCGCGTCAGCAGCTCGTTGGTCAGGTCGTTGGCCTCCTTGACCGCGCGGGCGGCCTCGGCGCTGCGCTGGATGGTGACGGCCTGGGCCAGCTGCGTCTCCCACAGGGGCACCGTGTTCACCAGGGTCGAGTTGATCTTGGTGACCAGCGACTTGTCGTTCTCCTGCACCAGCCGGATCGAGGGCAGCGACTGCATCGTCACCTGGCGCGTCAGCTTCAGGTCGTGGACGCGGCGTTCCAGGTCGTCGCGCAGGGTGCGCAGGTCGCGCAGCTCCTGCGCCTCGATCACCTGGTCGGGCTGCGCCTTTGCGGCCAGCTCGGCCTCCTTGGCGGGGATCGTCTCGCGGTCCAGCTCGGCCAGCTTTTCGGTGCCGGCGGCGATGTACAGGGCCAGCTCGTCATAGAAGGTCAACGTGCGGTCATATAGGATGTCCAGCGACTTGATGTCCTTGAGCAGCTTCTGCTCGTGCCCCTCCAGCTCGGCCGTGATGCGGTCGATCTGGGTCTGGACCTGTTCGTAATTCGCCACGAACTTGGCAAAGGGCGCCGACCGGCCCAAAAGCTTTTCCCACCAACTGCGGCTGCGGCGCATGTCCAGCTCGCTGGTCGAGAATCCGCGGATCGTGGTCACGACCTCGCGCAGGCTGTCGCCGGCCGGGCCGACCTCTTTGGCCTTGACATCGGCCAGCATGGACTGGCTGATCTGCTGCAGATCGGCCTGCGCACGGGTACCGAAGCGGAGGATGGAATTGCTGTCCTTCAGGTCGATCTCGGCCATGCGGGCGCGGATCTGGGCCTGAACGGCGGGGTCGGCATCGGACAGGGACTGCGCCGCAGGAGCAGGCTCGGGCAGCGGGGCCGAGGCGATCGCCTCGATCTGGGCCTGAGCAGCTTCGGCGCGGCGTTTCGTCTCGTCACTCATCGGCATGTCCCCTTGTCGGCCATCCGCCCGTCGGGCGGTTCCGTTGTCGCAGCATATGACTAATTTCCGCGGCTTCAACGACGGCCAGACCGGAAAGTTTCGTCACATGGCAGGGCGGACACAGCGGGTGGTGCGGATGGGCCACAAGCGCGGCCCATCCGGGGGTGTCAGGCCGCGGCCTTGCGCCCATAGAAGCTGTCGCCCTTGGCGGCCATGTCGCGCAGCATCTGCGGCGCCTTGAAGCGGGCACCGTGCGCGGCCTCCAGCCGGTCGCAGATCTCGACCGCCTTCTGCGCGCCCAGAATGTCCAGCCAGCCGAAGGGACCGCCCGACCAGGGCGCAAAGCCCCAGCCCAGGATGGCGCCCACATCGCCTTCGCGGATGTCCTCCAGCACGCCGTCCTCCAGCGCGCGAACGGCCTCCAGGCTTTGGGCGAACATCAGGCGGTGCTGGATCTCGTGCAGGTCGGGCTGGTCGGGGCTGCGCGGGTACTGCGCGTCCAGACCCTCCCACAGGCCCTGCCGCTTGCCGTCCTCATAGGCATAGAAGCCCGCGCCGCCCTTGCGGCCCATCCGCCCCTGGTCGGCCATCCAGAACAGCACGTCGTCGACCGCGCCGTCGGGATAGGCGTCGCCCATCGCGGCCTTGGTCGCCTTGGCGATCTTGACGCCCAGGTCGATCGAGGTCTCGTCGACCAGCTGCAGCGGACCCAGGGGCATGCCCATCATCTTGGCGGCGTTTTCCACCAGGGTGGGGTTCACGCCCTCGGCCACCATGCGGATGCCTTCGTTGATATAGGGGATGATGCAGCGGTTGGCATAGAAGAACCGTTCATCGTTCACGACGATGGGGGTCTTGCGGATCTGGCGCACGAAATCCAGCGCCTTGGCGACCGCCACGGGACCGGTTTCCTTGCCCTTGATGATCTCGACCAGCAGCATCTTGTCGACCGGGCTGAAGAAGTGGATGCCGATGAACTGCTGGGGGCGCGCGCTGGCCTTCGCCAGATCGCTGATCGGCAGGGTCGAGGTGTTGGTGGCGAAGATCGCGTCCTGCGGGATCACGGCCTCGGCCTTCTTTGTCACCTCGGCCTTGACCGACGGGTCCTCGAAGACCGCCTCGACGATCAGGTCGCAGCCCTGCAGGGCGGCGTAATCCGTGGTGGCGGTGATGCGGTCCAGCACCTGGGCCTTCTTCTCCTCGGTCGCCTTCTTGCGGCTGATGGCCTTGTCCAGAAGGCCCGTGGAATAGGCCTTGCCGCGGTCGGCGCTGTCCTGCGCCGCGTCGATCAGCACGACCTCGATCCCCGCCATGGCGCTGACATAGGCGATGCCCGCGCCCATCATGCCTGCGCCCAGGATGCCGACCTTGCGCACGGTCTGGTCCGGTGCGTCGGGACGGTTCGCGCCCTTTTCCAGCGCTTCCTTGTTGATGAACAGGCTGCGGATCATCGCCGTGCTGCTGGGGTTCATCAGCACATTGGTGAACCAGCGCGCCTCGATCTTCAACGCCTGATCAAAGGGCACCATCGACCCCTCATAGACCGCCGACAGCAGCGCCTTGGCCGCCGGATAGACGCCCATCGTCTTGCCGTGCACCATCGCCGAGGCGCCGACGAAGGTCATGAAGCCCGCCGGATGGAACGGCTCTCCTCCAGGCATCTTGTAGCCCTTGGCGTCCCACGGCTTGACGATGTCGGCATCCGTCGCCGACAGCACCCAGGCCCTGGCGGCGGCCAGCGGGTCCTCAACGACCTCGTCGATCAGGCCGGCGGCCTTGGCCTTCTTCGGGTCCGACAGCTTGCCCTCCAGCAGGAAGGGCGCGGCCATCATGGCCCCCAGCTTGCGGGCCAGACGGGTCGTGCCGCCCGCGCCGGGGAAGATTCCGACCATGATCTCGGGCAGGCCGATCTTGGCCTTGGGATTGTCCGCGGCAAAGATGCGGTGCGTCGCCAGCGGCAGCTCCAGCCCGATGCCGAGCGCGGTGCCGGGCAGGGCGCTGGCGATCGGCTTGCCGCCCTTCTTGGTCTTGGGGTCCATCCCCGCCAGCTCGATCCTGCGCAGCAGGTGATGCAGTGTCATCACGCCGTCGAACACGCCCTGCGCGCCATTCGCGTCCTTCATGCCCGCGATGACCTTCAGGTCCATCCCGGCGGCAAAGTCCTTCTTGCCGCTGGTGATGACGATGCCCTTGACGGCATCGTCGGCCAGCGCGTCGTCGATCAGCCCGCCCAGGGCGGCGGCGCCGTCCATCGACAGCACGTTCATCGACTTGCCCGGCACGTCCCAGGTGATGATCGCGACGCCGTCGGCGCCCTTCTCCATCGTGAAATCGGTCATGTCCGGGCTCCTCACACGCGTTCGATGATGGTGGCCGCGCCCATGCCGGACGCGATGCACAGGGTCGCCAGACCCATGGTCTTGTCCTGCCGCTCAAGCTCGTCCAGCAGGGTGCCGATGATGATCGCGCCGGTCGCGCCCAGGGGGTGGCCCATGGCGATGGCGCCACCGTTCACGTTGACCCTGGAATGGTCGACGTCGAAGGCCTGCATGAAGCGCAGCACCACGGATGCGAAGGCCTCGTTTACCTCGAACAGGTCGATGTCGCCGATGGAAAGGCCGCTGTCCTGCAGGATCTTCTCGGTCACGGGAACCGGGCCGGTCAGCATGATCGTGGGGTCGGTGCCGATCTTGGCGGTGGCGCGGATGCGCGCGCGGGGCTTCAGGCCATGCGCCTGCCCGAATTCCGCGTTGCCGATCAGCACGGCCGCGGCGCCGTCGACGATGCCGCTGCTGTTGCCGGCATGGTGGATGTGATCGACATGGGTCAGGTGCGGGTATTTCAGCATCGCGACCTTGTCAAAGCCGGGCATCATCTCGCCCATCTCCTTGAAGGCCGGGCGCAGCTTGGCCAGATCGTCCGCCGTGGTGCCGGGGCGCATGTATTCGTCGCGGTCCAGGATGGTCAGGCCGTTCTGGTCCAGCACGGGGACGATGGATTTGGCAAAGCGGTTGTCGGCCCAGGCCTGCGCCGCGCGGCGCTGGCTTTCCAGCGCCAGCGCATCGGCATCCGCGCGGCTGAAGCCGTATTCGGTGGCGATGATGTCGGCGCTGATCCCCTGCGGTACGAAGTACGACCGCATGGCCAGTCCCGGATCGACCGCGATGGCCGCCCCGTCGCTGCCCATGGCAACGCGGCCCATCATCTCTACCCCGCCGGCGATATAGGCCTGGCCCGCGCCGCCCTTGATCTGGTTGGCGGCCAGGTTCACGGCCTCCATGCCAGACGCGCAGAAGCGGTTGATCGACAGGCCGGGAATGCTCTGGTCCAGGTCCGATGCCAGCACGGCGCTGCGCGCCAGGCAGCCGCCCTGTTCCTTGACCTGGGTCACATTGCCCCAAATGACATCCTCGACCGCGTGGCCTTCCAGCCCGTTGCGGTCCTTGACGGCGTTCAGCAGGCGCGCCGACAGCGCCAGCGAGGTGACCTCGTGCAGGCTGCCATCGGGGCGGCCCTTGCCGCGCGGCGTGCGGGCGGCGTCATAGATGAATGCGTTGGTCATGTGTCCTCCTTGGGCGCCCGGTCGGATGGGTTGCCGGGCATCAGATCATAGGGGTGTTTCCAGCCGGGCAGGGCGGCGATGCCGTCCAGCCAGCGATCGATATGGGGCCAATCCTTGCGGTCAAAGCCGAAGGGCTCGGGATAGTACAGGTAACCGCACAGCGCGAAATCGGCGATGGTCGGGCCGCCGGGTGCGACCCAGTCGCGGTCAGCCAGATGCGCTTCCAGCACCTGATAGGCCCCTTTCAGCCGTCCCTGCAGGTATTCCGCGGCCCCTGCCGGCCGCTTGTCCGCGGGCAGGAAGTTCAACAGGAACCGCGCCGGCCCCGCCTGGCCCGAGACCTTGTGGTTGTCGAACATCAGCCAGCGCAGCGTCTCGTTGCGGTCGCTGCCCAGGAACCGGCCGGTGCGTTCCGCGACGTGCAGCTGGATGACGGCCGATTGGGTCAGGGTTACATCGCCCTCACGGAACACCGGGACCTCGCCCATCGGGTTCAGCGCCCTAAATGCGGGGCTGCGCCCCTCTCCGTTAAAGAAATCGACATAGACGGGCTGCCAGTCATAACCCGCCACTTGCATCGTCAGGGCCGGTTTGTAGGCGTTCCCGGATTCGCCAAAGCACCAGAGTTGCGCGGTCATCTTTCCTCCTCGACGCCGGGGGGCTGCGCGCCCCCCGGACCCCCCCCGCGGGGTATTTGGACAAAGAAGAAGCGGCGTTAACCGCGTCTTCACCTGAGCGGCATTAGTCTGGTCCTGCGGTACAGGCTGGGGAGCCGATGACCGCCAAAGGAGAAGTCGCCCCGGCCTGTGGGCCGACAACGCCTGACCCGACAACAATCGGGAGAGGTCGGGGCGCATCCTGCTTCTTCTTTGCAAAAATACCCAATGCGACCTCTCCGCCCTTGATGTCGGATCAGAAGGCTTCTGCCTCCAGCTCCATCACCGTGGCGGCTCCGGATTGGATGCGGGCCAGATGCGTGGCGGTCATCGGCAGCTGCCGCTTCATGTAGTAGCGGCCGGTTGCCAGCTTGGTCT
This sequence comes from Paracoccus marcusii, assembly GCF_028621715.1. Taxonomy (NCBI): domain Bacteria; kingdom Pseudomonadati; phylum Pseudomonadota; class Alphaproteobacteria; order Rhodobacterales; family Paracoccaceae; genus Paracoccus; species Paracoccus marcusii. The sequence continues at coordinate 258,212 of NZ_CP117466.1, read as the reverse complement.
TGTGGAACGCCGGGTCCGCGGTGCCCGCATCCAGCGCCGCCTGTGCGGCGACCGCCATCCGGGCCCACATGTACCCAAGGGTCACGTGACCAAACAGGTGCATGAAGTCGTAGCTGCCCGACAGCGCATCGTTCGGGTTCTTCATGCCGCGTTCCATGAAGAACATGGACGCCGCCTGCAGGTCCTTGGACGCGGCCTTCAGCGGTTCGATGAAGTCGGCCGCCAGTGCCTGATTGCCGGACTGTTCCTTGCAGAACGATTTGACCATGTCGAAGAAGGCCATCACATGCTTGCCGCCATCCTGGGCCAGCTTGCGGCCGACCAGGTCCAGCGCCTGCACGCCATTCGCACCTTCGTAGATCATGGTGATGCGGGCATCGCGGACGAACTGGCTCATGCCCCATTCCTCGACATAGCCGTGGCCACCGAAGACCTGCTGGGCCAGCACTGTCGCCTCGAAGCCCTTGTCGGTCAGGAAGCCCTTGATGACCGGGGTCATCAGCGACACCAGCCCCTCGGCGTCCTTGTCGCCGGCCAGGTGGCCGCGGTCGATCAGATGCGCGCCCCACAGCGCCAGCGCGCGAGCACCCTCGATAAAGCTCTTCTGGTCCAGCAGGCTGCGGCGGATGTCGGGGTGCACGATCAGCGGATCGGCGGCGCCCTGCGGATTCTGCGCGCCGGTCACCGCACGGCCCTGCAGGCGGTCCTTGGCATAGGCCAGAGCGTTCTGATAGGCGGGTACCGCCGCGGCATAGCCCTGCAGGCCCACGCCCAGACGAGCCTCGTTCATCATGGTGAACATGGCGCGCATGCCCTTGTGCAGATCGCCCAGCAGCCAGCCTTTCGCGCCGTCATAGTTCATCACGCAGGTCGCGTTGCCGTGGATGCCCATCTTGTGCTCCAGCGCGCCCACCGACACGCCGTTGCGATCGCCCAGAGAGCCGTCCGCGTTCACCAGGAACTTCGGCACGATGAACAGGCTGATGCCCTTGGTGCCCTCGCCGCCGCCGGGCGCCTTGGCCAGGACCAGGTGGACGACGTTCTCGGCCATGTCGTGATCACCGGCCGAAATGAAGATCTTCTGGCCCGTGATCAGATAGCTGCCGTCATCCTGCGGTTCCGCCTTGGTGCGCAGCAGGCCCAGATCGGTGCCGCAATGCGGTTCCGTCAGGTTCATCGTGCCGGTCCAGTCACAGCTGACCATCTTGGGCAGATAGGTCTGCTTCTGGTCGTCGGTGCCGTGGGCATGGATCGCGGAATAGGCGCCGTGGGTCAGGCCCTGGTACATGTTGAAGGCCATGTTGGCCGACACGAACATCTCTCCGGTGGCCACGCCCATGGTGTAGGGCATGCCCTGGCCACCGTATTCGGGGTCGCAGTCCAGCGCGGTCCAGCCGCCCTCCTTGACCTGCTCGAACGCCTCGCGGAAGCCCTTGGGCGTGCGGACGACGCCATTCTCCAGAACGCAGCCCTCCTGGTCGCCGGACAGGTTCAGGGGCGCCAGCACCTCGGCGGACAGCTTGCCGGCGGCTTCCAGCACGGCCTCGGTAAAGTCGGGGGCCAGTTCGTCATGGCCGGGCAGGTCGGATTGCGACAGCTTCAGAACGTCGTGCAGGACGAACTGCAGGTCGCGGATCGGGGGCGTGTACGAAGGCATGTCGGGATCCTTTACGGCTGTTCTGTGGGGGCTGCGGAAAGCCGGCCCTCGGCATCCGAGATCTGCTGGCGAAGGTCGGCGATCGCCTCGCTCAGTTCGGCATATTGCCGTTCCATGTCCGCCAGGCGGTCGCGGCCGACATCGATCGTGGCCGCGATCTGCGCGCGGTTCGTGCCGCCGGGTTCGTACAGCTGCAGCAGCTGGCGGATCTGTTCCAGGCTGAACCCGAAGCGCTTGCCGCGCAGGATCAGGATCAGCCGGGCCCGGTCGCGCCGGTCATACAACCGGTGCTGGCCACGGCGCTGGGGAAAGATCAGCTCTCGTGCCTCGTAGAACCGCAGCGTGCGCGGGGTCACGTCAAAGGCGTCGCACATCTGGCGGATGGTCATCAGATCTTCGGACATGGGTGCGGCTCCTCCTCAAACCGGCTTTCCGTCCTTCCCTGAACATAGCCCCAAGTTGACGCGAACGTAAGCAGGACGCGGCGTCACAAGTGCGCGTGCCGCCGCGTCAGCCCATCTTGGCCAGTTCGGCCACGGTGGTCTGGCGCAGCTGGTCCAGGTCCGTCCGCGCCGCCGTCAGGTCGGCGATCTGCCCGTCCAGCACGGCCAGCTGGCGGTCGGCCATGTCGATCCAGACCTGGTACTGCTCGCGAGAGCCCTTCTTGTCATAGATCTGCAGCCACTGGCGGATCTCCTCCAGGCTGAAGCCGAAGCGCCGCCCGCGCAGGATCAGGGTCATGCGGGCGACCTCGCGCGGGCCATAGAACCGGGCGCGGCCTTCCTTTCGGGGCTGCAGCAGTTCGATGTATTCGTAATAGCGCAGCGTGCGGGGCGTCACCTCGAACCGTGCGCACATGTCCTTGAAGCTGATGCGGTCTTCGGTCACCCGGCACCTCCCTGGAAGATTTCCCTTGGCGTCAACCTAAGCGCAGCCGCATCCTTTCTCAACCGAATCGCGCGCCGGGGCTTGATCCGGGTCCCGACCGGACGCTACCCCTCGCGCAAAGAAGGACGCCCCATGACCGATCCCGACGATCACGCCCGCATCGCCCAGCAGTTCATCGAGGCGATCCCCCATGCGCGCGCCCTGGGCATGCGGATCGAGGAGATCGGCGCGGGCCGCGCCACGATCAGCATGCCCTGGGCCGAACATCTGGTGGGCGATCCGCGCACCGGGGTGATCCACGGCGGCGTGGTGTCGGCGCTGATGGACACCTGCTGCGGGGCGGCGGTGATGGCGCATCCGACGAACCCGCGATCGACCGCGACGATCGACCTGCGCATCGACTACATGCGGGCCGCGACGCCGGGGCAACGCATCACCGCACGGGCCGAATGCTATCACATGACCCGCAGTGTGGCCTTCCTGCGCGCCGTGGCCCTGGACGAGGACGAGGCCAATCCCGTCGCCGCCGCCACCGGCGCCTTCACGGCGGAGCGGTGATCATGGGCGACCGCAACGAACCCCTGCACCAGATCAAGTCGCGCCGCGATTCGGCCCTGGCGGCGATGGTCACCGGCGTGCCCTACATGACCTGGCTGGGCATCCGCTTCGACCGGCGCGGGGACGAACTGACCGCGATCCTGCCCTATGACGACAAGCTGATCGGCAACCCGATGCTGCCTGCGATCCATGGCGGGGTCACCGCTGCCTTCCTGGAGGTCACGGCGATCATTGAGCTGGGCTGGGCCGCGATGTGGGAGGACCTGGAATCAGGCCGCATCGCCCCCGACGCGGCTGTTCCCGACAGCCTGCCACGGCTGCCCAAGACCATCGATTTCACTGTCGACTACCTGCGCTCGGGCCTGCCGCGCGATGCCTATGCCCGCGCCCGCGTCGTGCGGTCGGGGCGCCGCTATGCGTCCGTCCATGTCGAGGCGTGGCAGGACAACCGCGCCCGCCTGATCGCCCAGGCCACCGGTCACTTCCTGATGCCGCAGCCTTGAGCCTGCTGACCCACCGCCGGGTGCTGCAGATCGCGGTGCCCATCGTGCTGTCCAACCTGACGGTGCCACTGCTGGGGCTGGTCGATACCGGCGTGGTGGGCCAGCTGGGCCAGCCGCAGGCCATCGGCGCGGTGGGGATCGGCGCGATCATCCTGACGTCCATCTACTGGGTGTTCGGGTTCCTGCGCATGGGCACGTCCGGTCTGGTGGCGCAGGCGCATGGCGCGGGCGACGCGCCCGAGGTCGGCGCCCATCTGCTGCGCGCGCTGGCCATCGCCGCCGCCGCGGGGCTGGTCTTCATCGCGCTGCAGGCGCCGATCTTCTGGGCGGCCTTCCGGCTGGCCCCCGCCTCGGATGCGGTCGAGGCGCTGGCGCGCGACTATCTGGCGATCCGCATCTGGGGGGCGCCTGCGACCATCGGATTGTACGCGATCACCGGCTGGCTGATCGCGGTCGAACGCACCCGTGCGGTGCTGGGGCTGCAGCTGTTGCAGAACGGGCTGAACGTCGCGCTGGATGTGTGGTTCGTGCTGGGCCTGGGGCTGGGCGTGGCGGGCGTCGCCTGGGCCACCCTGATCGCCGAACTGTCCGGCGTGGCGCTGGGCCTGTGGCTGGCCCGGCACGTGCTGGGACAGGCGCGCCGCGCGGCGGGGCTGTGGGCGCGCGACCGGCTGACGCGGCTGGCGCGGGTGAACGGCGACATCATGATCCGGTCGGTCCTGCTGCAGGGCTGCATGACCAGCTTCCTGTTCCTGGGGGCGGGGCAGGGCGACGTGCCCCTGGCCGCGAACCAGGTGCTGCTGCAGTTCGTGGCGCTGACCGCCTATGCGCTGGACGGGTTCGCCTTTGCCGCCGAAAGCCTGGTGGGACAGGCCGTGGGCGCGCGCCGGCCGGACCGGGTGCGGCGGGCGTCGCTGCTGACCTCGGCCTGGGGGCTGGGGGGTGCGGTCGTGATGGGGCTGGTCTTCATCGTCGCGGGGGGCGCGATCATCGATCTGCTGACCACCTCGGACGCGGTGCGGCACGCGGCGCGCATCTATCTGCCCTGGCTGGCGCTGGCGCCCCTGATCGGGGTGGCGGGCTGGATGCTGGACGGCATCTTCATCGGGGCCACGCTGACGCGGGACATGCGCAACGCGATGATCCGGTCGGTGGCGGTCTTCGCGGCCTGCGTGCTGATCCTGCCGCCCTTCTGGGGTAACCACGGCCTGTGGGCGGCTCTGATGGCGCTGAACCTGGCCCGCGCGGTGACGATGCTGCGCCGCTATCCCAATGCCGAGGCCGCCGCCGCCTAGCATGCCATGCGGCGCAGCAGGCGGTCACGCAGCACGATCTGGTGGAACAGCGCCATCGCGATATGGCCCAGGATCAGCACGCCCATCACCCAAGCCAGCTCTCCATGAATGTTCGACCCGATGTCGGTGGCGGTCTTGACGACCTGGTCCGGGGCGCGCGGCGCGAAGATCTGGAACCCGAAGGGCGCAAAGCCCCGTACCCCGCCCCAGGCCCGCAGCAGCGCCGCCGAGGGAACCGCCAGCATCAGCGCATAAAGCGCGACATGCCCCAGCCTTGCCGCATAGCCCAGCAGGTCCGCCCGGCGGGGCGGGCGACGATCACGGTTCAGGGCGGCCCAGACCACGCGCAGGACGATCAGCACGAACAGGATGGTTCCGACCTGGGTGTGGTTGGCGGTCAGTGCGACGGCCAGAGGCGCCTCGTCGCCCAGCAGGCTTTCGGACAGCATGCCGCCGAACTGCCACGCCATCAGGGCGGCGATTCCCCAGTGAAGCGTCCGGGTCACGGCTCCATAGCGGTCCTGATTGTCCCAAAGCATGTTCCGGCATCCTGTCGTTGATAGGGCAGACCCTTTCATCCCACGGTTCGATAGGAACGCGACGGCGAAAATGCCGGGTCACCAAAGCTTGACCCCGGCTGCCTTGCGCGCGTGCAGGAATGGAAAAGGGGGGCGCAATGCCCCCTGATCCGGCCTGCTGACGATGGCGGCTCAGGTCTCGTCGATGACCTGGCGGCGGGCCTCGTCCATCAGGCGGGCCATCTGCGCGCGGATCGTTTCGGCATCGGCGACGCCGGTCAGGTCGGCCTCGACCTTGCGGAAGACGTCCTCCTCTCCGGGCTCGGCGAAATCGGCGCTGACGACGGTCATGGCATAGGCGCGGGCGTCGTCGCCGGTCTTGCCCAGCTGTCCGGCCGCCCATTCGCCCAGCAGGCGGTTCCGGCGCGCCTCGGCCTTGAAGCGCAGGTCGGCGTCATGGGCGAACTTGGATTCGTAGGCGCGCTCTCGATCGTTGAACGTGGTCATCGGGCCCTCCTGTGCGGCGTCTGGGACAAGATATGCCCATCGGCATGCCTTGTCGCAAGGCTCGTATTGCCCCCGACCGGCAATCCGGGGTAAGCGGCATCTTCAGGGACATGCGAAAGGACGGTGGGCCCATGGCACCGCGGCGCAAGAAAGTTTACGAAGGCAAGGCCAAGATCCTCTACGAGGGCACGGAACCCGGCACGCTGATCCAGTACTTCAAGGATGACGCGACCGCCTTCAACGCGCAGAAGCGCGCCACCATCGAAGGCAAGGGCGTGCTGAACAACCGCCTGTCCGAGTTCTTCATGAACGGGCTGACGAACATCGGCGTCCCGAACCACTTCATCCGCCGCATCAACATGCGCGAGCAGCTGATCCGCCAGGTCGAGATCATCCCGCTGGAAGTGATCGTGCGCAATTTCGCGGCCGGGTCGCTGTCCAAGCGCCTTGGGCTGGAGGAGGGCACGGCCCTGCCGCGGCCCATCGTCGAATACAGCTACAAGAACGACGAGTTGGGCGACCCGATGGTGTCCGAGGAATACATCATCGCCTTCGGCTGGGCGACCCAGCAGGACCTGGACGACATCGTCAGCCTGGCGCTGCGGGTGAACGACTTCCTCTCGGGGGTGTTCTACGGCGCCGGCATCAAGCTGATCGATTTCAAGATCGAGGTCGGACGGGTCTGGGACAACGACTTCATGCGCCTGATCGTGGCCGACGAGATCAGCCCCGACAGCTGCCGGCTGTGGGACGTCAAGACCGGACAGAAGCTGGACAAGGACGTGTTCCGCCGCGACCTGGGCAACCTGACCGACGCCTATACCGAGGTGGCGCGCAGGCTGGGCCTGATGCCCGCCAACACGACCAGCCTGAAACCGACCGCGATCAACTGAGAGGGACTGCCGCCATGAAAGCACGTGTCACCATCATGCTGAAGGACGGCGTCCTGGACCCCCAGGGCGAGGCGATCCGCCATGCCCTGGGCGGGCTTGGCCACCAGGACGTCACCGGCGTCCGCCAGGGCAAGCTGATCGAGCTGGACCTGGCCGCCACCGACGCCGAGGCAGCCCGCGCCGAGGTCGCCAGGATGTGCGAGGGCCTGCTGGCCAACACCGTGATCGAGAAATACTCGATCGAGATTGCGTAAGCGTTCGGCTGACGCTGCGGCAGCCTGCCCTTATCGGCAGGTTGCCCCCTGCACCCCGTTGCAAAACGCGCGCGTTTGACGCCCAATGTGCGGATGATGAACCAGACCCCGACCCCTCACAGCGCCGCCCCGGTCATTTCGATCAACGGGTTGCACAAGTCCTATGGTCCGCTTGACGTCCTCAAGGGTGTGTCCATGACCGCCCCGCGCGGCCATGTGGTCAGCCTGATCGGGTCGTCCGGGTCGGGCAAGTCCACGCTGCTGCGCTGCTGCAACCTGCTGGAGAACAGCCAGGCCGGAGAGATCCTGTTCGAGGGCGAACCGGTCCGCTGGAAGGGGCAGGGGCAGGCCCGTCACCCCGCCGACCGCGCCCAGGTCACGCGGATGCGCACCAACCTGTCCATGGTGTTCCAGCAGTTCAACCTGTGGGCCCACATGACGATCCTGCAGAACGTGATGGAGGCCCCGGTCACCGTGCTGGGCGAGGATCGCGCCGCAGTCGAGTCCCGCGCCCGCGACCTTCTGGCCAAGGTCGGCATCGGCGACAAGGCGGACGCCTGGCCCGCACAGCTGTCGGGCGGCCAGCAGCAGCGTGCCGCCATCGCCCGCGCGCTGTGCATGCAGCCCAAGGCGCTGCTGTTCGACGAACCCACCAGCGCGCTGGACCCCGAGCTGCAGCAGGAGGTCGTCCGCGTCATCAAGGATCTGGCCGGAGAGCATCGCACGATGATCCTGGTCACCCATGACATGCGGCTGGCCGCCGATGTCAGCGATCACGTCGTGTTCCTGCATCAGGGCGTGGTCTGCGAAGAAGGCCCGCCGGATCGCCTGTTCGGGAACCCGCAGACCGACCGTCTGCGCCAGTTCCTGTCCGCGACCATGGCGACATAAGAAACCAACAGGAGAGACCCCGAATGAAATCCCTGACGATCGCGGCCGCCGCGCTGATGCTGACCGCGGGCCTGGCCCAGGCCCAGACCATCCGCATGGGCACGGAAGGCGCCTATGCCCCCTACAACTTCATCGACGACGCCACCGGCGAGGTCACCGGCTTCGAGATCGAGCTGGGCAACGAGCTGTGCAAGCGCGCCGAGCTGGACTGCACCTGGGTGCGCAACGATTGGGATTCGATCATCCCGAACCTGGTCTCGTCGAACTATGACACGATCATGGCCGGCATGAACATCAACGCCGAACGCCAGGCGGTCATCGCCTTCACCCAGCCCTACACCCCGCCGACGCCGTCGGCCTATGCGGCGCTGGCGGCTGACGTCGACGTCGAGGGCGGCATCGTCGCGGCCCAGACCAGCACCATCCAGGCCGGCTATGTCGCCGAGAGCGGCGCGACGCTGATCGAGTTCCCGAACCCCGACCAGGCCGTCGCCGCCGTCCGCAACGGCGAGGCCGACGCGATCCTGGCCGACCGCGACTTCCTGGCCCCCATCGTCGAGGAATCCGGCGGAGAGCTGGTCTGGGTCGAGGGCATGGACCGCGTCGCCCTGGGCGAGGGCATCGGCATGGGCCTGCGCCAGTCCGACACCGAGCTGCTGGAGAAGTTCGACGCGCAGATCACCGCGATGAAGGAAGACGGCAGCCTGAACGACATGATCAAGAAGTGGTTCGGCGACGACGCGCTGCTGTTCGAATGATCTGACCCGCCGCCGCGGACCCGTGCCGCGGCGGCCCTTCGGGAAGTCCCATGTTCGCATATTGCACCGATCCGTCCCTGTTGCAGGGGTTTGCCTGGCTGTCGTGCTACCTGACATCGGGCACGCATCTGCTGTTCTATGCCAGCTTCGGGACGGTGCTTCTACTGTTGGCGATCACCGCGCCCATCGCGCTGCTGTTCGGCTTTGGCGGCGCCATGGCCAGCCGCTCGCGCATCGCGCCGCTGCGGTGGTTCGGGGGGATCTACACCTCGATGGTGCGGGGCGTGCCGGACATCATCTTCTTCCTGTTCGTGCCGATCGCGCTGGACCAGGGCTTCGAATGGGTGCGCCATCAGGTCCTGTGCGACAGCGATGCGCCCGTCCGGCAGGGCAACGATTTCGTCGTCTGCGCCGCGGCCAAGCTGCCGCTGAACGATGCCGCGCCCTGGGTGCATGACGTCTATGGCATCTTCCTGGCGGTCATCGCCTTCTCGATCGTCTTCGGTGCCTTTGCCGCGAACGTGCTGTCCGGCGCCATGGCGGCCGTGCCCCGCGCCCAGCTGGAGACGGCCGAGGCCTATGGCATGTCGCCCGCGCAGGTGAACCGCCGCGTGCTGATACCGCAGATGTGGACCTATGCCCTGCCGGGCCTGTCGAACCTGTGGATGATCCTGATCAAGGCCACGCCGCTTCTGTTCCTGCTGGGGGTCGAGGACATCGTCTATTGGGCGCGCGAGCTGGGCGGGTCCAAGACCAGCGCCTTCACCTATCCGCATCCGGACTGGCGGCTGTATTACTTCCTGGCGATCCTGGTGTTCTATCTGTGCATGACCTGGATCTCGGAACGCGTGCTGGGCCGCGTCACGCGGCGGCTGTCGCGCGGCCAGGCCACGCTTGGCGGCGAGGCCGAGCGCAAGGGAGCCCCGGCATGAGCTGCGTGCAGACCATCCAGGACTATGCCCTGCGCTCGATCGGCTATGGCGAACGGCTGTTGCCGCGCGAGGGATATGACCTGTGCCAGCAGGCGGTGCTGATCGGGTCGGGCCTGATCTGGAACCTGTACTTTGCAGTGCTGGCGTTGTCGGTCGGCTTCTTCATCGCGACGGGGTTGGCGCTGGCCAAGGCCAGTGCCAACCCCTGGCTGCGCAAGCCCGCGAACGCCTTCATCTTCGTCTTCCGCGGCAGTCCCTTGTTCATCCAGTTCTTCATCGCCTATGAATCGCTGGTGCTGCTGCCGCGGGCGGGCATCGACGTCCTGGGGATGACCATCCAGACCAGCTGGCTGACGCGGGCCTGGGCCGGGGCGCTGATCGTGCTGATCCTGAACACCGCGGCCTACAGCGCGCAGATCTTTCACGGCGCGCTGATGTCGGTCCCCAAGGGAGAGGTCGAGGCCGCCGACGCCTATGGCCTGACCGGGTGGAAGCGGTTCCGGCGGATCGTCTGGCCCACCATGCTGCGCCTGGCCTGGCCCAGCTACACGAACGAGGCGATCTTCCTGTTCCACGCCACGACGCTGGTCTATTTCAGCGGCTTTCCGGCGTTCCAGCAAAAGGGCGACGCGCTGTACTATGCCAGCTACTTCGCGGACCGGACATTCAACCCTTTCGTCGCCTATCCCATTGCCGCCGCATATTTCATCGCTGCCACCTTGGCATTGATCTGGCTTTTCGGCAGGGTGAACAGGCGGCTGAACCGGCATCTGCCGGGTGCGACCAGCCGCGTCCGGTACCGTCCCCAGTTGATGAGATAATCCCATGGAATGGCTGCGCGAACACCCCGAGGTCAAGACGATCCGCGTCGCGGCAGCAGACCTGAACGGTGTCGCGCGGGGCAAGCGCGTGCCCGCCCGCTATGCCGGCAAGCTGCTGGAGGAGGGGACCAAGTTTCCCTATTCGGTCCTGAACCTGGACATCTGGGGCGAGGATGTCGAGGACAGCCCGCTGGTCTTCGAATCCGGCGACCCTGACGGGCTGCTGCTGCCCACCGAACGGGGGTTCCTGCCCATGCCGTGGCTGGACGCGCCCACGGGGCTGCTGCCCTTGTGGATGTTCCATCCCGACGGCACCCCCTATGACGGCGATCCGCGCCAGGCGCTGGCCCGCGTGGCCGAACGCTATGTCGCGGCCGGGCTGGTGCCGGTGGTGGCGACCGAGCTGGAATTCTTTCTGATCGACGACAGCGGCAAGACGCTGCGCGTGCCGCCCAGCCCGAAATCCGGCAAGCGGCGCACCGGCGGCGAGGTCTTGTCGCTGCGCGCGCTGGACGCGTTCGACCAGTTCTTCACGACGCTCTATGACGCCTGCGAGGCGATGGACATTCCCGCCGATACCGCCATCTCGGAGGCGGGGCCGGGACAGTTCGAGATCAACCTGATGCATCAGGCCGATCCGCTGAAGGCCGCCGACGACACCTGGCTGTTCAAGATGCTGGTCAAGGGCATCGCCCGGACCTACGGCTTTGCCGCCAGCTTCATGGCCAAGCCCTACGAGATGTTCGCGGGCAACGGGATGCACATGCATTTTTCGATCCTGGACCGGGCCGGGCGAAACATCTTCGACAATGGCGGAGAGGAGGGGACCGAGGCGCTGCGCCAGGCTGTCGCCGGCTGCCTGCGCGCCATGCCCGGATCGACCCTGCTCTTTGCCCCGCACGAGAACAGCTTTGACCGCCTGGTTCCCAACGCCCATGCCCCGACCGGCATCGGCTGGGCCTATGAGAACCGCACCGCCGCGATCCGCATCCCCTCCTCGGGCCCCAAGGCCCGGCGGATCGAGCATCGCGTGGCCGGCGGCGACGTGAACCCCTATCTAACCATCGCCGCCATCTTGGGGGCCGCGCTGAACGGGATCGAGGACCAGCTGGTCGCCCCCGCGCCCTTCAAGGGCAACGCCTATGACCAGAAGCTGGCGCAGCTGCCCGGCGACTGGGGCGCCGCGATCGAGGCGTTCGACAGCTGTCCCGAGATCCGCCGCATCCTGCCCGCGCATCTGGTCGACAACTATCTGATGACCAAGCGCCAGGAACTGCATTACATGGCCGAGCTGTCCGACGAGGAGACGGTCGAGCTGTACCTGGACACGGTCTGATCGCGACGATGGGCCGCCCGCCTGTTTCCGGGCAGCAGGGCCGTGGGCAATGTTCGCCGTCCGTGACGGCAAGTGAGGCGGTGGATGAGCAGGCCAGGCCTTGATGCGACCGACATCCGCATCCTTGCGGCCGTGCAGCAGCACGGGCAGCTGAGCAAGGCGCGACTGGCCGAGCTGGTGAACCTGTCGCCCACACCCTGCTGGGCGCGGCTGACGCGGCTGCGCGAGGCCGGGCTGATCCGGGGATACCGGGCCGACATCGCGCTGGAGCGCATTGCCAATGTCACCCAGGTCGTCGTCACCGTATCGCTGGCGCAGCACCGCAAGGTCGATTTCGACCGGTTCGAAGGCCATATCGGCGCCCTGCCGGAGATCACCGAATGCATCGCGACCGGCGGCGGGATGGATTATGTCCTCAAGGTCGTCACCCAAAGCCTGACGGCGTTCCAGACCCTGATGGAATCGCTGCTGGAGGCCGATCTGGGGATCCAGCGCTATATGACCTATATCGTCACGCGACAGGTCAAGGCGGCACAGCCCGACCTCAAGGCGCTGACGCGCGCGCCCGCGCACCCCGCCTGACCCGGCGCGGGATTCTCCGGCCAAAACCGTCCGGTCTGCAGTCCACCCCAAGAACAGCCCGACCGGCCTGTTTGCGCGTCGGATTTGGCCCGTGCGTCGTCCGCATCCGCGCTTAGATGGCAGATGTCCCGCCCCGGCCACCGGCCCATTTTCGTGGAAGAAGACGTCAGATGACCCAGATCCAAGATTTCGGTTTCGGAACCCAGATCCGCAAGTCCCCCTATTTCAACGCGACCGTCCGATGGGGCGCCACGGGGTTCTCGGTCTATAACCACATGTACATCCCGCGCGACTTCGGCGATCCGGTGCAAAACTTCTGGAACCTGATCAACGACGCGATCCTATGCGACGTCGCCGTCGAGCGTCAGGTCGAGATCACCGGCCCCGACGCGGCGCGGTTCGTCCAGATGCTGACTCCGCGCGACCTGTCCAAGATGGCGGTCGGACAGTGCAAATACGTGCTGATCACGAATGCCCAGGGGGGCATCCTGAACGACCCGGTCCTGCTGCGGCTGGCGGAAAACCATTTCTGGATATCGCTGGCCGACAGTGACATCCTGCTGTGGGCGCAGGGGGTCGCGGTGCATTCGGGAATGGACGTCACGATCAGGGAACCGGACGTGTCGCCCCTGCAGCTGCAGGGGCCGAAATCGGGTGCGGTGATGCGGGCGCTGTTCGGCGACGCGATCATGGACCTTCGCTATTACTGGTTGCGCCGGGTCGATCTGGACGGCATCCCGCTGATCGTGTCGCGCACCGGCTGGTCCAGCGAGTTGGGATACGAGCTGTATCTGCAGGACGGCAGTCGTGGCGACGCGCTGTGGGAGCGGATCATGGCCGCGGGTGCGCCCCTGGGGCTGAAGGCGGGCCACACCTCGTCGATCCGCCGGATCGAGGGGGCGATGCTGTCCTATCACGCCGATGCCGACATCGATACCAATCCCTATGAGCTGGGTCTGGACCGGCTGGTGGACCTGGACATCGAGGCCGATTTCATCGGCAAGGATGCGCTGCGCCGGATCAAGGCCGACGGCCCCGCCCGCTGCCAGGTCGGCCTGGTGATCGACGGCGCGCCGCTGAAGGGGCCGAACATGACCTTCTGGCCCGTCACCCGTGACGGCCAGGTCGTGGGCAAGGTCACCTCGGCGATCCATTCGCCACGGCTGGATCGCAACATCGCGCTGGCGATGCTGTCGGCCGGATCGGCACAGATGGGCGCCCAGGTTCAGGTCCGGACCCCGGACGGCACGCGGTCCGCGACCATCGTCGAACGGCCCTTTCACGACCCCAAGAAGACCATCGCCGTCGCCTGACCCTGCCCCCGGATCACGGAGCTTCAGACATGTCCGATCTGTCCTGCCCCCCGACGCGGATGGTGCCTCTGTCCGGGGACCGCCGCGTGCTGATGCCTGGGGATGCAGATGCCCGGTAAGGCGATGTCGTTCCAGCCCCCCGGGGCAGGGCGCACCTTTCCGGCGACGCGTGGTGCATTGTCGCCCTGCGCCCGCAAGGGGCTGGTCGCATGCGGGCGGGTGATCAGGGTTGATCCGGTGCGTCGCCCGTCTGGCACCCGCCGAGCATGCCCCACCTGTTCAATCTCCTCGCCCGATCGGGACGGGCGTGCTGCGCGATCGGGTCGGGCGTCTGAACGCGGCGACATGATGGGCAACCGGCCTTCCCTGCGGCGGGGCGGATAGCATGTACCGCCTTCGCCGTCTTGCCGTCCGTCATGCCCGCGCCTTCGAATGGGTCTATGTCCGGTTCGAGGCCGCTCTGGTCGCCCTGGACCCGCTGTTCCGGCGCATCGGGTATCACCGGCTGGAACGCCCCGTCGCCGCGGTCGAGCGGTTGACCAAGGGCCTGCTGTTCGACTGCCGGATGTGCGGGCAATGCGTGCTGTCCTCGACCGGCATGTCCTGCCCGATGAACTGCCCCAAGACATTGCGCAACGGTCCCTGCGGCGGCGTGCGCCCCGGCGGCTTCTGCGAGGTCGATCCGCAGATGCGCTGTGTCTGGGTGATGGCCTGGGAGGGGGCCGCCCGGATGCGCGACGGCGCGCGGATCGGCGACGTCCAGCCGCCCGTGGACCGCAGCCTGCAGGGGTCGTCGTCCTGGCTGCGCGTTGCGCGCGAAAAGGCGGCGCACCCGGCCGGGCCGCCCGACGCCCCCCGCGCCACCATCGCCTGCGCCTTTCCGCAGGCCCGCGCCCATGAACCGGCGGCCGCGCCCCTGGCGGTCGAGCCGCGTCCGGCCGACCGGGGGCCGCGCCGATGACCGACATTCCGCCCGTCGATTTCGACCGCTGGCAGCCGTCCTATGACCCGCCGCCCCCCGGCCACGTGTCGGGCAGCCGGTTGGAGCGCGTGCTGCGCCAGGGTCATTTCGCGGTCACCGCCGAACTGAACCCGCCCGACAGCGCAGACCCCGCGGATGTCTTTGCCGCCGCGCGCCCGCTGGCCCGGGTCGCCGACGCGATCAACGCGACGGATGCGTCGGGGGCCAACTGCCACATGTCCTCGATCGGCATCTCGGCCCTGCTGACGCGGGCGGGGATCGGGACGGTCTATCAGATATCCTGCCGCGACCGGAACCGCATCGCGATCCAGGGGGACGTGCTGGGGGCGGCGGCGATGGGGGTGCGCAACGTGCTGTGCCTGACCGGCGACGGGGTGGGGGTGGGCGATCAGCCCGGCGCGCGACCGGTCTTCGATCTGGATTCGATCTCGCTGCTGCGCACCATCCGGACGATGCGCGACGATGGCATGTTTTTGTCGGGCCGCCGCATCACCAGCCCGCCGCGCATGTTCCTGGGCGCGGCCGAGAACCCCTGCATCGCGCCGTTGGACTGGCGTCCCGACCGCCTGGCCAAGAAGGTCGAGGCTGGCGCGGATTTCATCCAGACGAACTATATCTTCGACGTCCCGACCTTCGCGCGCTTCATGGCGCGGGTCCGCGACCTGGGCCTAGACCGGCGGGTGTTCATCCTGGCCGGGGTCGGCCCGCTGGCCTCGGCCAAGGCCGCGCGCTGGATGCGCAGCAACGTTCCCGGCGTCCATATCCCGGACGCGGTGATCGCCCGGATGGAGCGGGCCGCCGATCCCGGCGAGGAGGGCAAACGCCTGTGCATCGAGCTGATCCAGCAGATCCGCGCGATTGCGGGCGTCAGCGGCGTGCATGTCATGGCCTATCGCCGGGAACACCTGGTGTCCGAGATCATCGCCCAGTCCGGCGTGCGCGAGGGGCGCCCGGCGGACTGACCGCCGTCAGCGATGCGCCAGGTATTCTGCCGCCACATAGCCCGAGACGCTGGGCCGGTCGGCAAGCATCACCCTGCACCAGACCTTGCCGTCGGTGGTCACGCAGTTCTGGCGCGTCAGGCGCGTGCCGTCGGGCAGGCCGATGATGATCCTGTGGTTCAGCCCCGGCCCCTCGCGCAGCTTGAGAAGGTCGTCGGGGCCGGCACCCTGCACCACCGCGCCGGAGCCGACCGCGCAGGCCGTGACCGTCATGAGCGCAAGAAAGGCGGCAAGATATGGTCGCATTGTAGGTCCCTGATCGCTTCGCCGCCGATACGACACCATCGCGCCCATGACGGCAATCGGGTTCGCACCGGTCGCGGTCGATTGACGCTGCTTTGGATGCCGGGAAGGTGGCGTTGCTCAAAGCATCGGGCCACCGGTCAAGGGACGAACCCTTGACGGAAATTGTGTGCAAGGCGAGTTGGGCGGCCGATACTATTATTCGTCGATGCCCTTTCTGCACGTTGAACGGCGATACCAGATCGTCTGCGCCGCTTTACAGCAAAAATATTGTATGCATTATCTAAAGGGGCCGGCGCTCGGGGAGGAGCGGCCGGATCACGGCGAGGGGCCGGGAATATCAGGGAGGAAGTGATGAAACACGCGATAGCGGCGGCCGTCATGAGCGGCGCGATGTGCCTGATGGCCGGGGATGCATCGGCCGAGCGGACCTTGCGCATGACCGTCCAGGTCGGTGCTAACCACCCCGTCGGCGCGAACACCCATTATTTCGCCGAACAGCTGAACGAGATTTCCGGCGGCGAGATGACCGTGCGCGTCTTTGACAGCGCGTCGCTGTTCAAGGGGCAGGAGGTGCCGCAGGCGATCTCCAGCGGCGCGATCGACATGGGCATCGTGCTGGCCGACGAATATGCGGGGTCCGTCCCGGCAGCCGGCATCTTTTCGGTCGCGTTCATGTTCCCGGACTATCAGATCCTGGCGCGCGCCGCCGACCGTAAGGGCGCGTTCCGCACGACCTTTGACAACCTGCTGCTGGAGGCCGGGTCCAAGGTGCTGTGGTGGCAGGACTACGGTCCCGTGCAGATGCTGTCCAAGGGCGCGCCGGTCGTCTCTCCGGAGGACATGCGCGGCAAGATGGTGCGTGCGACCGGCAAGCCGACCGGCGATCTGATCGAGGCCGTGGGCGGGTCGGCGGTGGTTGTCGGCGGCGCCGAGCAGTTCGTGGCCTATCAGCGCGGCCTGGTCGATATCGGGATGAGCGGGACCACCGCGGTCAAGTCGCGCGCGCTTTATGAGGTGATGGATCATGTCACAATGACCAGCCACGGCCTGGCCGAATTCATCGCGGTCATCAACCCGGCCCTGTGGGACAGCATGTCTGAACAGGAGCAGGCCTGGATGACCGAGGCCGCCATCCGCGCCGAGGAGAAGATGCGCGCCGAGACCGAGGCCGAGAATGTCGAGGCCGCGCAGTGGCTGGCCGAGAACGGCCATGCGACCGTCACCGAACTGACGCCCGAGCAGATCGCCGTCTGGCAGGAGGCCACCCGCCCCGCGGTCGAGCAGTTCCGCCAGGAGGCAGGCGAGGCGGGAGACCAGCTTCTGACGGCGCTGGACGCGCTGCGCTGAGGGCAGGGGCATGACTGCATCCCGTGGCGCGCTGCGCCTGGCGGACGGGCTGTCGCTGATCGCGGCGCGCCTGTCCGAGGTGGGCATCGTCGCCATGACGATGCTGCTGACCTATGAGGTGGTGGCGCGCTATGTCTTTCGCGCCCCCACGCATTGGACATCGGACGTCGCGACCACAGTGATGATCTGGCTGACCTTCCTGGCGATGGGCTATTGCCTGCGCGACGGGCACATGATCCGCATCACCGCCGTCATCGGGCAACTGCCCCCCGCAGGCCGCAAGGCGGCCGAGGCGCTGAGCCTTGTGGCGATCCTGGGGTTCTCGATCTTTGTTCTGTGGGTCGCCACGGGGTCGATGCTGGATTCGATCGCCTTCGGACGGCGCCAGCCCTCGATGCTGCGGATGCCGACCTGGATCGCCGAACTGCCGATCATCCTTGGCTTTGCGATCCTGGCCTTGCAGGCGCTGGCGGACCTGATCCGGCTGCCGGGCCGTCCCGCCCCCGATTTCGCCAGCAGCGCCGAACAGGAGCTGTCGCACAACGCCCCTGGGGAGGCCGGACGATGACCCCGTTCCTGATCTTCGGCGCGCTTCTGGCGCTGCTGATGACCGGCATTCCGGTGGCCTTCACGCTGGGCATCCTGGGTGCGGGCCTGCTGGCCATCGACGGGTTGCCGCTGTCGATGGTCGCCAGCACGCTGTTCGGCGGCATCAACGATTTCGTGCTGCTGGCCATCCCGCTGTTCCTGCTGATGTCGAACCTGCTGCTGCGCGGGGGGATCGGGCGCGACCTGTTCGTCGCGATGCAGAGCTGGGTCGGGCATTGGCCCGGCGGCCTGGGCATCGCGGCGCTGCTGTCCTGCGGGGTCTTCTCGGCCATTTCGGGAAGCTCGATCACCACGGCCGCGACCGTCGGCACCGTCGCCATCCCCGAGATGGTCAAGCGCGGCTATTCGCGCAGTCTGACATTGGGCCTGATGGCCGCGGGCGGCACGCTGGGGATCATCATCCCGCCCTCGGTCCCGCTGATCATCTATGGCGCGATCACCGAACAAAGCATCGGTCAGCTGTTTCTGGCCGGCGTCGGTCCGGGCATCCTGCTGATCGTGCTGTTCGGCGTCTATGTGGTCATCGCATCGGCGATTCAGGGCACCCATCAGGCGATGCCGCGCGCGACCTGGCCCGAACGCCTGGCCGCGACGCGGCGCGCCCTGCCGACGCTGCTGCTGGCGGGCACGATCCTGGGCGGCATCTATGGCGGGATCTTCACCCCGACCGAGGCCTCGGGCATCGGCGCGTCCGTCGCGTTGCTGATCCTGGCGGCGGGCGGGCGGCTTAGCCGTGCGGTGTTCCTGGG
Source organism: Paracoccus marcusii (assembly GCF_028621715.1). NCBI lineage: Bacteria > Pseudomonadati > Pseudomonadota > Alphaproteobacteria > Rhodobacterales > Paracoccaceae > Paracoccus > Paracoccus marcusii. The sequence goes on along the minus strand of NZ_CP117466.1, from coordinate 239,572 downwards.
CGCGGTGCGCGACACGGTCAAGACGACGACGGTCATCTTCCTGATCGTCATCGGCGCCAAGATCTTCGGCCAGGCGATCACCCTCTATCAGCTGCCCGCGCAACTGGCCTGGCTGTTCGAGGACTACTTCAACACGGCGACGCTGGCGCTGCTGCTGATCGCGGTCATGCTGATCTTCATCGGCTTCTTCCTGGAGAGCATGTCGATGCTGCTGATCATGGTGCCGGTGCTGATGCCGACGGTGATCGCGCTTGGCATCGATCCGATCTGGTTCGGCATCTTCTTCGTGCTGCTGATCGAGGTCGCGCTGATCACCCCGCCGGTCGGGCTGAACCTGTTCGTGATCCAGTCGCTGGACCGTGCGCCATTGTCGGTGGTGGCCAAGGGCGCGCTGCCCTTCGTCGCGATCATGCTGGGGTCGGTGTTCCTGATCGCGCTGTTCCCGCAGATCGTCCTGGCGATACCGGGGCTGTAGTGATCGGCGCCCGGCCGGACGGCCGGGCGCCGATGCAGGCTACGCGCCGAACCAGCCTGCGCGGGCCAGCTGGCCGGTGATCTTGTCCGGCACGCGTTCGGCCAGCCACTCCACCAGCAGGGCCAGCCGGTCGTGATCCAGGCCGGTGTCGATCCCCTCGCGGTGCAGCAGGTAATGCACGTCCTCGGTCGCGATGTTGCCGGTGGCGCGGGGCGCAAAAGGACAGCCGCCAAGCCCCCCGATGGACGCATCGATGATGCCGGCGCCGCGTTCCAGCGCCGTCATCAGGTTGGCATAGCCGGTGTTGCGCGTGTTGTGCAGGTGCACGCCCCAGGCAATGCCGTCCAGCGCGTCGCGGCAGGCGTCATGGACCCGCGCGATGTCGCGGGGGGCGGCGACGCCGATCGTGTCGGCCAGCACGATCCGGTCGGCGCCCGCCGCGCGCAGCGCCTCTGCCATCTGCGCGATCCGCGCGGGCGCGATCTCTCCCTCGAACGGGCAGCCATAGGCGGTGGCGATCACGCCGGTCAGCTGCCGCCCGGCCTGGCCGACCATCGGGGCCACGGCGGCAAAGGCCGCGAGGCTGTCGTCGCTGCCCATGTTCTGGTTGCGCCGGCAGAACGTGTCCGACGCGACGACCGCAAAGCGCAGTTCGCGCACCCCGGTCGCCAGCGCCCGTTCGGCCCCCCTGCGGTTCAGGACCAGGGCCGACAGCTGGACCGCCGGCAGGGGCGGCAGCGCGTCCAGCACCGCCTCGGCATCCGCCATCTGCGGGACGCGGGCCGGGTTCACCATGCTGACGGCTTCGATCTGGCGCAGCCCCGCGGCCGCCAGTTCGGCGATCAGATGCGCCCGTTCCTGGACCGAGAACAGGCGCGGCAGGTTCTGCAGCCCGTCGCGCGGGCCGACCTCGCAGATCGTGACGCTCATATCACGCCCCGCGCCTTGAGATCCTCGATCTTCTCTTCGCCAAGGCCGATCCGGGCATAGATCTCGGCGTTGTGCGCGCCCACCTCCTGTGGGCCCAGCCAGGCGATGTCGCCGGGCGTCTCGGACAGGACCGGGAAGACGCCGGGGACGGTGATCGTGCCGAAGTCATCGTCGTGATGGTCACGCACCATGCCGCGTTCGCGGAAATGCGGGTCCTGGACCACCTCGGCGATCGAGTTGATCGGGCCGAAGACCACGCCGAACTGCTCCAGCCGCGCGGTCAGGTCGGCCACGTCCAGCGACGCGGACCAGTTCGCAATCATCGAATCCAGCAGCTCCGCGTTCTCGCCCCGCGCGATATGGGTCACGAAGCGCGGATCGTCCGCCAAATGCGGCTGGCCCATCGCCTGCGTCAGACGGCGGAACATCGCATCCACATTGGCCGCGATCACCACATAGGTGCCGTCCCTGGCCGGATAGATGTTCGACGGCGCGATCTTGGCAAGCCCGGTGCCGGACGGCTGGCGGACCTCTCCGGCCTTGGAATATTCCGTGACCGTGCTTTCCAGCATCGCAAAGCAGCTTTCGGTGATGGCCGCGTCCACCACCTGGCCGCGCCCGCCGTTCCGGTCGCGGTGATACAGCGCCATCATCATCCCCTCGAACGCGAACAGCGCCGTCAGCGTGTCGCCAAGCGAGATGCCATAGCGCGGCGGCGGCATGTCCGGATAACCGTTGATATAGCGCAGCCCCGACATCGCCTCGCCCACCGACGCAAAGCCGGGTCGCGCCGCATAGGGGCCGGTCTGGCCAAAGCCCGAGACCCGCACGATCACCAGCCCGGGGTTCAGGGCGTGCAGCTGCTCCGGGCTCATGCCCCACCGTTCCAGGGTGCCGGGCTTGAAGTTCTCGATCAGGACATCGGCCTGCGCGATCAGCGACCGCGCCAGCTCCTGCCCCTCGGCGGCACGCAGGTTGATCGAGACGGATTTCTTGTTGCGTGCCATGATCGGCCACCACAGCGTCTTGCCCTCGTGCTGCAGGCGGCCCCAGCTGCGGATCGGATCGCCGCTGCCCGGCGCCTCCACCTTGATGACATCGGCCCCGAAATCGGCGCAGCGGCTGCCGACGAACGGTCCCGCCAAAAGCTGCCCCATCTCGACGACCCGCAGACCCTGCAGCGGCCCGAACGGTGCTTTCCCTGTCATCGCCATCCCTCCCTGATGCGTTCATGACGGTTTTAATCCGCGCGGCCTGAAATTTGTATCCATTTTTGTGGCTGAAGATCGATTTTCTATGGTTCCAGTAAAGCATGCCGGCTTTCCTGCACTCATTGCCGGGGATTGTAATGCCCCCGACCAGATGATGAACTGCGCCCCAGCAGCACGTGGCGGAAGGGTTCGAGATGCAGCCGGAATCAGCGGAAAGTGCGTCCAGGCGGGCCTATCGCGAACTGCGCCAGGCGATCCTGGAGCGACGCCTGCCGTCCGACCGCAAGGTGACCGAGGTCGGGCTGGCCGAGGACCTGGGCATCTCGCGCACGCCCATCCGCGAGGCGATCAAGCGCCTGCTGCTGGAGGGACTGCTGGAGCGTCGCAAGGGGCAGGGGCTGTGGTGCGTGGTCCCCGACGCCGACGAGGTCCGCGAGATCTTCGAACTGCGGTTGCGGCTGGAATCCTATGCCGCCGCCAAGGCCGCCGAACGCGCGACGCCCGCCCAGATCGAGGCGCTGACCGCCTCCGCCCACCGCATGCAGGCGCTGGCGCAGGTCGCCGAGGACAGCGAGGCCCTGATCGCCGGCATCGACCAGGAAAACGCCCGGTTCCACGCGCTGATCGCCGAGGCGACGCAGTCCCCCAGGCTGATGCACCTGATCCGCGCGACGGTCGACGTGGCGCTGGTCACGCGCACCTTCCGCCGCTTCACGCCCCAGCAGCGGCGCCGTTCGGCCCAACATCACCTGGAGATCGCCGCCGCCATCGCCGCCCGCAAGCCGCACTGGGCCGAACGCATGATGCAGGTCCACATCCTGTCCGCCGAGGATACGATGGACAGCGATCCCGCCCCGGACGCGCCCGCCGAAAGCCTGTTCCAGGCTGGCGGCCATGACTGATCGCACCCGACCAACCATCGGAACGCGGCCATCTGCGGTGCCGGTATCCTGCCGGATTTGCGGCGTATGAACTGGTTGCCGGTGGGCCCGCACGCAACGTCCCGATCAAAGGCGATGGCATGAGATTTCGCCTTGCCGAACCTTCCGATGCCCCGATGCTTGCCGCCATCTCGATCGAGGTCTAGCTGGGCACATACATCCGTCGCGGCGTCAGCGACGCTTTTGCCACCTACGCCCTGACACAGTTCACCCCCGCAAGGCTGGCCGCGGTGATCGGCGACCCGGACGAACATGTCATCGTCTCTCAGAACGACGACGGGCCGGACGCGTTCATCCGCATCAGCAGCGGAAAGACGGCGCCCGTCGCTGGCTGCTCCACGACCGAGATATCAACCCTCTATGTCCAGCCGCGTCACCAAGGCCGCGGTCTGGGTCGGGCGCTTCTCCACCAGGGATTGGATCATGCGGCGGGCAAGGGTGCCGGTTCGGTCTGGCTGACCACGAATGCCGAGAACGCCCCGGCGATCGCCTTCTATCAAGGGAACGGGTTCGACAGGGTCGGCACCACGGCGTTCCGGATCGCCGATGAGGCCTATCCGAACGACGTGTTCAGCCGGGCCACCGCCCGATAGGGCCACGACACCGCGGCGTGCCGGACGGGAATGCCGCCGGGGTGGATTGCGGCGGTCATCCCGTCCGTCCGAACGGCATTTGCTGCATTTGAGCGTGGCCGGGGCGCGTAGCGGCTGGACCGGATCGTTGCGGTCCTGTACCGTTCTCTCCTAAGTTGAAGCACCATGTACCATTTCATCCCGAAGATTTGCAGCCATCGGAGCGTTTGACGATGTTCGACCTCGAAGCCCCCGACGATCTGGTTCTTGTTCAGGACGCGATCCTGGTGCCACCGCCCGTTGACGGGCGGGGCCGCCAGCAGGCGTCGGGCGTTCTGACACCCGACGGGCGGATGGTCGAAAACTCGATCAGCTGGTCGAACAGCCGGGAGCCCGTGAATGCCGCCCCCGCCATGCCCGACACGGTCGAAACCCTGTCCGGCTGCTGGATGTTCGGGGGGACGCTGTACGGTCATTTCGGCCATTTCATCACCGAAAGCTTTGCCCGTGCATGGGCGCTGGACGCGCTGCGGGGCCAGATCGACGGCGTGCTGTTCACGCCCAAGCAAAGCTCGGCCAACCTGGAACCGATGCTCAGGGCCCTGCGGCCGCTGATGGATTCGCTGGGACTGGATGTGCCGGTCCGCTGCATCACCACGCCTACCCGGGTCGAGCGTCTGCACGTGCCGCGCCAAGGCGTCGGCATGGGCGATCTGACCGTCGGCAGCGCCAAGTTCCGCGACTTTGTCGGCGCGCATGCCGGCGCGGGGATCGACCCGGCGGGGCCCGAACGGATCTATGTCTCGCGCAGCCTGCTGCCCGCGCAGCGCGGCGGCCTGATCGCCGAAAGCTTGCTGGAAGGGTATCTGGCCCAGGAAGGCTATCAGATGTTCCATCCGCAAAAGCACCCGGCGGCGGTCCAGATCGCGCACTACAAGGCCGCGCGGGACATCATCACGGTCGACTGCTCTCCGCTGCACATGATGGCCTATGTCGGCAACGCCGCGCAGCGGGTGGCGATCCTGACGCGGCGCAGCATGGACTTTGCACCCGGCTTCGTGCGCCAGCTGCAGACCTTCACCGGCATGACCGCGTTCGAGATCAACACCTTGGAACGCGACTGGGTTCAGGGCGGCGCGCTGCGCCCCGGACGTGGGTCGTTCGGCGAGATGGACTTTCCCCGGACCTGGCGGATGCTGCGCGACCGGGGCATGATCAGCGGCGACACGCCATGGCCCGCGCTGACCGACAGCCAGCGCGACGCGGATCTGCAGCGAATCGCCGACCTGCACGGTCAGGCCTTCAACCCGTTGGACGAAAATCTGGAACGTCACGCCAGAAGAACGGCCAAGGCCTCGGCATGAGGGGCCATGATCTCTCGGCATCGGGCAGGTCCGGCCGGTTGTCGCTGCCCCGATGACCGGCAGCAACGCGTCCGACGGCTCGACCCCGGGGTCGGATGGCGCATCGGTGCCCGCGCCCATGGTCCTGACGCTGCCTGACACCCCGGACAGTCAGGTCGCCGCAATCACGCTGCGGGGCCAGCGCGACCTTTCGCTCAGGGCGCATCCGCCCGGCACGGTTCTGTCCGCCGGGCCGGATGGGATCGATGTTGTCCGGGGCACCAGCCTGCGATGCGTCCTGCCTGCGACGGCGTTGCTGCAGGCAGAGGCCATTCTGGTCGAAATATGCTTTTCACAGAAAGAGCCATCTCCGCACGGCACCCTGCTGTCATTGATCGATCAGAGCGGGCTGAGTTTGTCGTTCCGCGATATGGGAACCCATTGGGTTGCGAGGGTTGGAACCGCCCGGGTTGATTTCGCAAGTAAGCTGAACACGCGGCGGACGGTCTGCTTTGTATTGACGGCGTCCGGCCATCTGCTGACCTGTCATGAAGATGGCCTGATCGAAGAGGCCGCAGCCTTCGATGCAATGCCGCTGTTGCAGATTCGACAGATTCACGCCGGTACCAAGGCCGCCGTGACACTTCATGATCTGACGCTTCAGGTTCTGAACGAAACCGATATCGGTGCACTGCGCGACTGGCTTTCGTCCCGCCGGGGCGGTGCAGACGAAGCGGTGAGCGGATCACCGTTGCTGATTCATTTCAATGGCCAATCCTTGGCCCTTGGTCCCGATGTCCCGGCTGTCGACAAGCTTGCGCTGGCTGACATCGCCCGTCTGAATGTGCAAATGCTGAGCGGAATCCACACCGGGCCCGAGCGTCGCATCATTGAGCTGCAGGGCTTGCAGAAGCGCAGCGGTCCTGTTGCGCTGTCTGAGGCCGAGTTCACGCGTGTCAGGATATCCAAGCCGGTTCCGCCGGCTCTGCCAATGGCGCAGGCCCTGGTTGGACACGGGGATGAGGCAGAGGACGTGCAGCGTTTCGCGCCGATCAGCATCTCCGGAAATCCTGTCGCCGGTCAGTCGATCGCGCTGTTGGAGGACCCCGACGGGTTGGTCCGCCACAACATGGACATGATCATCAACGGCACGCATCTTGCATATCTGCGGGAGGGGAGCGCGCCAGAGACGGTCGTCTATTTCTGGATCCAGGGAGAAGCCGACCGCCAGGCCGCGCCGGGTGTGTATCTGAACGCCTTGCAGGCGCACTGGAACCGCATCCGGGCCCGGCTGGACGATCTTTACCCCGCCGCGCGCAAGATGATCCTGTTGATGCAGACCGCGGGGTCGGACCAGTCGCATCACGGCAGCGACACGAACCATGCCGCCGCCGATCAGCTGGCCTTCGTGGCCGGGCGCGACGATGCCGTGATGGTGGGGCCGATCTATCCCTCGGCCCTGTCCGACCGCGTGCACCCGGACCTGCAGCATTCCCGCATCATGGGAGAGCTGGCGGCATGGGCCCTGCGAGAAACCATGGCAGGGCGCGGCTGGACGATCCCGCGCCCGACCGCACGGCGTCAGGGCGACCGGATCACGTTGCGCTTTGCCCTGCGCCCGGACGAAGCCCTGGCGGACCATCAGGCCTCGCCTTATGGCGGCCGGGGCATCGACGCGTTTCTGGGCGTCGAGGTCACCGGCGGCGGCACGATCACCGCGCTGGCCCTTGACGGCCATGATCTGCACCTGACCATCGACGGGCCGGTTACCGGCGTGCGCTATGCGATGCAGCGCCAGAACATGCGGGTCGAGGGGAATGCCCATCCGGCCCGCCGCGGCCTGTTGCGCACGACGCTGTCGCGTCCGGCCGTTCACCTGCCGGGGACAATGCTGCACCGCTGGCTGCCAGGCTTCGAGATCGACGTCTAGACAGGTCGGCCTTGCGGGTCGGATCAGCTGTCTGGAATGTCATGGAAAGTCTAATGGTGGAGCCAAGGGGAATCGAACCCCTGACCTCTTGAATGCCATTCAAGCGCTCTACCAACTGAGCTATGGCCCCACCGTGAGGTCCGCGAAGCGCGTCTGCGCCGCCGCGTGTGGGGTCTATAGGAGGGGGCGCGGCGGGGTGCAAGCGGAAAATCGGCGGCGCCGTGCAGTTTCCGGAAATTCCCCCGGCAGGCCTGCGCGGCGCTCCGCATCGATGCGCCGCAACGAAGAAGGCCGCGCCATTTCGGGCGCGGCCTTGGGTCTTATTCCTCTTCGTCGCCCGCGACATCGGCGATGTCGTCCAGCGACACGTCGCCGTCGTCGTCGTCCTCTTCCAGCAGGTCGTCGTCGATCTCGCCCGCGTCGTCGGCGATATCCTCTTCGTCGTCGACCAGTTCGTCGTCATCGTTCGCCGCGGCCGTCTTCTCGGTCACCAGCGTCTTGCCACGACCGTCGGTCAGGCTGGTCACCGTGAATGTGTTCCCGCAGGCCGGGCAGGTCATCGGATCTGCCTTCAGGTCGTAAAAGCGGGTGGCGCAATGCGGGCACAGGCGTTTGGTGCCCCATTCCTCTTTGGGCATGGTATTCTCCTTCAGCCGCGATTAGGGGAAATCGGGTGATCCCCTGCCACAGAGGCCAAGGGGTGTCAAAGGCTTTATCTGGCAGGCCAAGGCGGGCATGGCAAGCGGCGATCAGCGGATCATCATCGAAGAGGGGCTGGCGGTGCGTCTGCGACGGTCGTCGCGCGCACGGCGGATGACCCTGCGCGTGCCCCGCGACGGGTCGGGCGCGGTGCTGACCCTGCCCGTGGGGGTACCCCTGGCCGAGGGGCAGGATTTCGCGCGGTCGCGCCGCGACTGGCTGCGCGCGGCGGTGGGCCGACTGCCCCTGCGACAGGCGGCGGTGCCCGGCGCGGCCCTGCCGGTCGAGGGGCGGGCGCTGATCCTGACACCGGCGCCGGTGCGGCGCGCCCAGGTTCAGGACGACCGCCTGCTGATCCCCGAAGGACGCCCGGCGGGCGCCGTTGCGGCCGCTTGGCTGAAGCATCTGGCGATGCTGCGCCTGCGGGTGGCCTGCGACCGATTTGCGGAGGCACTGGGGCGCCCCTATGCCGCCATCGCCCTGCGCGACACGCGGTCCCGGTGGGGCAGCTGCACCCATGACGGGCGGCTGATGTTCTCGTGGCGCCTGGCGATGGCGCCGCCGGTCGTGCTGGACTATGTCGCGGCGCACGAGGTCGCGCATCTGGCGCATATGGATCATTCGACTCGGTTCTGGGCCCAGGTCGAGGCGCTGATGCCCGGTCATGCCCCGCATCGGGCGTGGCTGCGCGCGCAGGGGGGCGATCTGATGCTGTGGCGGTTCCGCGATTGACGCAGCCCGGATTTGTGATCACATCATGGCCATGAGCCCGACCGACCCCACCGCCCATGAACGCCTGTATCGCAGCCTGCGCAGCCAGATCATGCTGGGGGAACTGCCGCCGGGCAAGGCGCTGACGCTGCGCGGCATCGCGCGCGATCACAACCTGTCGATGACCCCCGCGCGCGAGGCCGTGCGCCGCCTGGTCGCCGAAGGCGCGCTGACGCTGTCGGGATCGGGACGCGTGGCCACACCGGCCCTGTCCGACGACCGGATCGAGGAACTGGCCGCCCTGCGCGCGCTGATCGAGCCCGAACTGGCGGCCCGCGCCCTGCCGCGGGCGCATTTCGCGCTGATCGACCGTCTGGCGGTGATGAACGGGCGGATCGCGGATGCCGTCGAGCGCCACGATGCCGTGGGTTATATCCGCTGTAACCTCGATTTTCACCGCATGCTGTATCTGCGGGCGCAGGCTCCCGCGATGCTGGCCATGCTGGAGACGATCTGGCTGCAGCTGGGACCGACGATGCGCGCGCTTTATGGTCGTGTGCGTCGCAACGAACCGCCGCGCCATCACCGCATGATCCTGGCCGCGCTGCGCGCCGGTGACGAGCCCGCGCTGCGCCTGGCGGTGCGGGCCGACGTGACGCACGGCCTGCGGCACCTGACCTCGACCGAGGGCGCCTGACGGCAATGTGACTTTGCCCGCGCGCCCTGCCGGGCATCATGGCATCCCGACCACAGGAGATGCACGATGATCGACCGCCGTCAGCTGTTGCGAAGCCTGGCCATCGCCGCGCCGTCCGTCCTGGGCATCGGGGCGGTGGGGCAGGCGCTGGCCCAGGATGCCCGTGCCGCCCGGCTGATCGCCGCGAACGTCTGCCAGGTGACCCCGGCGACGGCGCAGGGGCCGTTCTACTTCGATCCGCGCCTGATGCGCGGCGACATCCGCGACGGGCGCGCGGGCTATCCGCTGGCGCTGCGGTTGCAGGTGGTGGATGCGGCCTGTCGGCCCATCCAGGGCGCGCGGGTGGATGTCTGGCATTGCGACGCGCAGGGCAATTACAGCGGCTATCCCGGCCAGCAGCAGGGCGACCTGAGCGGAGAGACCTTCCTGCGCGGCGCGCAGGTGACCAACCAGGCCGGGCGGGCGGCGTTCCGCACGATCTGGCCTGGATGGTATCAGGGCCGCACGGCGCATGTGCATTTCAAGGTGCTGCTGGGGGAACGCGACCTGCTGACCGGTCAGATCTTCTTTCCCGACCGCTTCAGCCGTGCGGTCTTCGACCAGCTGCCCGATTACGCCCGCGACAGCACGCGGGGGCGGATCTTCAACGATCAGGACGGCATCGCGCGCCGCGCGGGGCAGGGCGCCTATGCCGAGGTCACGCAGGTCGAGGGCGGGTTCGAGGCCGCGATGGTCATCGGGCTGGCCGATGACCGCGGGGCGCTGTTGTCGCGGTCCTAGCCCTGCACGCCCATCGGCGGCAGGCCCAGATTGCCGAACTGGACGTTGGGCAGGGCCGAGGGGATGACGCGGGTGTATTTCGTCCCCTCGATCGCCGCACCGGCGATCAGGCCCGACTGGCCGAAGATCATCGCCACGACCGGGAACTGGGCGCTGAACGTATCGGCACCCACCGCCATGCCGCCCGACGGCAGCGCGTAATAGGCCCCGGCACCCGCGGTCCAGCCCGGTGCCGCGCGGAACGCGGTCAGCGCCTGTTCGTCCTGGAAGATCAGCACATGCGCGTATTGCTGCGCGCCCGCCTGAAGCCCGACGGTGGCGCGGGTGGCCGAGTAATAGTCGACGGTCTGCCCGCCGATCCGCAGCGCGCCTTGGCCATAGGCGCCGCCGAAGCCAAGCGCGGCCTCGGTCATCAGGGGCATGTACAGCACGCCGCGGGCGTTCTGCAGCAGGGGTTGGGATGCGGGATAGGTGGTCACCAGATACTGGTGCGTCTGGTCGACGCGCGCATCCAGCTGGGCGGCCGCGTCGCTGCCGACCGCGTTGCTGCAGCCGGCGGCCAGCAGGGCCGCGCCCCCGGTCAGCAGCAGGTTGCGACGGGACAGGTGGATCGGGTGGGTCATGTGTCGCCTCGTGTCGGGGTGCGGGGCTCGTCTCGGCCCGTTGGCGCGCAAGATACGCCAGCCACCGGCGTCATGCCAGCATTTCGGCCACCGTCGGCGCAAAGTAGCTAAGCACCCCGTCGCAGCCCGCGCGGCGGAAGCCCAGCAGGCTTTCCACCATCGCGTCGCGCGACAGCCAGCCGTTGCGGATCGCCCCCTCGATCATCGCGTATTCGCCGCTGACCTGATAGGCGAAGGTGGGCGCGCCGAATTCGTCCTTCACGGCCCGGCAGATGTCCAGATAGGGCATGCCGGGTTTCACCATGACCATGTCCGCGCCCTCGGCCAGGTCGCGCGCGACGCAGCGGATCGCCTCGCCGCGGTTGGCGGGGTTGATCTGATAGGTCTTCTTGTCGCCCACCAGCCTGCCCGACGCACCCACCGCGTCGCGGAACGGCCCGTAGAACGCGCTGGCGAATTTCGCGGCATAGGACAGGATCGCGACGTTCTTGTGGTCATGGCGTTCCAGGGCGGCGCGCAGGGCGGCGATGCGCCCGTCCATCATGTCGCTTGGCCCCAGGATGTCCGCGCCGCAATCGGCCTGGACCAGCGCCATGCGCACCAGCGCCTCGATGGTCTCGTCGTTCAGGATCTCTCCGTCCCGGACCAGCCCGTCATGGCCGTTGGCGTTATAGGGGTCCAGCGCGATGTCGGTCATCACGACCAGGTCGGGGACCTCGTCCTTGACCGCGCGGATGGCCAGGTTGCCGATATTGTCGGGATCCCATGCGCGGGCGCAGTCGTCGGTGCGGCTGGCCTGGTCGGAATGGGGAAAGATGCAGATCGCGGGGATGTTCAGCCGCGCCGCCCGTTCCGCCGCCCGCCGCGCGCCGTCCAGGGTCAGGCGTTCGACCCCGGGCATCGAGGCGATCTCGCCCTCGGCGCCGGCGACCTCGGTCACGAAGATCGGCCAGATCAGGTTGGCGGGGGTCAGGTTCCGTTCCGACACCATCGCGCGGATGTTGGCGTTGCGGCGCAGCCGGCGCAGGCGGCCGGCGGGGAAGGGGGCGATGATGGGACTGGCCATGGGGGCCTCCTGTCTGGGGTGGGGCAACCGTGCCGCTTTTCCTTGGTTGAAACCCGTTCTAAGGTCGCGCGCAGACAAGGACAAGGAACTGCCCGTGCCGCAATTCGACAACCTGATCGGGCTTCTGGGCAGCCGGTCCTTTTCGACGATCTGGTTCTGGCTTGTGCTGATCGGCATGTGGTCGGTCGCCGGCCGCAGCGTGCTGGGCATCCCGACCGAGGTCCTGGCCCGCGCCCGGGCGTCGCTGGCGGGCGACGATGCGCAGGGACCGGCGGTCATCACGCTGCTGGACTGGCTGTCGCTGATCCTGCCCCGCTGGCAGCTGCGCCCGCGCGAGGGGGCGGCCTTTCTGGGCGTCACCAGCTTCCTGATGACCTCGCTGGCGGTGCTGGGGTTCGTCTTCTGGCTGGAGATGGCGCAGGCGCTGACGCTGCTGCTGCTGCCGTTCTGGGTGCTGTTCTGGATGCGCGTGCGCCTGGCGCGGCGTCTGGTGCCGCTGGTCCATGCCGCGCAGGAGGGGCGCGCCCCCGTGTCGCAGGCGGCGGGCGATGCGGCCCGCGCGATGGTCTGGCACAAGCGCTTCGTGACGATCCTGTCGATGATCGCGGTCGCGGTGACGGCGTTGTGGGGGGCATTGTGGACGGTCCTGCATCCCGTTGGCTTCTAGCCCGCTTGACTTCCCCGCGCAGCCGCTTAGGTCAGCATCCATGTCCGACAAGCTGATCCTGTCCGGTGCGCCCGAAGGCTATGACGCCGCGCTGATCGCGCGCGAGGCGGCGCGACCCGAGAACCGTGGCGCGCCCGTGATCCACGTGGCCCGCGACGACCGCCGCATGGAGGCGATGCGTCAGGCGCTGGCCTTCATGGCACCGCATCTGCCGGTGCTGGATTTCCCGGCCTGGGACACGACGCCCTATGACCGCATCTCTCCGGCGCCCGAGGTTCAGGCCGCGCGCATGGCGACGCTGGCGGGTCTGGCGCAGGGGCGCATCAAGGGACCGTTCGTCCTGCTGACCACGCTGAACGCCGTGCTGCAGCGGGTGCCGGCCCGCGATCTGGTCCGCGGCACGGCCTTCATCGCGCGCGTGGGCGACCGCATCGACGAGGCCGCCCTGCGCGAGTTCCTGGTGCGCATGGGGTTCGCGCAGACCGCGACCGTGACCGACCCGGGCGATTACGCGATCCGCGGCGGCATCATCGACATCTATCCCCCCGGCACCACCGGGCCGATCCGCATGGACCTGTTCGGCGACGTGCTGGACGGCGCGCGGCGGTTCGATCCCGACACGCAGCGCACCACCGAAAAGCTGGACCGGATCGAGCTGGCGCCGATGTCCGAGGTCATCCTGGACGAACCCTCGATCACCCGGTTCCGGCAAAGCTATCGCACCGAATACGGCGGCGGGACCAGCGATCCGCTGTACGAAAGCGTCAGCGCGGGCCGCAAGATGGCCGGCATGGAACATTGGCTGCCGTGGTTTCACGACCGGATGGAGAGCCTTTTCGACTATGCCCCCGGCGCGTCGGTGGTGCTGGACGATCATATCGGCCAGGTGATCGACGCCCGCCGCACGATGGTCCGCGAACAGTTCGAGGCGCGTCGCGCCGCGATGGCCGCCAAGGGGCGGGCCGACACGGTCTACAAACCCGTGCCACCCGACGCGATGTTTCCGACCGATGTCGAATGGGACGCCTGGCTGGCCCCGCACCGGGTGCTGCGCCTGTCGGTCCTGCAGCAGCCGCCCGGGCCGGGCGTGCTGGACGCGGGCGGCCGGCAGGGGCGCAACTTTGCCCCCGAACGCCAGGCCGAGCAGATCAACCTGTTCGGCGCGCTGGCCGATCACGTCAAGGCGCTGGCACGCACCCATCGCGTCATCATCGCCAGCTTTTCCGACGGCGCACGCGAACGCCTGTCCGGTCTTTTGACGGACGAGGGGCTGGCCGGGGCCAAGCCCATCGCGGACATCCGCGACCTGCCGGACCAGCCCGGCAGCATCGGCCTGACCGTCTGGCCCCTGGACGAGGGTTTCGTGGCCGACGGCAGCGCCTTGGGGCGGCTGGCGGTGATCTCGGAACAGGATGTGCTGGGCGACCGGCTGATCCGTGGCGCCAAGAAACGGCGCAAGGCCGACAACTTCCTGAAGGATACCCAGACCCTGTCGCCGGGCGATCTGGTCGTGCATGTCGAACACGGCATCGGTCGATATACCGGCATCGAGACGATCATGGCGATGAAGGTGCCGCATGACTGCGTGGCGCTGGAATATGCGGGCGGCGACCGCCTGTTCGTGCCGGTCGAGAACATCGAGCTGCTGTCGCGCTATGGCCACGAGGAAGGTCTGCTGGACCGTCTTGGCGGCGGTGCCTGGCAGGCCCGCAAGGCCAAGCTGAAGGAACGCATCAAGCTGATCGCCGACAAGCTGATGCGCGTCGCCGCCGAACGCCTGCTGCGTCCCGCCCCGGTGCTGGAGCCCGACGATCACGAGTGGCAGGCCTTTGCCGCGCGCTTCCCCTACAGCGAGACCGACGACCAGCTGTCCGCCATCGAGGACGTGGCCGGCGATCTGGCCATCGGCCGCCCGATGGACCGCCTGATCGTGGGCGACGTGGGGTTCGGCAAGACCGAGGTCGCCATGCGCGCTGCCTTCATCGCGGCCAGCCAGGGGATGCAGGTCGCCGTCGTGGCCCCCACGACCCTGCTGGCCCGCCAGCACTACCGCAGCTTCGTCGAACGGTTTCGCGGCACCGCCATCACCGTCCGCCCGCTGTCGCGCTTTGTCAGTGCCAAGGACGCGTCGGCCACCCGCACCGGCCTGTCGGACGGCAGCGTGGACATCGTCGTGGGCACTCATGCAGTGCTGGCCAAGGGCGTGCGGTTCAAGAACCTGGGCCTGCTCATCATCGACGAGGAGCAGCATTTCGGCGTCGGCCACAAGGAGCGGCTCAAGGAGCTGCGCAGCGACATCCACGTGCTGACCCTGACCGCGACGCCCATTCCGCGCACGCTGCAGCTGTCGCTGACGGGGGTGCGCGACCTGTCTGTGATCGGCACGCCGCCGGTCGACCGCCTGGCGATCCGCACCTATGTCAGCGAATTCGACACCGTCACCATCCGCGAGGCGCTGCTGCGCGAGAAGTATCGCGGCGGGCAGTCGTTCTTTGTCGTGCCCCGCCTGACCGACCTGCCCGAGATCGAGCACTGGCTGACCGAGAACATGCCCGAGCTGTGCTATATCGTGGCGCATGGCCAGCTGGCGGCGGGTGACCTGGACAGCCGCATGAACGCCTTCTACGACGGCAGCCACGATGTGCTGCTGGCCACGACCATCGTCGAATCGGGGCTGGATATCCCGACCGCGAACACGATGATCGTCTGGCGCGCCGACATGTTCGGCCTGTCGCAGCTGTACCAGATCCGCGGTCGCGTGGGTCGTTCCAAGGCGCGGGCCTATGCGTACCTGACCACCAAGCCGCGGGCGCCGCTGACGCCGCAGGCCATGCGGCGGCTGAAGTTCCTGGGCAACATCGACGGCCTGGGCGCGGGCTTCAACCTGGCGTCCCAGGACCTTGACCTGCGCGGTGCCGGCAACCTTCTGGGAGAGGAGCAGTCGGGCCACATCAAGGAGGTCGGGTTCGAGCTGTACCAGGCCATGCTGGAGGAGACGATCGCCAAGCTGAAATCCGGAGAGCTGGAGGGCACGCCCGAGGATGAATGGGCGCCGCAGCTGAACCTGGGCGTGCCGGTGACCATTCCCGACAGCTATATCCCCGATCTGGACGTGCGGTTGGGCCTGTATCGTCGCTTGGCCGACCTGACGACCAAGGTCGAGCTGGAGGGCTTTGCGGCCGAGCTGATCGACCGCTTCGGCCCGCTGCCGCGTGAGGTGAACACGCTGCTGCTGGTGATCCGCATCAAGGCGATGGCGAAACGCGCCAACATCGCCAAGCTGGACGTGGGCCCCAAGGGCATCACGGTGCAGTTCCATCAGGACAAGTTCCCCAACCCTGCCGGGCTGGTCGATTTCCTGTCCGACGAACGCGGCACCGCCAAGGTCACCGACAACAAGATCGTGCTGAAACGCGATTTTGCCACCGACGGCGAACGCATCAAGGGCGCCTTTGCCGTGGCCCGCGATCTGGCCGCCAAGATCAAGGAAGGCCGCGCCGCCGCGAAAAAGGCCGCCACGTGACGGGCGGGCAGATCCGGTTCGACACCGGGCCCCTGGGCGATGGTACGCTGTTCCGCGCCCCGCAGGCGATCATCCGGGCGGACAGCGCGGCGGGCGTGGGCCCGGCCCTGGCCGCGATGCAGGCGGCGACCGAGCGGGGTTGCTGGCTGGCGGGGTATCTGTCCTATGAACTGGGTCACGCGCTGATCCCGCGGCTGGCCGGGCTGATGCCTGCGGACCGGCGGATGCCGCTGATCCTGATGGGGGTCTTTGACGGCCCGCACCCGGCGGATCCCCTGCCGTCGCCTGACGGCGTCGCCATCGGCGCGGTGCGCCCCCTTTGGGATCGCGCGCGCTATGACGCGGCCATCGCGACCGTGCACGGGCTGATCGAATCAGGCGACACCTATCAGATCAACCTGACATTCCCGCTGCAGGCCGAGGTCGAGGGTGATCCCCTGGCGATCTATGCTGCGCTGGCCGCCAGACAGCCGGTGGGCGAGGGGGCCTTTGTCGATCTGGGAGGGCCGGTCGTCCTGTCGCGCTCGCCCGAGCTGTTCTTTGCCGTCGATGCTGACAGGCGCATCACCACCCGCCCGATGAAGGGCACGGCCGCCCGCGGCGACACCCCGGCAAATGACGCGCAGGCTGCGCAGGCGCTGCACGGATCGGCCAAGAACCGGGCCGAGAACCTGATGATTGTCGACTTGCTGCGCAACGACATCAGCCGCATCTGCCTGCCCGGCACCGTTCGCGTCCCGCAGCTGTTCCATGTCGAGACCTATGCCACCGTGCATCAGATGGTCTCGACGGTGCAGGGTCAGCTGGCGCCCGACGCGGGGCTGGCACAGATCCTGGCGGCGCTGTTTCCCTGCGGGTCGATCACCGGAGCGCCCAAGGTCCGGTCGATGCAGATCATTGCCGAACTGGAGGGCGCCGCGCGCGAGGTCTATTGCGGGGCCATCGGATGGGTCGATCCGGCGGGGCCTATGCGGTTCAGCGTGGCGATCCGGTCCCCTTGGGTGGAAACGCCGGGAATGTTGCGCCTGAATGTCGGCGGCGGCATCGTGCATGACAGCCAAGCCGGGTCCGAATGGGAGGAAGCATTGTGCAAGGCCGCATTCTTGGGCCGATCCCCGACGGCCTGACCGTCTTCGAGACCATGCGCGCCGAGGCGGACGGCCGTATCCCCCTGTGGCCGCGTCATCTGGCACGTCTGCGCCGCGGCTGCGCGGCGACCGGGATCTCGCTGGACGAAGACAGCGTCACGGCGGCGTTGGCGGGGCTGCCGGGTGGTGCGGTTCTTCGGGCGCGGCTGTCGGTCGATCAGGCAGGGCAGGTCGCCCTGACCCATGCGCCGCTGCCGCCGAACCCGGCGGTCTGGCGGGTGGTCCTGTCGGACATGCGCCTTGAGGCGGGCGACCCATGGTTGCGGATCAAGACATCGCACCGACCGATCTATGACGCCACCCGCGCGGCGCTGCCCCCCGGCATCGACGAAGGGTTGCTGAGGAACGCAGACGGGGAGCTGTGCGAGGGCACCATCTCCAACATCTTCCTGCGCCGCGATGGTCGCCTGCTGACGCCGCCGTCGCGCAGCGGGTTGCTGCCAGGCGTCCTGCGCGAGACGCTGCTGGCCGATGGTCGGGCACAGGAGGCCGTGCTGACGGTGGCGGATCTGCAGCACGGCCAGCTTTACTGCGGCAATGCCTTACGCGGCTTGATCCCGGCACGGCTGATTACACCTTGATCGGGAGCGGGGCGGACCCCCATCGAGGGGGCCCGCCCCGCGCGGGGGGCGTCGCCCCCGCATCCCTTGTCGTGATCGTCGGTTCTGGTTCATGGGCGGCGGCATTCAGGAACGTCGGCCCATGACGAAAAAGGCCCCGCCGTGGTGGCGGGGCCTTTCGCGCTTATTCAGCTGTCAGCAAGGGTGTCTTGGACTTGCCGATCCGTGGGGCATCGGGGCCGGTGATGTCGAAGGCCGGCTTGTCGTCCTCGATCTTGACGCGCACCACGCCACCCTTGGTCAGGCGTCCGAACAGCAATTCCTCGGCCAAGGGCTTCTTGATGCTTTCCTGGATCACGCGGCCCAGGGGGCGGGCGCCCATGCGGTCGTCGTACCCCTTTTCGGCCAGCCAGTTTGCAGCCTCGGGTGTCAGTTCGATATGGACGTTGCGGTCCATCAGCTGCGCTTCCAGTTGCAGGACGAACTTCTCGACGACGTGGACCACGACGTCGCGCGACAGCGGCGCAAAGGAGATGATCGCATCCAGACGGTTGCGGAACTCGGGCGTGAAGGTCCGCTCGATCGCGGCCGTGTCCTCGCCCTCGCGCCGGTCGCGGCCGAAGCCGATCGCGGCCTTGGCCTGATCCGCGGCGCCCGCATTCGAGGTCATGATCAGGATCACGTTGCGGAAATCGACGGTCCGCCCGTTATGGTCGGTCAGGCGACCCGCATCCATGATCTGCAGCAGGATGTTGAACACATCCGGATGCGCCTTCTCGATCTCGTCCAGCAGCAGCACGCAATGCGGGTGCTGATCCACGCCGTCGGTCAGCAGGCCGCCCTGGTCGAAGCCGACATAGCCCGGAGGCGCGCCGATCAGGCGGCTGACGGCATGCTTCTCCATGTACTCCGACATGTCGAAGCGGATCAGCTCGACCCCCAGGCTGGAGGCCAGCTGCTTGGCCACCTCGGTCTTGCCGACACCGGTCGGGCCCGCGAACAGGTAGTTGCCGATGGGCTTCTCGGGCTCGCGCAGGCCCGCACGGGCCAGCTTGATGGCGCTGGACAGCATCTCGATGGCGTTGTCCTGGCCAAACACGACACGCTTCAGACCGGCATCCAGATCGCGCAGGACCTCCGCGTCGTTCTTGCTGACGTTCTTGGGCGGGATGCGGGCGATCTTGGCCACGACGGCCTCGATCTCCTTGGGGCTGATCGTCTTGCGGCGCTTGCTCTCGCTGACCAGATGCTGGGCGGCACCGGCCTCGTCGATGACGTCGATCGCGCTGTCAGGCAGCTTGCGGTCGTTGATGTAGCGTGCCGCCAGTTCCACCGCCGACTTGATCGCGTCATTGGTATAGCGCAGGTCGTGATGCGCCTCGAAATGCGGCTTCAGGCCCATCAGGATCTTGATGGTGTCCGGCACCGAAGGCTCGTTCACGTCGATCTTCTGGAACCGGCGGCTCAGCGCGCGGTCCTTCTCGAAGTGCTGGCGATACTCCTTGTAGGTCGTCGAGCCCATGCAGCGCAGCTTGCCGCCCGCCAACGCGGGTTTCAGCAGGTTCGACGCATCCATCGCCCCGCCAGAGGTCGCGCCCGCTCCAATGACGGTGTGGATCTCGTCGATGAACAGGATGGCGTCGGGATGCGCCTCCAGTTCCTTGACGACGGCCTTCAGCCGCTCCTCGAAGTCGCCGCGATAGCGTGTGCCGGCCAGCAGCGCGCCCATGTCCAGCGAGAAGATCGTCGCCCCGGCCAGGACCTCGGGGGTCTCGCCGCGGGTGATCTTCAGCGCCAGGCCCTCGGCGATGGCGGTCTTGCCCACGCCCGGATCACCCACCAGCAGCGGGTTGTTCTTGCGCCGGCGGCACAGGACCTGAATGGCCCGCTCGACCTCGGATTCGCGTCCGATCAACGGGTCCACGTCGCCCTTCTTGGACTTGACGTTCAGATCGACGCAGTACTTGCCAAGCGCGGTCTCGTCCTTGGGGTCGGGGGCGGCCTCGGCCTTGCTCTGCTCGACCGGCTCCTCCGATCCGACCACCTTGCGGGGCTCGTTGAAGGACGGGTTCTTGGCCACGCCATGGGCGATGAAGTTGACCGCGTCGTAACGGGTCATGTCCATCTCCTGCAGGAAGAAGGCCGCATTCGATTCGCGCTCGGCGAAGATCGCGACCAGCACGTTCGCGCCGGTGACCTCCTGCCGGCCCGAGCTTTGCACGTGGATCGCCGCGCGCTGGATGACGCGCTGGAACGCGGCCGTGGGCACGGCCTCCGAACCTTCGACGTCGGTGATCAGGGTCGACAGGTCATCCTCGATGAAATCGACCAGCGTCTTGCGCAGATCCTCGAGGTCCACGTTGCAGGCGCGCATGACCTTGACCGCATCGGGTTCCTCGGTCAGCGCCAGCAACAGGTGTTCCAGCGTCGCAAGCTCGTGTCGATGTTCGTTCGCCAGCGCAAGCGCCTGGTGAATGGCCTGTTCCAGGGAGGTCGAGAAACTTGGCACGGTCGTCTCCTGTCAGTCGGCTGGCGGTATGGGCTGTTCGCGGCCCACCTGCCCAGACTGTCACGGTAGGGTTAAGATTTGGTGGATTTCGTTCGGCTTCAAGTGATTTTTCAGACAGGTGCCACGATTTTCCCACGCTTGAGGCAGATGTGATGTCGCAAAGCCCGCATTTCAAGCGCGGGGCCGGCACGCCCCCGCGCGCCGATGCCGCAGGCCTCAGAAATCGTCCTTCAGCCGGCGCAGGCGGGCAAAGACCTGCGCGTCGTCAGCCCCCGCCATCCCAATCGCAGGCGCCAGCGCGGCGGGGCGCAGGAAGGGGTTCGTTGCCCGCTCCACCTCCAGCGTGGCGGGGGCGCAAGGGATGCGCGCTTCGGCGATGGCTGACAAGCGGTCCTGCAGCGCCGCGTTGTCGGGATCGACCGACAGGGCAAAGGCGCCGTTGCCCGTGCAATAGTCGTGCCCCGAACAGATCAGCGTGTCGCCGGGCAGGGCGTTCAGCCGCGACAGGCTGTCCCACATCATCGCAGGGTCGCCCTCGAACAGGCGGCCGCAGCCCAGGGCCATCAGGCTGTCGGCCGTGAAGGCCATCGCACTGTCCGGAAAATGAAACGCCACGTGGCCCACGGTATGGCCCGACACGTCGATCACGTGGACGGGTTCGCCCAGAACCTCCAGCGGCTCTCCTGGCGCGACGCTGACGTCCAGCGGCGGCAGGCGATGCGCATCGGCGGCGGCCCCGATGACCCGGGCACCGGTGGCGGCGACGATCTCCGGCACGGCCTGGATGTGGTCGTCGTGGTGATGGGTCAGCAGGATCGCGTCCAGCCCCCAGCCCCGCGCCTCCAGCTCGGTCAGGACCGGCATGGCCTCGGGCGCGTCGATCAGCACGGTGCCCGCGTCGGAATGCAGCAGATAGGCATAGTTGTCCTTGAGACAGCGCAGCGTGACCAGTTCCAGCGGCATTGGCAAATCCTTGACCATGTGTTCACCTGAGCCTGTCAAAACCGGGACCTGCGCGCAATGCACCACGACATCGACCAGCTGCGACGGTTCTATTACCAGCGGGCGTTGGGGCGCGTGGTCCAGCGGATCCTGCGCGACCGGCTGACGGCGCGGTGGGACCCTGCGCGCAGCAGCGGCATGACCGTGGCGGGGTTCGGGTTCGCGGCGCCGATGCTGCGGCCCTATCTGCCGACCGCGCGGCGGGTGACCGCGCTGATGCCCGGCCCGCAGGGGGTGATGGGCTGGCCCGCGGGCATGCCCAACCATGCCGTCCTGTGCGACGAGACCGCATGGCCCATCCAGACCGGCAGCCTGGACCGGTTGGTCATGCTGCACGGCCTGGAGACCAGCGAGCATCCCCGCGAACTGCTGACCGAGGCATGGCGCTGCCTGGGTCCGGGCGGGCGGATGATGCTGATGGTGCCGAACCGGGCGGGCCTGTGGGCCGCATCGGACCGCACGCCCTTCGGCTTTGGCCGGTCCTACACCACCGGTCAGATCGAGGCGCAGATGCGCCGCGCGGGGTTCCAGCCCGATTGGCATGGCAGCGCCATCTACATCCCGCCCTCGGACCGGCGATTCTGGCTGCGCAGCGCCCAGTTCTGGGAACGCACCGGCGCGCGGATCAGCCGGGTGCTGATCGCCGGCGTCATCATGGTCGAACTGTCCAAGCATGCCCGCGCGCCGGTCGGCCCCGGGGTGCGAATCCATGTGCCCAGTCCGCTGGAGATCCTGGACGGGGTGGCCCGACCGCGTCCGCAAGCCGCCCCGACGGCCCGCGAAATCGACTGAAACCGGCCTCTGATGCGACATCCTGCCGCACGGTGCGCGGGCCCGGGATGCGGGGTGTTAGCGCTGTCCCCGTGGGGTTTCGCCGATCCTGCGCCGTTTGTCGCAAAGGCCCGCGTTTCAGGGCCCTGGACGGTTGCCGGGCGTCAAATCACCTGCTAGAGACGCCCCAGATTTGCGCGCGACCTTCCATCAGCCGCGCGACCGCGACCCGCACCCCGCGACAGACCAGGCAGCAGCCCGGCCCGCCAGCGGGGTTTGCGCAAACCGTAAAGGATGACCGTGGCCAACTCTGTTTCCATCTCCCAGAGCATCGCCGGACGCTATGCGCAGGCCGTCTTCGAGATCGCGAAGGAAAGCGGGGGCATGGACGCCCTGGCCACCCAGACCGACGATCTGAACGCCGCCCTGCACGACAGCGCCGAGCTGCGCGACCTGATCGCCAGCCCGATCTATTCCCGCGACCAGCAGGCGGCCGCGATCGGCGCGCTGTCGACCCGCATGGGCCTGTCGCCGGTGCTGGCCAACACGCTGCAGCTGATGGCGAAGAATCGCCGCCTGTTCGTGCTGCCGCAGCTGACCGCCCGCCTGGCGGAGCTGATCGCCACGGAGCGGGGCGAGGTCACCGCCGACGTCACCAGCGCCATCGCGCTGACCGATGCGCAAATGGACCGCCTGAAACAGACCCTGGCCGATAAATCCGGCAAGACGGTCAAGCTGAACACGCGCGTCGATGAGACCCTCATCGGCGGCATGATTGTCAAGTTGGGCTCGCAGATGATCGACAGTTCGGTCCGCTCGAAGCTCGCTTCCCTGCAGAATGTCATGAAAGAGGTCGGATAATGGGAATCCAGGCTGCCGAAATTTCGGCGATCCTCAAGGAGCAGATCAAGAACTTCGGCCAGGACGCCGAAGTTGCCGAAGTTGGTCAGGTCCTGTCCGTCGGTGACGGCATCGCGCGCGTCTATGGTCTGGACAAGGTCCAGGCCGGCGAGATGGTCGAGTTCCCCGGCGGAATCCGCGGCATGGTGCTGAACCTCGAGACCGACAACGTCGGTATCGTGATCTTCGGCGACGACCGCTCGATCAAGGAAGGCGACACCGTCAAGCGCACGCGCTCGATCGTGGACGTTCCGGTCGGCAAGGCCCTGCTGGGTCGCGTCGTGGACGGCCTTGGCAACCCGATCGACGGCAAGGGCCCGATCGAGACGACCGAGCGCCGCATCGCCGACATGAAGGCCCCCGGCATCATGCCGCGCAAGTCGGTGCACGAGCCGATGGCGACCGGCCTGAAATCCGTCGACGCCATGATCCCCGTCGGCCGCGGCCAGCGCGAGCTGATCATCGGCGACCGTCAGACCGGCAAGACCGCGATCGCGCTGGACACGATCCTGAACCAGATGAGCTACAACGGCCGCGAGGCCGAGGGCATGAAGACCCTGCACTGCATCTATGTCGCCGTCGGCCAGAAGCGCTCGACCGTGGCCCAGCTGGTCAAGAAGCTGGAAGAGACCGGCGCCATGGCCTACACCACCGTGGTGGCCGCGACCGCGTCCGACCCGGCGCCGATGCAGTTCCTGGCGCCCTATTCGGGCACCGCGATCGGTGAATACTTCCGCGACAACGGCATGGACGCGCTGATCATCTATGACGATCTGTCCAAGCAGGCCGTGGCCTATCGCCAGATGTCGCTGCTGCTGCGCCGTCCGCCCGGACGCGAAGCCTATCCGGGCGACGTCTTCTATCTGCACTCGCGTCTGCTGGAGCGTTCGGCCAAGCTGAACGAGGCCAACGGCTCGGGCTCGCTGACCGCGCTGCCGATCATCGAGACGCAGGCGGGCGACGTGTCGGCCTATATCCCGACCAACGTGATCTCGATCACCGACGGCCAGATCTTCCTGGAGACCGAACTGTTCTTCCAGGGCGTCCGCCCTGCCGTGAACACCGGTCTGTCGGTCAGCCGCGTGGGTTCGGCCGCCCAGACCAAGGCGATGAAATCCGTCGCGGGTCCGGTCAAGCTGGAACTGGCGCAGTACCGCGAGATGGCCGCCTTCGCCCAGTTCGGTTCGGATCTGGACGCCGCGACGCAGCGCCTGCTGAACCGCGGTTCGCGCCTGACCGAGCTGATGAAGCAGCCGCAGTACCGTCCCCTGACCAACGCCGAGATCGTCATCGTGATCTATGCCGGCACCAAGGGCTATATCGACAACGTGCCTGTGCGCGACGTCGTTGCCTGGGAAGACGGTCTGATCCACTTCCTGCGCGGCCAGAAGTCCGACCTGCTGGACGACATGACCCGCAACGACCGCAAGGTCAGCGGCGAGCTGGAAGCCTCGATCAAGGCGGCGCTGGACGAATACAACCGCACCCGCGCCTGAGGGGGGAATAGATGCCCAGTCTCAAGGATCTCAAGAACCGGATCGGAAGCGTCAAGAACACGCGGAAGATCACCAAGGCGATGCAGATGGTCGCCGCCGCAAAACTGCGCCGGGCGCAGGACGCGGCGGAAGCCGCGCGTCCCTATGCCGACCGCATGGCGGCCGTCATGGCCGGCCTGACCGCGAATGCGGCAGGCCAGTCCGGCGCGCCCCGCCTGCTGGCCGGAACGGGCGACGACAAGCGTCATCTGCTGGTCGTGATGACGGCGGAACGCGGCCTGGCCGGCGGCTTCAACAGCTCGATCGTGCGTCTGGCCCGCCAGCACGCCGACCGGCTGCGCGCCGAGGGCAAGGACGTCGCGATCCTGACCGTCGGCAAGAAGGGCCGCGAGCAGCTCAAGCGCGACTATGGCAGCCTGTTCGTGCACCATGTCGACCTCTCCGAGGTCAAACGCATGGGCTATGACACGGCCCGTGCCATCGCCGACGAGGTGCTGACCCGCTTCGACACCGGCGATTTCGACGTGGCGACGATCTTCTACAACCGGTTCGAATCGGTGATCAGCCAGGTTCCGACCGCGCGCCAGATCATCCCCGCCGAAGTCCCCGAGGGCGCGTCCGAGACGAACGCCCTCTACGACTACGAACCGGGCGAGGAAGAACTGCTGGCCGATCTGCTGCCCCGTTCGGTGGCCACGCAGATCTTTGCGGCGCTTCTGGAGAATGCGGCGTCCGAGCAGGGCGCGCGGATGAGTGCCATGGACAACGCCACGCGCAACGCGGGCGACATGATCGACAGGCTGACGACGCAGTACAACCGCTCGCGTCAGGCTGCGATCACCACGGAGCTGATCGAAATCATTGCGGGCGCCGAGGCGCTCTGACCGTAAAGCAAAGGTGACAACATGGCAGAGGCCACTGGTAAAATCACGCAGGTGATCGGCGCCGTCGTTGACGTGCAGTTCGAGGACCGGCTTCCCGCGATTCTGAACGCGCTGGTAACCCAAAACAACGGCAAGACGCTGGTGCTGGAAGTTGCCCAGCATCTGGGCGAGAACACCGTCCGCACCATCGCCATGGACGCGACCGAAGGTCTGGTCCGCGGCGAGGTCGTGACCGACACCGGCAACCCGATCATGGTGCCCGTGGGCGACGTGACCCTGGGCCGCATCCTGAACGTCGTGGGCGAGCCCGTGGACGAGGGCGAAGCCCTGGCCACCAGCGAGACCCGCGCCATCCACCAGGCCGCCCCCGACTTCGCCGCGCAGGCGACCAGCTCGGAGATCCTGGTGACCGGCATCAAGGTCATCGACCTGCTGGCCCCCTATTCCAAGGGCGGCAAGATCGGCCTGTTCGGCGGCGCCGGTGTGGGCAAGACGGTTCTGATCATGGAACTGATCAACAACATCGCCAAGGTGCACTCGGGCTATTCGGTGTTCGCCGGCGTGGGTGAGCGCACCCGCGAGGGCAACGACCTGTACCACGAGATGGTCGAATCGGGCGTCATCGTTCCCGACAACCTGGTCGATTCGAAAGTGGCCCTGGTCTATGGCCAGATGAACGAGCCGCCGGGCGCCCGTATGCGCGTCGCCCTGACCGGTCTGACCCTGGCGGAGCAGTTCCGCGACGCGTCGGGCACGGACGTGCTGTTCTTCGTGGACAACATCTTCCGCTTTACCCAGGCCGGGTCCGAAGTGTCGGCTCTGCTGGGCCGCATCCCGTCCGCCGTGGGCTATCAGCCGACGCTGGCCACCGACATGGGCGCGATGCAGGAACGCATCACCTCGACCAAGAACGGCTCGATCACCTCGATCCAGGCCGTGTACGTTCCGGCCGACGACCTTACCGACCCGGCGCCCGCCACGACCTTCGCCCACCTGGACGCCACGACGGTTCTGTCGCGCGCGATCTCGGAACTGGGCATCTACCCGGCCGTGGACCCGCTGGACTCCAACAGCCGCATCCTGGACCCCGCCGTCGTCGGCGAGGAGCACTACCAGGTGGCGCGCGATGTGCAGGGCATCCTGCAGAAGTACAAGTCGCTGCAGGACATCATCGCGATCCTGGGCATGGACGAACTGTCCGAAGAGGACAAGCTGACCGTGACCCGTGCGCGCAAGATCCAGCGCTTCCTGTCGCAGCCCTTCGACGTCGCCAAGGTCTTCACCGGTTCCGACGGCGTCCAGGTGCCGCTGGAGAAGACCATCGCCTCGTTCAAGGCGGTCGTCGCGGGTGAGTACGACCACCTGCCGGAATCGGCCTTCTACATGGTCGGCGACATCGACGACGTGAAGGCCAAGGCAGAGCGTCTGGCCGCAGAAGCGGCGTAAGGGGGCAGAATGGCCGATACCATGCAGTTCGACCTCGTGTCGCCGGAACGGAGCCTCGCCTCCGTTCCCGTGCGTGAGGTGCGCCTGCCGGGCAGCGATGGCGATCTGACCGCCATGCCCGGCCATGCGCCCACGATCGTGACCCTGCGTCCGGGCATGGTGATCCTGGTGGGTGCCGACGGCACCACCAGCGAATTCGCCGTCACCGGCGGCTTTGCCGAGATCAACCAGGACAGCGTCAGCCTGCTGGCCGAACGCGGACACCCGCGCGAGGAGATCACGCAGGACGTCTACAACGACATGATGAAGGACGCCCACCGCGCCCATCGCAGCGCCAAGGATCGGCGCGAACATGTCGGCGAAGAGGTCGTGACCGCCGCCGTCAAGCTTCTGGGCGACATGCAGGCGCTTGGCACCCATATCGGGCTGGACCCCAATCAGTCGACGGTTCCGGACTGATCCGTCCGACCATCGACATGTTGAAAGGCCCCGGCACTGCCGGGGCTTTTTTTTCACCCTGGCCGCCGCTAGCATCGCCGCGCGGGTGACGGGAAGGACCGGATGATACGATTTGCAACCCACGAGATCGGGATCGCACGCGGTGCGGTCACGATGGTCTCTGATTTCGACACGCAGGGGCCGATGTGGACCGAGACGGGCGACCGGTCGCACCGCCAGCGTGTCGAGTTCGGCGACCGCTTCGTGGCGCCGCCTGTCGTGCATCTTGGCGTCGGGATGTGGGACTTGGACAGCGATCGCAACCAGCGCGGCGACCTGCAGGTCGAGAACGTGACCCTGACCGGGTTCGACATCCTGTTCCGCACCTGGGGCGACACCCGCATCGCGCGGATGCGGGTGGAGTGGATGGCGATCGGGGCCGTGCCCGACGAACAGGACTTCATCCTCTAGGCGCGGTCCAGGTTGACCCCGATCAGTCCCGCGACCTGTTCCGGATGGGTCAGGGGCGCCATGTGGCCGGCTCCGGGGATCGTGGCGCGCCCGACATCGGGCAACCGGCCCGCCAGCGCGTCGATGATGCCACCGATCACCGCCGGGCTGTCGGCCCCCTGGACCAGCAGCACCGGTGCGTCGACCTGCTCCAACCCGCCCTCGCGCAGGATGCTGGCGCTGTCATGGCGAAGCGCGTCGCCGGTCCCGGCCACCAGCCGGATCTGACGCACCATCTGGGCGCGGGCCTCGGGGGGCAGGCGGTCGGGGTCCTGCGCGCCCCAGACCGACAGGAAGGCCGCCATGGCCTGGTCGTCCTGGCCCTGGTCCAGAAGGTCGGCCATGCGGGCATCCAGCGCGTCCTGGGCCGGGTCCGGGCAGGCGGCGAACAGCACCGGTTCGATCAGGGTCAGGCTGCGCACGGCATCGGGCGCCGCGACCGCGATCCGCAGCGCCACGGTCGCGCCGAAGCTGTGGCCGATCAGGTCCAACGGCCGGTCGATCATCGCCGCGGCCAGACGCGTGACCGCGGTGTGATAGTCGGGGCCGTCGGGCTGGGGCTGCCAGTCGTCACTGCGCCCGTGGCCGGGCATGTCGAAGCCTCGCAGATCGACGCGCCCCTCCAGCAGCCGCGCGATCGGACCCCAGGCCGACCCGCTGCCCATCATGCAATGAAGCGCCAGTGCCGGGCGATCCGGATCGCCCGGCCAGTGCCGCAGGTGCAGTCCGCTCATAGCGCGGCCAGATGGCGGTCCAGAAAGTCCAGCCGGTCCTGGCCCCAGAACCGCTGATCGGTCTCGCGCACGACATAGAAGGGGGCGCCGAAGGCCCCGGCGGCCACCGCCTGTTCCAGGTTGCGGCCATAGGTCTCGGCGCCCACGAACAGGCCCGTGTCGGCCAGTGACGGGTCGAACCCGTTGGCGCCCAGGATGTCGCGGATCACCGCGTCCTCGCTGATGTCGCGTTCCTCGGCCCAGACCGCGCGCAGAAAGCCCTGGACCAGCGCGCCGACATCGCCCCCCGCCGCCTGCGCGGCGATGATGGCATAGGACGACGGCGCCATGTTCACCGGCCAATGCGCGGGCTTGAGGTTCAGGGGCATGTCCAGATGGTGGGCCCACCGGGGCAGTTCCTGGTTGCGGTATTCCATCCGGCTGGCATGGCGCTGCGCCGGGCGCACCCCGCCGGTCCGGTCGAACAGTTGCAGCAGGTCCAGGGGCTTGTAGGTGATCTGCGCGCCGTGCCGGGCGGCGATCTGTTCCAGGCGGTCGCCGGCAAGATAGCACCAGGGGCTGATCGTCCCCAGATAATAGTCGATATGGGCCATGGCCTTGTCCTTTCCGGGTTTGCCCGCAGGCTAGCCCGGTGCTAAGGCAACCGCAATCTGACGCAACCGCCAAAGGCCCGCCCCATGCCCGTCATGACCGAACCCAAGCTGATTTCCGGAAACGCCAACCGACCGCTGGCCCAGTCCATCGCGCGGCGCATGTCCCTGCATCGCGGCATGAGCGTCAACCTGCTGGACGCCCGCGTCGAACGCTTCAACGACCAGGAGATCTTCGTCGAGGTCTACGAGAACGTCCGCGGCGAGGACATGTACATCATCCAGCCCACGTCGAACCCGGCCAACGACAACCTGATGGAGCTGCTGATCATGACCGACGCGCTGCGCCGGTCGTCGGCCGCGCGCATCACGGCGGTGATTCCCTATTTCGGCTATGCCCGCCAGGACCGCCGCGCCAAGGCCCGCACCCCGATCAGCGCCAAGCTGGTCGCGAACCTGCTGACCGAGGCGGGCGTGGACCGCGTCCTGACGCTGGACCTGCACGCGGCCCAGATCCAGGGCTTCTTCGACGTGCCGGTGGACAACCTCTATGCCGCGCCGGTCTTTGCGCTGGACGTGCAGCATCACTTCAAGGGGCGGATGAACGACCTGATGGTCGTGTCGCCCGACGTCGGCGGTGTGGCCCGGGCCCGCGAACTGGCCACCCGGATCGGTGCGCCCCTGTCCATCGTCGACAAGCGCCGCGAGAAGGCCGGAGAGATCGCCGAGATGACCGTGATCGGTGACGTGGCGGGCAAGGCCTGCATCATCGTGGACGACATCTGCGACACCGCCGGCACGCTGGTCAAGGCGGCGCAGGTGCTGACCGACAACGGCGCGACCGAGGTCCATGCCTACATCACCCACGGCGTCCTTTCTGGCCCGGCGGTCGAGCGGGTCACCAATTCGGTGATGAAATCGCTGGTCATCACCGATTCGATCCAGCCCACCGATGCGGTCAGGAACGCGCCCAACATCCGCATCGTGCCTACCGCACCGATGTTCACGCAGGCGATTTTGAATATCTGGAACGGCACCTCGGTCAGCAGCCTGTTCGAGACGGACACCCTTCTGCCGATCTACGAAGGGCTGTATTCGCCGATCTGACCGGATCGTCCCGACGGCGTCCAAGGGCCGGCCCCGTCGCGGGGCCGGCCCTTTGTCATGGGTTCACAGCGCGCGCCAGCCGATGTCGCGGCGGCAGAAGCCCTGCGGCCAGTCGATCGCGTCGACCAGCGCATAGGCGCGCTGATGCGCCTCGGCCAGGGTCGCGCCGCGCCCGGTGCAGGCCAGCACGCGCCCTCCGGTGGCGACAACCGCGCCATCGCGGTCGGCCGTGCCCGCGTGGAAGGTCATCTGAAAGCTGGTTTCGGGCAGGGCCTGCAGGCCGCCGATGACGGTCCCCTTGGCATAGCTGCCGGGATAGCCCTGGGCCGCCATGACCACCGTCAGGGCGTGATCGTCGGCCCAGGTCACGGGGGTTTGGGCCAGCCGCCCTTCGGCGCAGGCCAGCAGCAGGTCCAGCACCTGCCCGCCAAGCCGCATCATCAGCACCTGGCATTCCGGGTCGCCGAAGCGGACGTTGTATTCGACCAGGCGCGCCTGTCCGTCCGCGATCATCAGCCCGGCATAGAGCACCCCCTGAAAGGGCATGCCGCGCCGCGCCATTTCCGCGATGGTCGGGCGCACGATGCGCGCCATCACCTGGTCCTGGATCGCCGGCGTCAGCACCGGGGCGGGGCTGTAGGCGCCCATCCCGCCGGTGTTCGGGCCGGTGTCGCCATCGCCCACGCGCTTGTGGTCCTGGGCGGTGCCGATGGCCAGGCAGTCGGTGCCGTCGGACAGGATGAAGAAGCTGGCCTCCTCTCCGTCCATGAACTCCTCGATGACGACGGACATGTCGCCGAAGGCCCCGTCGAAGATGTCGTCGATGGCGGCATGGGCCTGGTCCACCGTCTCGGCCACGGTGACGCCCTTGCCGGCGGCCAGCCCGTCGGCCTTGACCACGATGGGCGCCCCCTGGGCAGTCACGTAATCGCGCGCCGCGGCGGCATCGGTGAACCGGGCCCAGGCCGCGGTGGGGGCGGCGCAGGCGTCGCAGATCTCCTTGGTGAAGGTCTTGGAGGCCTCCAACTGGGCCGCGGCCTGCGACGGGCCAAAGACCAGGAAGCCCGCATCGCGCAGCGCGTCGGATACGCCCGCGGCCAGGGGCGCCTCGGGGCCGACGATGACGAAGTCGACGGCGTTCTCCTGCGCGAATTCCAGCACTTCGGCCCGCGACAGCACGTCCAGGTCGGCGCATTCGGCCACGCCCGCGATGCCCGCATTGCCGGGTGCCACGATCAGGCGATCGCATTTCGGGTTCTGCCGGATCGCCCAGGCCAGCGCATGTTCGCGCCCGCCGCCGCCCAGGATCAGGATATTCATCTGCCGCCCTTTCGCTTGATCTTGCGGCGTTCTAGTCTGGCCCGGACAAGGGAACAAGACGCATGGACCTGCTGGACGACGACATGGACGATGCCCCGGAACCGGGCAGCAACGCGCATGAATTCACCGTGTCCGAACTGTCCGGCGCGGTCAAACGCAGCATCGAGGATCAGTTCGGCCGCGTCCGCGTGCGCGCCGAGGTCGGGCGCGTGTCCCGTCCCGGATCGGGGCATCTGTATTTCGACCTGAAGGACGACCGCGCCGTGCTGGCCGCCGTCACCTGGAAGGGGCAGGCCGCCCGCCTGATCCAGCGCCCCGAGGAGGGGATGGAGGTCATCGCCACCGGCCGCCTGACGACCTTTCCGGGCCAGTCGAAATACCAGATGATCGTCGATCAGATCGAGCCCGCCGGTGCGGGCGCGCTGATGGCGATGCTGGAGAAGCGCCGCAAGGCGCTGGCGGCCGAGGGTCTGTTCGATCAGGAGCGCAAGCGCGCGCTGCCGTTCCTGCCGCGGGTGATCGGGGTGGTGACATCCCCTTCGGGCGCGGTGATCCGCGACATCCTGCACCGGCTGCGCGACCGCTTTCCGACCCGCGTGATCATCTGGCCGGTGGCCGTGCAGGGGGAGGGTTGCGCGCCGCAGGTGACGGCCGCGATCCGGGGCTTCAACGCGCTGTCGCCGGGCGGGCCGATCCCCCGGCCGGACCTGATCATCGTGGCGCGGGGCGGCGGGTCGCTGGAGGATTTGTGGGGCTTCAACGAGGAATCGGTCGTCCGGGCGGCGGCGGACAGCGCCATCCCCCTGATCTCGGCCGTGGGGCATGAGACGGACACGACGCTGATCGACTTCGCCTCGGACCGGCGCGCGCCGACGCCGACGGCTGCGGCCGAGATGGCCGTCCCGGTCCGCGCCGACCTGGCCGCGCGCCTGGCCGAGACCGGGGCGCGGATGGCGCGCAGCAATGCGCAGGCGATCCAACGCCCGCGTCAGCGTCTGCGCGATCTGGCCCGCGCGCTTGGTCGTCCTGCGGCGCTGACGGAAGGCGCGCGGCAGCGGCTGGACCTGTGGGGCGGGCGGCTGGAGCCCGCGCTGCGGCAGCTGGCGCGGGCGCGACGGCAGCAGCTGGCCTCGCGGCCCATGCCCGCGGCGATGCTGCGCCAGTTCACCCAAGGCAAGCGCGCCGCGATGGACCGCGCGCTGATGCGGCTGGAGGGCGCGCGCGCCCGACGGCTGGAGCGTCCGCGCGACCGTCTGGCGCAGCTGCGCCAACGGCTGGACAATTCACTGGTGCGGGTACTCGCTGACACGCGGCGGGTGACAGCGCAGCAGGGCGCGCGTCTGGCCGATCTGGACCGCCGGCTGGTCGCGGCGATGGCCCGGATCCGCCGTCAGCGGCAGGATGCGCTGGTTCGGCTGGACCGGATGCGGCTGTCCCTGGGGCACGAACAGACGCTGCGGCGCGGCTTCGTGATCCTGCGCGACCCGGAGGGCGGGGTGATCACCACGCCCGAGGTCGCAGCCCGGACCCCACGGATGGAGCTGCAATTCGCGGGCGACCGCCGCGTGGCCGTGCGCCCCGACGCCACGCCCGAGAAGCCCAAGCGCCGCAAGCCCGCGCCGCCCGAGCAGAAGACCCTGATCTGACCTCAGGCGGGGCGGCGGCGCATGACCAGCCAGAGCAGCGCCCCGCCCGCCAGCGCCAGAAACGGCAGCATCGCCAGGTTCACCGCGTTCCAGCCGGCGACGATGGACCCGCCCGAACAGTTCATCAGCCCGCCCGACGACAGCGACGCCAGGAACACGCCGCCGAAGACGACGAAATCGTTCATGCCCTGAACGCGGCCGCGTTCCTCGGGGGCATGGGCGCGGGTCAGCATGGTGGTGGCGCCGATATAGCCGAAATTCCAGCCGATCCCCAGCAGGATCAGGGCGATGAAGAACTGCTCCAATTCCACCCCGGACAGGGCGACGGCGCCCGCGGCGGCCAGGATCGCCAGGCCCAACCCGACGATCCGCTCCGGTCCGAAGCGTGCGATCAGGTGACCGGTGACGAAGCTGGGCGCGAACATGGCCAGCACATGCGCGCTGACGATATTGGCGGCATCCGCCGTGTCATAGCCGCAGCCCACCACGGCCAGGGGCGTCGAGGTCATCACCAGGTTCATCAGCGCATAGGACACCATGCCGCAGACCATCGCCACCGCAATGGCGGGGGTCCGCAGGATCTGCCCCATCGGGCGCCCCGTGGATGCGCCCGCCGCCGGAGCGGGCGGTTTGGGGATGTCCAGGAAGGCGAACAGCAGCGGTCCTGTCAGGTTCAGGCCGATCACCGCCAGATAGGTCGCCAGGAACGGCACGGCGGTCAGGTCGCTGGTCATGCGCACCAGCGCCGGGCCGATGATGGCGGCGGCCAAGCCCCCGGCCATGACCAGGCTGATGGCCTTTGGGGCGTAATCCTCGGGCGCGGTGTCGGTCGCGGCAAAGCGGTAGAAGCCCTGCGCCGACATGTAGATGCCGGTCAGCCCCGACCCGACCATGAACAGCGCAAACGAGCCCAGCCACAGCCCCGCCGCCGCGATCGCCGCGCCCAAGGCCCCCGCCGCCACGGCCAGCAGGAACCCCGCCTGCCGCCCGCGCGCCTGCATGAAGCGCGCCAGCGGCCGTGCCGACAGGGTCGAGCCCAGGATGATCATCGACAGCGGCAGCGTCACCAGGCAGGGATGCGGCGACAGGATCTGTCCCGCAAGCCCCCCCACGATGAAGATGACCGACATCTGCGCGCCCAGGATCGCCTGTGCCAGCACAAGGACCGCGACGTTGCGCCGGGCGCGCGCCAGATCCATCGTGTCAGCCGCGCAGCGCCGCGGCGGTGCGGGCGCGATCCTCGATCGCCCGCCAGTTGCCGGCGGCCATGTCGGCATCGGTCACGATCCAGCTGCCGCCGACGCAGATCACGTTGGGCAGGGACAGATAGCTGCCTGCGTTCTGGGGTGTCACGCCGCCCGTGGGGCAGAAGCTGATGCGGGGCAGGGGGCCCGCCAGTGATTTCAGCGCGGGAGCTCCGCCCACGGCCTCGGCCGGGAAGAACTTGAGCATGTCGAAGCCCGCATCGGCGGCCCGCATCACTTCGGAGGCGGTGACGGCGCCCGGCAGCAGCGGCAGGGCCAGATCCTCGCAGGCGGCGATCAGCCGGTCGGTCAGGCCCGGAGAGACCGCGAAGCTGGCGCCCGCGTCCTTGGCGCGATTGGCGTCGTCCGGGGTCAGCACGGTGCCCGCGCCGACATGGCCGCCCGCGACGCCGCTCATGGCCCGGATCGCGTCCAGCGCGGCGTCCGAGCGCAACGTCACCTCCAGCACTGGCAACCCGCCCGCGACCAGCGCACGGGCCAGCCCCTCGGCATGGGCCACGTCCTTGATGACGATGACCGGGATCACCGGCGCCAGCTGGCACAGGGCTTTCGTCTGCCGGGACTGATCTTGGGGGGTCATGGCGGGCCTATCGCTTATGAATGGAACTGCTGCGAACCTGAACCCAAGCCCCGCCCGATGCAAGGGTGCCGCCATGCCGATGTTACCGCTATCTGCAGGAATGCCACAGCGAATCCGCTTGCCTTTCACCCGTACAGGGGCTATCGCGCGCCTACTTCACAGGCAGGGGAGGGCCTTGCGGGACATATCCGCAACGGTCCACCGGTTGGGGCATCCGCCCTGAGACCCCCTGCCAAGGCGCAAACCGGAAAGGAACTCCTCATGGCGCTTCCCGAATTCTCGCTGCGTCAGCTTCTTGAAGCTGGCGTCCACTACGGTCACCAGACCCAACGCTGGAACCCCCGCATGGGCGAGTTCATCTATGGCGACCGCAACGGCATCCACATCCTGGACCTGACGCAGACCGTGCCGATGCTGGACGCGGCCCTGCAGGTCGTGCGCGACACCGTCGCCAAGGGCGGCCGCGTGCTGTTCGTCGGCACCAAGCGCCAGGCACAGCGTTCCATCGCGGAAGCGGCTGAAAAGTCGGCACAGTTCTACATGAACCACCGTTGGCTGGGCGGTACGCTGACCAACTGGAAGACCGTCAGCCAGTCGATCAACCGCCTGAAGGCGATCGACGAGACGATGGCCGGCGGCGCCGAGGGCCTGACCAAGAAAGAGCGCCTGCAGCTGGAGCGCGAGCAGACCAAACTGCAAGCCTCGCTGGGCGGCATCCGCGACATGGGCGGCCTTCCCGACCTGCTGTTCGTCATCGACGTGAACAAGGAAGACCTGGCCATCCTGGAAGCCAAGAAGCTGGGCATCCCGGTCGTGGCCGTGGTCGACACCAACTGCTCGCCCGACGGCATCGACTACATCATCCCGGGCAACGACGACGCGGCCCGCGCCATCGCGCTGTACTGCGACCTGGTCAGCCGTGCGGCCCTGGACGGCATGACCGCGCACATGGGTGCGTCGGGCGTCGACCTGGGTTCGCTGGCCGAAGCGCCGGAAGAGCTGCTGGACGAGCCGGCGACCGAAGAGGCCGCAGCCGAGGCCTGATCCGCCCCGGAACCACCCATTCATCGGATTGTCGTCAGGCGGGGATATGCCCCGCCTGACGCGTTGAACAGATAGGAGACGGATATGGCAATCACCGCAGCGATGGTGAAGGAACTGCGCGAGACCACCGGCGCAGGCATGATGGACGCCAAGAAGGCCCTGACCGAGAACGACGGCAACATGGAAGCGGCCATCGACTGGCTGCGCACCAAGGGCCTGGCGAAAGCCGCCAAGAAGGCCGATCGCGTCGCCGCCGAAGGTCTGGTGGGCGTGCAGGTCTCGGGTGGCCGCGGCGTCGCCGTCGAGATCAACTCGGAGACCGACTTCGTCGCCAAGAACGCCGATTTCCAGCAGCTGGTCCGTGACATCACCGGCGTCGCGCTGAACGGCGCGGGCGAGATCGAGGCCCTGAAGGCCGCCGATCTGGACGGCAAGCCCGTCTCGGACGTCGTGACCGGCGCCATCGCCCGCATCGGCGAGAACCTGACCCTGCGCCGCGTGCAGGTCCTGGAAGGCGAGACCGTCGTGTCCTACGTGCACAACGCCGCCGCCGACGGCCTGGGCAAGATTGGCGTGCTGGTCGCGCTGTCGGGTCCGGCGGACAAGGCGCAGACCGTGGGCAAGCAGTTCGCGATGCACATCGCGGCGACGAACCCCGTTTCGCTGTCGGAAGCGACCATGGACCCCGCCGCGCTGGAGCGCGAGCTGCAGGTCCAGACCGCCAAGGCGCTTGAAGAGAACGCCTCTTCGGCCAAGCCGAAGCCCGAGGCCGTCATCCAGAACAACATCATCCCGGGCCGGATGAAGAAGTTCGTGGCCGAGAACACGCTGCTGGGGCAGGCCTTCGTGATGAACCCCGACCTGACGGTCGAGCAGGCAGCGGCCGAGGCCGGCGTCCAGATTACCGGCTATGCCCGCGTGATGGTCGGCGAAGGCATCGAGAAGAAGGAAGAGGATTTCGCAGCCGAGGTCGCCAAGACCCTCAGCGGCGCCTGATCCTTTCTTGATCGAACGACACGAATGCCGGCCCCCTGGGCCGGCATTTCGCGTTCCGGACCTTGGTGGCGGCGCCCGGCCAAGGCAACCTTGCCGCACGCCGCCTGTTCCTGACACTTGCGTGTCACCACTCACGGAACGCCGCGATGTGACGCGGTTTCGGGGGCGGGCGAAACGGTGGAAAACCCTACCCCTGGCCCCCCAGCCTCAGCGAGGCGGCGGCAGGCTGGAACAGCTGATGCGTTACATGGGCCTTGAGCACGGCCTGGGGCGTCGTCTCGACCCCCAGGGCCTCGCGGGCCAGGCGCATGTGCTTTTCCACGGTGGCGGCGGTGATGCCCAGGATCACCGCGATCTCTCCGACGGTCTTGCCGGCCGAGCGCCAGCCCAGGACCTCGCGTTGGCGCGGGGTCAGGGTGGCCTTGGGCAGGTTGCGCTGCATCGTCGCGATGCGCATGTGCATCACCCAGGACAGCACCCGGACCTCGCGGCCCGACCGCGCCCAGGACGCCTGCAGGTCCTGCGCATCGGCACCCTGCCGCGGCATTACCACCACCGCGCCCACGCTGTGGAGGACCTTGTCGCGCAGGCTGATGATGCGGGCATGGCC
This sequence comes from Paracoccus marcusii, assembly GCF_028621715.1. Taxonomy (NCBI): domain Bacteria; kingdom Pseudomonadati; phylum Pseudomonadota; class Alphaproteobacteria; order Rhodobacterales; family Paracoccaceae; genus Paracoccus; species Paracoccus marcusii. The sequence continues at coordinate 201,848 of NZ_CP117466.1, read as the reverse complement.
CAGCCCGTGTTCCGCCGCCAGCCCGAAGGACCGCGACGGGCCGAATTGGTCCTGCAACGCGTCGGATGCGATGTCGCCGTCATTGTCGCGCACCCATTCGACCCAGGGGTCCTGATCCAGATCGCGCAGCCGCTGGGCTTGTTCGATCAGATCGGGGGGTAGGTTGCTGAAGACCACGGGGTTGTCGCGCAACAGCGCCCTGGGCACCGTCAGCATGAAACGCGCGGCATAAAGGGCGTGATCGTAGCCAAGCTGGCCGACCGCTTCCAGAAATACGGCGCGGATGTCGGCAATGGTCGGGGCGTCCAGAAGACGTTCGATAAAACCTGATAACATCTATGTCTAAAACTCAATGCGTTCTTAAAGTCCCATAGGACGGCGCAGCGCAGAGATTGCCAAGGGGTAATGTCGTGAAAATATCGCGATGGCCGGTGATCTGAATATTGCGCGTGGCGGTCCGGGGGCGGGGGTGCTGGACGCGTGGCCCCGGGCATGCGAAGGGTGCGGGACAATCCGTTCTCAACGCCAACCGACAGATCGCCTGCCATGCCCTTCATCATCGCCATCGACGGACCGGCCGCATCGGGCAAGGGCACCATCGCCCGCGCGCTGGCCGACCGGTTCGGATTTCACCACCTGGACACGGGTCTGCTGTACCGGGCGACCGGCGCCAAGGGGGGCGATCCGGTCGCGGCGGCCCATTCGCTGAACGCGGAGGATCTGGCCCGCCCGGACCTGCGCAGCGCCGAGGCGGGTCAGGCCGCCAGCCGCATCGCGGCCATTCCCGACGTGCGCGCGGCCCTGGTCGCGTTCCAGCACCGCTTTGCCGCGCAGGACCCCGGCGCCGTGCTGGACGGGCGCGACATCGGCACGGTCATCTGTCCCGATGCGGCGGTCAAGCTGTACGTAGTCGCCTCGGACGAGGTGCGGGCGGCGCGCCGCGCGGCGGAACTGGGCGCCGATCCCCAGGAGATGCTGGCCCAGCTGCGCGAACGCGACCTGCGCGACAGCCAGCGGGCGACGGCGCCGCTGCGCCCGGCCGAGGATGCGGTCGTGCTGGACACCAGCACGCTGAGCATCGACGATGCCGTCGCGCGCGCCGTGGCCGAGGTGTTGCGCGTCCGGGGCGACTGACGGGCCTGGTGCCCGTCCCGCACCGATGCCGGCGGGGTCAGGGGGCGATGATCTCGAATTTCGCGACATCGACCATGCCGCGATCGGTGATCTTCAGCGCGGGAATGACCGGCAGGGCCAGGAAGGCCAGCTGCAGGAACGGCTCCTCCAGCGTCGTGCCCAGGGTCCGGGCCGCCTCCCGCAGGGCGATCAGCGTGTCGCGCACGGTCTCGAACGGCTCAAGGCTCATCAGCCCCGCGACCGGCAGGGGCAGTTCCGCCAGGATACGGCCGTCGCAGGCCACGACGAATCCCCCCTCCAGATCGGTCAGCCGGTTGGCCGCCAGCGCCATGTCGGCGTAATCGACGCCCACCACGGCGATGTTGTGATGATCATGGCACAGGGTCGAGGCGATGGCCCCGTGCGCCAGCCCGAAGCCCTGCACGAAGCCCGTGGCGATGTTGCCGTTCCGCCCATGCCGCTCGATCACCGCGATGCGGGACAGATCGCGCGACGGATCGGGGCGCTTGTCGCCGTCCTGCGGCGGGATGTCATGTGTCAGGTGTTCGGTGATGATCTTGCCTTCCAGGATGCCGATCACCGGCGTCTCCACGCGGTTGCCGGTGCAGCGGAAATCCTGCGGGGTCACCTTGGGCGCCTTGACCGAGCCGAGGCCCACCGGCGCCACCGTCCCGCGCGCGGCGAAGGCCGCGTCATCGACCACCCGCCCGCCGGTCAGGACCAGCTGCGCGTGGCACTCCTCCAGGCTGTCGATGGCCACGATATCGGCGCGCAGGCCCGGCGCGATCAGCCCGCGATCCTTCAGCCCGAAGGCCTCGGCCGCCGAGAGCGACGCCGCGCGATAGGCCGCCAGCGGCGATGTGCCAAGCGCGATCAGCCGGCGGATCATGTAGTCCAGATGCCCATGCTCTCCGATGTCCAGCGGGTTGCGGTCGTCGGTGCACAGGCACAGATAGGCGCTGGTCGTATCCGTCAGGATCGGCTGCAGCGCGTCCAGATCCTTGCTGACGGACCCTTCGCGGATCAGGACGCGCATCCCCTTGCGCAGCTTCTCCAGCGCTTCCTCGGCGGTCGTGGCCTCATGCTCGGTGCGGATGCCGGCGGCGACATAGGCGTTCAGGTCCAGACCCGTCAGCTGCGGGCAATGCCCGTCGATGTGACCACCCGCGAACAGGCGCAGCTTGGCCATGGCGGCCGGGTCGCGATGGATCACGCCGGGATAGTTCATGAACTCTGCCAGCCCGATGGCCGAAGGGTGGCCCATGACCTGCGCCAGATCCCCGGCCTCGATCCGCGCGCCCGATGTCTCCATCTCGGTCGACGGCACGCAGGAGGACAGCTGTACCCGCAGGTCCATCAGCAGATGCTCGGACGCGGCCTGAAAATACCGGATGCCGTCCAGGCCGATGACATTGGCGATCTCGTGCGGGTCGCAGATGGCCGTGGTGACGCCGCGCGGCGTCACGCAGCGGTCGAATTCGAAGGGCGTGACCAGGCTGCTTTCGACATGCAGATGCGTGTCGATGAAGCCCGGCACCAGGATCAGCCCGGTGACGTCGATCACGCGGGTGCCGTCGTATTCGCCGATGCCCGCGATGCGGTCGCCGCAGATCGCCACGTCGCCCGCCATCATCGTGCCGGTGATCAGATCGAAGACCCGGCCGCCGCGCAGGATCAGGTCGGCGGGCTGATCGCCCCTGGCCACGGCGATGCGGCGTTCCAGATCATCCATCACTGTCTCCTGTCCGTTTGCGGCACATGACCGCAAACGAGGCCCAAGGTCCAGTGACCCCTCAGGGGTTCCAGCGCAGGAAGTTGGCGATCAGGCGCAGGCCCACGGCCTGCGATTTCTCGGGGTGGAACTGGGTACCGACGATATTGTCGCGCCCGACCACCGCCGTCACCGGCCCGCCGTAATCGACATGGGCCAGCAGATGCGCGGGGTCGGCCACCTGGAACTGCCAGCTGTGGACGAAATAGGCGTGATCGCCGGTCGCGATCCCCTCCAGCACGGGGTGGGGGCGGTCGATGACCAGATCGTTCCAGCCCATATGCGGCACCTTGAGGCCGGGGGCGGCGATGGCGCGGATCTCCCCGCCGATCCAGTCAAGACCCGGCGTCTCGCGGTATTCATGCCCGGTGGTGGCCAGCATCTGCATGCCGACGCAGATGCCCATGAAGGGCACGCCGCGGGTCAGGACGGCGTCGCGGATGGCCTCGGCCATGCCGTCCACCTCGCCCAGGGCGGTGCGGCAGGCGGGAAAGGCCCCGTCGCCCGGCAGCACGACGCGGTCGGCGCGGGCGGCGACCTCGGGGTCCGAGGTAACAACGACCTCGGCGCCCGCATCGCGGCCCATCAGCTGGAACGCCTTTTCGGCCGAATGCAGGTTGCCGCTGTCGTAATCGACCAGCGCGACCCGCATCACAGCGCCCCCTTGGTCGAGGGCAGCACGCCCGCCATGCGCGGATCGGGCTCGACCGCCTCGCGTAGCGCGCGGGCGACGGCCTTGAAGGCGGCCTCGGCGATGTGGTGGCTGTTCAGCCCGTGCAGGCGGTCCACATGCAGCGTGATGCCGCCATGCGTGGACAGCGCCTGGAAAAATTCGCGCACCAGTTCGGTGTCGAACGTGCCGATCTTTTCCGACGGGAAATCGACGTTCCAGACCAGATAGGGCCGCGCCGACAGGTCCAACGCCGCGCGGACCAGCGAATCGTCCATGGCCAGCAGGAAGCTGCCGTAACGGCGGATGCCCTTCTTGTCGCCCAGTGCCGCGACCAGGGCCTGGCCGATGGCGATGCCCGTATCCTCGACCGTGTGGTGATCGTCGATATGCAGGTCGCCCTTGGCGCGGATGGTCATGTCGATCAGCGAATGGCGCGACAGCTGGTCCAGCATGTGATCGAAGAAGCCCACGCCGGTGCGGTTGTCATAGACCCCGGTGCCGTCGAGGTTCAGCGTCACCTCGATCGAGGTTTCCGAGGTCTTGCGGGTGATGGTCGCCTGGCGCATGGGATGTCCTTCCTGTCAGGGCGCCTTATAGGGGCGGCGGGCGCATCAGCCAAGGTGCACTTGGCCCGCGGGATATCGCACCCGCGGCACCATCCGCGTGGCCAGGAAGAACCCCAGGGTCAGCGGCCCGACCCGGCCCAGGAACATCACCACCATGATGACCGCGCGCCCGAATTCGGACAGTTCCGGCGTATAGGCCCGCGACAGGCCGACCGTGCCGAAGGCCGAAGACACCTCGAACGCGATGTCGACGAAATCGCCGCCCTCGCTGATCAGCAGCAGAAAGATCGCGGTGACGATGACGGCCGAGGCCATCGCCATCAGCGCCATCGCCTTGAGCACGTCGCCAAGGGGGATGGACCGGCCGAACCCCGTCACCTCGGTCCGGCGGCGCAGGAACGCCCAGGTCGCCAGTAGCATCACGAAGACGGTCGTCACCTTGAGCCCGCCGCCCGTCGAGGTGGGGCCGGCGCCGATGATCATCAGGATCATGTACATGAACGAGGTGGATTCCTCCAACCCCGCGATGTCGGTCGAATTGAACCCCGCGGTGCGGGTGGTCACGCCCTGGAACCACGCGACGGTCAGGCGGGCGGTGATGCTGTGATACTGTGCCAGCGTGTTGGGGTTGTCCCATTCCAGGATCGCGGTCATGGCGACGCCGCCCACGATCAGGATGGCGGTGCCGACCATCATCATCCGCGTGTGTAGTGACCAGCCGCGCCAGAACGCGCGCTGATACAGGTCGGCGATGACGACGTATCCGATGCCGCCCGCGATGAACAGGACCGGGATCACCACGTTGACCACCGGGTCCAGCGCGTATCCCGTCAGCCCCGGAGAGAAGGTCGAGAAGCCCGCGTTGTTGAACGCCGAGACGGAATGGAAGATCGCATGCCACAGCCCCGGGCCCAGCCCGTGATGGGGCATGAAGGACAGGCACAGCAGCATCGCGCCCGCGACCTCGGCCATGACGACGATACGCAGGATGGTCCAGACCAGCCGCGTCAGCTTGCCGTACGAGGTCTGGTTCAGATCCTCGCGCAGATAGGTGCCTTGGGTGATGCCCAGGGGGCGGCCCAGGGCCGACCAGATCAGCACCGCGAAGGTCATCAGGCCCAGCCCGCCCAGCTGGATCAGCACCGCGATGACCAGCTGTCCCCAGAACGCATAGACCAGTTCGGTGTCGACCACGTTCAGCCCGGTCACCGTCACCGCCGAGGTCGAGGTGAACAGCGCATCCGACAGCGTGATCGGCGTGTGCGTCATCGGCGGCAGCATCAGCAGCAGGCCGCCCACCGCGATCAGGGTCAGGTACCCCACCGCCAGCACGGCCGGCGGGGGCGTGCGCGCCAGCCAGCGCCGCAGCGCCGAGGGGCGGGGCCGCTTCACAGCCGGTCGCCGAAACCGGTCAGGTCGACCCGCTTGCCCAGCAGCAGCAGGCGATCGTTGGCCTGCAGGACCGGGTCCTCTCCGCGGATGTCGCGATATTCGGTTCCGCGCATCATGCCCAGGATCTCGATCCCCGGGCCGGGGTTCAGCTGCGACAGGGTACGGCCCGACAAGCGGTGCGGGATCATCAGGTTCACCACCGAATAGCCGTTGCCCAGGCTGACATAGTCTTGGACCGCCGGGTTGTTCAGCATCTGCGCGGTGTGGCGGCCCATCTCCAGCCCCGGCATGACCACTCGGTCGGCGCCGATCTTGGACAGGATGCGGTGATGGGTGCGGTTGTCGGCCTTGGCCCAGACCGTGCCCACGCCGACCAGCCGCAGGTTCATCGCGGCGATCACGTTGCTTTCCAGGTTGTTGCCGATGGACACCAGCCCCACGTCATAGCGGTCGACGCCCGCCTCGCGCAGCGCGCCTTCGTCGGTGGCGTCCAGGATCAGCGACGCGGGCAGCTGTTCTGCCAGCGCCGCCACCCGCCGCGGGTCCTTGTCGATGCCCATGACCTGGTTGCCGAAGCGCGCCAGTTCGGCGGCCACGACGCTGCCGAAGGCGCCAAGCCCGATCACGACAAAGCTGCGGTTCACTTTTCCCATCGGGTCCTCGCCACGGCGCAAAACGCGAATGCTTGGTCACGGTCGCCGGCAAAGTCAACGGTCGGGCCGGGCGGGCCGGTGGGAACCAAATGTCCGGCAGTGGCCTTTCTGACCGAAATGTGAGAAGGAGTGAGCCTCCGCGGCGGATTTCCGCCAAGGGTCCAAGGACCTGCCACCCGTTCGAGACCAAATCTGAAAGGGACAGATGTCACAAACACCACCGAAAGGTCCGGGAACGCCGGGCACCCCCCGCGACCGGACGCGCGAACAGGACGCCCTGAGCGGCCGTTACCCGCCCCATGCCCCCAAGGCCCCGCCGCCCAAGGCAGAGCCTGCACCCGCCCCCGATGACGGCATCGAGCCGCTGCCCGAGCCCGAAGGCCCGACAGAGATCATCGAGACCGACTATACCATCGGTCAGGACAACATCGAGCATCAGGGCAAGGTGCCCTTCGACATCCACAACCCGGTCTTCGGCATCTCTGCCGCGGCGGTGGTGCTGTTCACCGTTGCCACGCTGATGTTTCCCGGCCAGCTGGAACCCCTGTTCGGGGGCATCCGCGACGGGCTGACATCGAACCTGGACTGGTTCTTCATGCTGGCCGGCAACGTCTTCGTGCTGTTGTGCCTGGCGCTGATCGTGTCGCCGCTTGGCCGGATCCGTCTTGGCGGACCCGAAGCCACGCCCGATTTCAGCCTGACCGGCTGGTTCGCGATGCTGTTTGCGGCGGGCATGGGCATCGGCCTGATGTTCTATGGGGTCAGCGAACCGCTGGGCCATTTCGAGGCCGCGCTGGGCGGTCCGGTGACCGAGGGGGGCGTGCGCACCGACTGGGCCCCGCTGGGCGGCGCCGTCGACGACCCCGAGGCCGCGCGCCGCATCGGCATGGCCGCGACGATCTTCCACTGGGGTCTGCATCCCTGGGCGATCTATGCGGTGGTGGCGCTGGCACTGGGCCTGTTCGCCTATAACAAGGGGCTGCCGCTGACGCTGCGCTCGGTCTTCTATCCGATCTTCGGCGAACGGATCTGGGGCTGGCCGGGCCACGTCATCGACATCCTGGCGGTGCTGGCCACGATCTTCGGCCTTGCGACCTCGCTGGGTCTGGGCGCGGAACAGGCGATGGCCGGGCTGGCCTATCTGTTCGGGTTCCAGAACACCGGCCTGAACAAGATCCTGCTGATCGTCGGCATCACCTTCGTCGCCGGGGCCTCGGTCGTCCTGGGCGTGGAAAAGGGCGTCAAGCGCCTGTCTGAGCTGAACATGATCCTGGCCATCGTGCTGCTGATCTTTGTCATCGCGGTGGGGCCGACCATGGCCATCCTGGGCGGCTTCTTCAGCAACCTGGGCGCCTATGGTGCGGAGCTGATCCCGCTGTCGAATCCCTTCGGCCGCACGGACGACAACTTCCGCCACGGCTGGACCGCGTTCTATTGGGCATGGTGGATCAGCTGGTCGCCCTTTGTCGGCATGTTCATCGCCCGCGTCAGCCGCGGCCGCACCGTGCGGCAGTTCCTGATCGCGGTGCTGATCGTGCCGTCGCTGATCTCGATCCTGTGGATGACGGCGCTTGGCGGCACGGCCATCGATCTGACCGTCAGCGGTTTCTCGGGCATCCTGGATGCGCCGCTGGAACTGGAGCTGTTCACCATGCTGGGGCAGCTGCCCCTTGCCTCCATCACCTCGCTGGTGGGGATCGTGCTGGTGATCGTGTTCTTCGTGACCTCGTCGGACAGCGGATCGCTGGTCATCGACACGATCGCGGCGGGCGGCAAGATCAACGCCCCCGTCCCGCAGCGCATCTTCTGGGTCGCCATCGAGGGGGCGGTCGCCATCGCCCTGCTGGTGGGCGGCGGCTTGGTCGCGTTGCAGGCGATGGCGGTGTCGACGGGCTTTCCCTTCGCCATCGTGCTGCTGGGCGCGTGCTATGCCTTGGTCAAGGGCCTGATGGCCGAGCATCGAGAGCTGCGCTGACCCCTGGATAATCGAAAGGAACGGGCGGGTTTTCCCGCCCGTTCTTGTCTTACCGGGCCCGCAATGCGAAAACGTCTTTCAGACGCCACCAAAGGACCCGCGCCATGAGCGACATCACTGCCAGCGAACGCAGGCTGCGCGCCGCGCTTGACCGGATGGACAAGATGCTTGACGTGCCCCCACGTCCGGCCGAAGCGGCGGCACCAGCCCCGTCCGCCGCCGCCGATGACGGCGCCCTGGCCGAGCTGCAGGCCCGTCTGGACGCCGCGACGGAACAGGCCGCGGGCCTGTCCGCCGCCAACGAGGAACTGATCACCGCCAACCGCGACCTTCTGGAGGCGCAGGAGACCGGCGGCATCGGGGCCGACGAACAGATGGCCGCCCTGCAGGCCGAACTGTCCGCCCTGCGCGCCGCCCGCGCCGCCGAGATGGCGCAGATGAGCGAGATCATGGCAGAGCTGGAGCGCCTGCTGGCCGACGAACCGCCGATCCTGGACGGCGCCGTGCCGGACGAGGCCGGGGGCGATGCGGGCGGTCTGCCCGAGGATATGCCGCCCAACCACGAGGAGCGCTGACATGGCCGAGGTCGAATTCACCATCGGACACAAGGAATACCGCGTCGGCGCCGCCGATGGCGAGGAACGCCTGCTGCAACGCGCCGCCGCCATCCTGGACGGAGAGGCGCGCCAGATCCTGGAACAGGCTGGTCGCGTCCCCGAGCCGCGCCTGCTGCTGTTGGCCGGGCTGATGCTGGCCGACCGTTTCGCCACGCTGGAGGATCGCGCCGAAAAGGCCGAACGCCACATCAATCGGCTGCAGCAGAACCCGCCCCGCGTCGAGGTTCCGGTGATTCCCTCTGACCTGCGAGAGGCGATGGCCGAACTGGCCGCCCGCGCCGAATCGCTGGCCGACCGGCTGGAGGAGCAGCGGCAGGATTAACCTGCCGTTAACCTTGCCGGGCGATGATGGGGGCATGATGCGCATGACCGCCCGCCTTGTGCTGATGCTGGCCCTGTCGGGCTGCACCACCCCGTCGCCCGGTTTCCTGGTCGCCGCTCGTCAGGACGTGACGGTCGACGGCATGCGCTTTGCCGTCTATCCCCGCGGGACCGAGGCGCAGGTGATCAGGCTGGACCGCCTGCGCCGCGCCGATCGCGGCCGTATGCCCGACCTGATGATGCGCGCGGCCGCCCAAGCCACCGGATGCCGGCCCATCGACAACAGCCTGACGCCGCAGGGCGGCCCCCATTCGGCCGTCGCACTGGTTGATCTGCGCTGCTAGCGGCCGTCGCCCAGAAAACTGACCAGCGTTTCGGCCACGGCCTCGGGCGCGTCGGCATGCAGCCAGTGCCCGGCATCCTTCAGCGTGACGATGCGCACCTGCGGGAAATGGGCGCGCAGGGCGGCCTCTCCGGCATCGGCGACATAATCGGACCGGGCCCCCCGCAGGGCCATGACCTTGCCGGGAAAGCTGCCTTGCGGCAGGTCGCCGGGCCAGCCCACGATCTGCGGCATCGCCGCGCGCAGCGCGGGCAGGTTCAGCTTCCACGCGGGCGGCGTGGCCTTGAGGTCCAGGTTCTGCAGCAGGAACGCCCGCACGCCCGGTTCGGGCACGTCCGCGGCCATCGCCGCATCGGCCTGGCTGCGACGGGTGATCGCGGACAGATCCAGCGCCTCCATCGAGTCGATATAGCGGGTCTGGTCGTGGTCATAGGCGACGGGCGCGATGTCCATGATCACCAGCCGCCGCACCAGGTCGGGCTGCGTCAGCGCCAGCACCATCGCCGCCTTGCCGCCCATCGAATGGCCGACCAGATCGACCCGCCCGCCCAGATCGCCGATCAGTCGGGCCAGATCGCCCGCCAGCGCGGGATAGTCGGCATCCATGTCCTGGGGGCTGTCGCCGTGGTTGCGCAGGTCGACCGTGACCACGCGGCGCGTCTGCGCCAGCCTGCGGGCCTGCGCGCCCAGGTTGCGGCCCTGGCCGTACAGTCCGTGCACCAGCAGGACGGGAAGGGCACCTTCGGGGCCCGCGACGGTGTGATTCAGCTTCATTCGGGCAGCTTACGGCGTCTGGCGCGCGGCTGCCATCCCGTCTATCCTGACCCGATGATGCGCAAGGGTCACAGCTTCGAAGGCATTCCCGTCATGGCCGACGAGATCGCGGTCCTGATCGCGTCCCGGTTCGGCGGCGCCCGGCGCGGTGAACGGCCGCCGCTCTCGGTGATGCTGAACCGCCGCGGGGGGGCGCTGCCGGCGCGCCTGCGCCGTCGTGCGGCCCGCCTGGCCGAGGCCGACCGCCTGTCGGCCCAGCCCAAGGTCGCGCGGCAGCTGCCCGCCGAGCGTCTGGCGCGCGATCACGCGGCGCTGGCCGCGCATCTGCGCCCCTTGGGCGAGATCACCCGCTGGCAGGGCAGGGCGGTCAGCTTTGGCGCCTCGGTCGCGTTCGGGGTGCTGGTGGTGGCCGCGCTGGCGATCTGGGTCGCGGTTCAGCGCGGGCTGCTGTGATGCCTTGCACATGATGCAAGGCTGACCTGTCCGCGCAGGGCTTGCCAAACCCGGCCCAAGCTGGTGTGAGGGCTAACACCCCCGTCCCAGGAACTTCGCATGACCTCTACCCCTGATTTTCGCGCCGCGATCCTGGCGCTGGCGCTTGGCGCGTTCGCCATCGGCACGTCCGAATTCGCGGCCATGGGCCTGCTGCCCTATTTCGCCGCCGACCTGGCCCTGACCGAACCGCAGGCCGGTCACGTCATCAGCGCCTATGCCCTTGGCGTCGTGGTCGGTGCGCCGGTCACCGCGATGCTGGGCGCGCGGCTGCCGCGCAGGCGCTATCTGGCGGCGCTGATGGCCTTTTACGGTGTCGTGAACCTGCTGGCGGCCTTCATGCCGGGGCTGGCGACGCTGGTCGGGGTGCGGTTCCTGGCCGGCCTGCCGCATGGCGGCTTTCTGGGCGTCGCGATGCTTTACGCGGCGGACGCGCTGCCCGTGGGACAGCGGGCCCGGGGCGCGGCACGGGTGCTGCTGGGGCTGACCATCGCCAACATCGTCGGCGTGCCGCTGGCGGGCTGGATGGGGCAAAGCATCGGCTGGCGGTGGGGCTTTGCGCTTCCCGGCGTGATCGCTCTGCTGTCGGCGTGGCTGATCCTGCGCGTGGCGCCGCGCGTCGGCGGCAATCCCGACGCCCGCCCGTGGGACGAACTGGCGGCATTGCGCAACCCGCGCGTCCTGTGGGTGCTGGCCGTGGGGGCCATCGGGTTCGGTGGGCTGTTCGCGGTCTATGCCTTCCTGACGGCGGCGATCCTGGCCACCACCGACGCGCCGGGATACGTGATCCCGCTGACGCTGGCGGCCTTTGGCGTGGGCGGCACCCTGGGCACCTGGGGCGCCGGCCGCCTGACCGAGATCCTGGGCATCGACCGTGCGGCATTCGCCAGCCTGGCCGCGATGGCCGCGACCCAGGGGTTTGCAGCCCTGGTCGTGGGCAGCTGGCCGCTGATGGTGCTGTCGTCCTTCCTGATCGCCGCCGGTGCGGGGCTGGTCATTCCGCTGCAGACGCGGCTGATGGATGTGGCGGGGTCGGCCCAGAACATGGCGGCGGCGATGAATCACGCGGCCTTCAATGCGGCCAACGCGCTTGGACCCTTCCTGGCCGGGCTGGCGCTGGCGGCGGGATGGGGGTGGCGCGCGCCGGGGCTGGTGGGCGTGGCGCTTACGGCCGCGGGGGCGGTGGTGCTGACGATCGCTGTCCGACAGGACCGGAAAGCCCGGCGGACAGCATCGGGGGCGGCAGCGACCGCAGGATGACCTGGCGCGAGGTGGACGCGAATTCGCGCCGCCACGTGACCCACAGCACGATCGCCGTGCCCAGCATCAGCGTCCAGGCGCCGGTCAGCCAGCCAAGCGCGCCAAGCGCGAAATAGACGCTGCGCAGCCCGGCGTTGAAGCTGCGGGCGGCGGTGATGTTCAGGTCGGCCGCCTGCATGGCGCGGTCCATCGTCTCGGGGTGGTCGGCGCGGTTCGGGACCGCCGCCATCATCACCGCGCAATAGCCGAACAGCCGGTGCGCCCAGACGAACTTCAGGAACGCGTTCACCACGAAGAACATCGGCACCAGCAGGCGCAGTTCCCACCCCGTGCCGGCGGTGGGCGTCAGCTCCAGCCCGCTGGCGACGCTGCGCAGCCGCTCGCCGTTGCCGATCAGCGCCAGCAGGCCGCCCGTGGCGATCATGCAGGCGCTGGCAAAGAACGCCGTCCCCTCGCGCAGGCTGGCCAGGATGTTGCCGTCGAAGATGCGCGGGTCGCGCTCGACGAAATGGCGCATCCATTCCCGGCGATAGCGCGTCATCAGCACCGAAACCGACGGCCGCCCCGCCGGCGGGCGTTCGGTGAACCAGCCGATCCCCAGCCAGGCGACGAACAGGAACGCCAGCGCGGCCATGTCGCGCAGGGCCATCGGAGCGGCGGAAATCTGGTCCAGCAGGTTCATGCCGCGACATTAGGGCCGGACGTCGCGCCTTGAAACCCCCCGTGACGCGGCATACCGTCGGGACGACAGGCAGGGAGGAGAACCGGCCATGATGCAGATGCCCCCACCCGACGCGTCCATTCTGGCGCGCAGGCAGGCGATCACCGAAGCGCTGAAGGCGGCCTTGCCCGGCGCGGTCATCGACGATCCGGCGGAAACGCGGGCCTATGAATGCGATGCGCTGTCGGCCTATCGCTGCGCGCCTCTGGCGGTGGTCCTGCCCCGCAGCACCGAGGAGGTGTCGCGCCTGCTGCGCCTGTGCCACGACCTGCGCGTGCCGGTGGTGCCGCGCGGCGCGGGAACAAGCCTTGCGGGCGGGTCCATGCCCACCGCGGATGCCGTCGTCATCGGCCTGTCGCGCATGACCGACGTGCTGGAGATCGCCCCCGGCGACCGGCTGATCCGGGTCCAGGCGGGGCGCACCAACCTGTCGGTATCGGGTGCGGTGGACGGGCTGGGCTTCTTCTATGCGCCCGATCCGTCCAGCCAGCTGGCCTGCGCCATCGGCGGCAACATCGCCATGAATTCGGGCGGCGCGCATTGCCTGAAATACGGGGTCACCACCAACAACCTCCTGGGCGTCACGGTCGTGCTGATGGACGGCTCGGTCGTGCATCTGGGCGGCCCGATGGGCGAGGGGCCGGGGCTTGATCTTCTGGGCGTCGTCTGCGGGTCCGAGGGCCAGCTGGGCATCGTGACCGAGGCGACCCTGCGCATCCTGCCCAAGCCCGCAGGCGCGCGGCCCGCGCTGATCGGCTTTGCCGCAGCCGAGACCGCGGGCGCCTGCGTCGCCGCGATCATCCGCGCGGGCATCATCCCGGTCGCGATCGAGTTCATGGACGCCCCCTGCATCAAGGCGACCGAGGAGTTTTCGGGCGCGGGCTATCCCGACTGCGAGGCGTTGCTGATCGTCGAGGTTGAGGGCACGGGCCCCGAGATCGACGAACAGCTGACCCTGATCCGCGACATCGCCATGACCTTCGACCCGGTCGAGTTCCGCGAGAGCCGGTCCGACGACGAATCCGCCCGCATCTGGAAGGGCCGGAAATCGGCCTTTGGCGCGATGGGCAGCATGGGCGACTATATCTGCCTGGACGGGACGATCCCGGTAACGGCCCTGCCCACGGTCCTGGCCGGCATCGGCGATCTGTCGCGGCAATACGGGTTGGCCGTGTCGAACGTGTTTCACGCGGGCGACGGCAACATGCATCCCCTGATCATCTATGACGCGAACAAGCCGGGCGATCTGGACCTGGCCGAGGCGCTTGGCGCCGACATCCTGCGGCTGTGCATCAAGGTCGGCGGCTGCCTGACCGGCGAACATGGCGTGGGCATCGAAAAGAGAGACCTGATGAGCGAACAGTTCGCCCCCAACGACCTCGAGGCGCAGATGCTGGTCAAGGATGCGTTCGATCCGCACTGGCTGTTGAATGCGGCCAAGGTCTTTCCCTTGGACGTCAGCGCCCCGCGCCGAGACCGCCGCCTGAACCGGCCCGCCGATGCGGCCTGAGACCGAGGGCCAGCTGGCCCAGATGATCCGCGACGCCCGTGGCCCGATCGCCGTGACCGGTGGCGCCACGCGCCTGTGGCCCGGTGAGGGGCAGGGGGACCGGATCGACACGACCGCCCTGACCGGCGTGACGCTGTACGAACCCGAGGCGCTGACGCTGGTCGTCCGTGCAGGCACCCCGGTGGAGGAAGTGCGCCAGACCTTGGCCGCCGAAGGCCAGATGCTGGGGTTCGAACCCCCGGTCACGACCGGCTCGACCATCGGCGGCGTGGCCGCGACCAATGCCAGCGGCCCGCGCCGGGTTCAGGCCGGGGCCGCGCGCGACGCGATGATCGGCGTCCGCTTCGTGGACGGGCAGGGCCAGATCGTCAGCAATGGCGGGCGGGTGATGAAGAACGTCACCGGCTATGACCTGGTCAAGCTGATGGCCGGCAGCCGCGGCACCCTGGGCGCGCTGACCGAGATCAGCTTTCGCACGGCCCCCATTCCGCCCGTGACCGCGACCCTGGCTTTGCCGGACCTGGACGCCGCGGCCGCCATGCCGGCCCTGTCCAGCGCGCTTGGCGGCCCCTTCGACGTGTCCGGAGCGGCGTGGCTGCCCGGCCACGGCGCGCTGATCCGGGTCGAGGGGCTGGCGGCATCGGTCAAGGCACGCGCGGCGAACCTGACCGCGCGCCTGTCCGCCTTCGGTACCGTGCAGGAGGGCGACCCGGAGGCCTGGGATCTGCTGTGCCGGACCAGCCACCACCCCGACCTGGACACCTGGCGCATCACCTGTCGGCCAAGCGAGGCGCCGGCCCTGCTGGCGCGCCTGCCGGAACCCCGGTCGCTGGACTGGGGCGGGGCATTGATCCATGTCCGCCTGCCGCGCGGGCAGATGCCCGACCTGCCGACCTTTTCGGGCCATGCCCGCCGCATCAGCGGCGCGCCGGGCATCCTGCCCGCCCCCGACCCCCTGACCGACCGGCTGGAGCGTGACCTGCGGGCACGGTTCGACCCGCGCGGCCTGTTTGGAAATCTTGCCTGATGCAGACCCATTTCTCGCCCGAACAGCTGTCCGACCCGCTGACCGCGCGGTCGAACAAGATCCTGCGGACCTGCGTGCATTGTGGCTTTTGCACGGCGACCTGCCCGACCTATCAGGTGCTGGGGGACGAGTTGGACAGCCCCCGCGGCCGCATCTACCTGATCAAGGAGATGCTGGAATCCGGCCGGCCGGCGGACGAAAAGACGGTCAAGCACATCGACCGCTGCCTGGGCTGCCTGTCCTGCATGACGACCTGTCCGTCGGGCGTGCATTACGGTCACCTGCTGGAACATGCACGCGAACATATCGAGGAGACCTATCGCCGTCCCGTCGCCGACCGCTTCCTGCGGTGGGTGCTGAAATTCGTGCTGCCGCATCCGGGCCGGTTCCGGCTGGCGCTGATGGGGGCGCGGATCGCGCGGCCCTTCAAGGGGCTGATGCCGGACCGCCGCCTGCGCGCGATGCTGGACATGGCGCCCAGGTCGATCCCCCCGGTCAGCCGAAACGACGACGGCCAGACCTTCCCGGCGCAGGGCACCCGTCGCGCGCGTGTCGCGCTGATGGTCGGCTGCGCGCAGCGGGCGCTGAACACCGACATCAACGATGCCACCATCCGCCTGCTGCAGCGGGCGGGGGTCGAGGTGGTGATCCCGCAGGATTTCGGCTGCTGCGGCGCGCTGACCCTGCATATGGGGCAGGAGGCCGATGGCAAGGCCCGCGCCCGTGACAGCATCCGCCGCCTGCTTGCGGCCGAAGAGGGGGGTGCGCTGGACGCGGTGATCATCAACACCTCGGGCTGCGGGACGACGATCAAGGATTACGGCCACCTGTTCAAGGGCGACCCGATGGAGGCCGACGCGCGCCGTGTCGCGGGCCTGGCCCGTGACGTGACCGAGTTCCTGGTCGGGCTGGGCCTGCCCGCGCGGGCAGGCGATCAGGGGCAGGGAATGCGCGTTGCCTATCATTCGGCCTGTTCGCTGCAGCACGGCCAGCAGATCCGGTCGGCGCCCAAGGACCTGCTGTCGGGCATGGGCTTCACCGTGCTGGAGCCCGCGAACCCGCATCTGTGTTGCGGGTCGGCCGGGACATATAACCTTCTGCAGCCGGAACTGTCGTCGGAGCTGAAGGCGCGCAAGGTCGAGACGCTGGAGGCGGTCGCACCCGAGGTGATCGCGGCGGGTAATATCGGCTGCATGATGCAGATCGGCGGCGGGACGCAGGTACCGGTGGTGCACACGGTCGAGCTGCTGGATTGGGCCACGGGCGGGCCGAAACCTGCCGCATTGGGGTCTTGAAACACGGTTCGAGCGATCTAGATTCAGGAAACCGGCGGCCATGACGGCGTCGGTTTCCCTGCCCGCCCGGTTTCGGGGGGCAACTCTGACATCGCTTTGAACAGGATGTGACACATGCGTAATTTCGACCTGACCCCGCTGTACCGGGCTTCCGTCGGCTTCGACCGTCTGGCCGACGTCATGGACCGCGCCATGACCGCCGACGTGGCCAGCACCACCTATCCCCCCTACAACATCGAGAAGACCGGCGAGGACGCCTATCGCATCTCGATTGCGGTAGCCGGCTTTGCCGCCGACGACCTGAACGTCGAGGTCCGCGACGGCGCCGTGATCGTGTCGGCCCGTAAGGCGGACGAGGACGAGGGCCGGACCTTCCTGCATCGCGGCATCGCCACGCGTGCGTTCGAGCGCAAGTTCACGCTGGCCGACCATGTCCGCGTCGATGGCGCCAGCCATGTCGACGGGATGCTGCATATCGACCTGGTCCGCGAGATCCCCGAGGCGCTGAAGCCGCGCCGGATCGAGATCGCCAAGACCCCGGCGCGTGTCGGCAAGCTGGACGCCTGATCGCGTCCCGCGACGGCCGGGGGGCCAGCCCCCCGGACCCCCGTCCGCCCAAGATCCGATGGAAAGGCCGCGTCCCCCGACGCGGCCTTTTGTCGTTACAGCCTGCGGCGCGCGCGCAAGGCGGCGGTGATGGTGCCGTCGTCGAGGTAATCCAGCTCTCCGCCGATGGGCACGCCCTGGGCCAGGCCCGTCACCGTCACCAGTGACCCCTCCAGCGCATCGGCGATGTAATGCGCGGTGGTCTGACCGTCGACGGTGGCGTTCAGCGCCAGGATCACCTCGGTGATGCTTTCGTCGTCAATGCGCGCCAGAAGGGTGGGGATCCCCAGGTCCTCCGGTCCCACATCGTCCAGCGCCGACAGCGTGCCGCCCAGCACGTGATAGCGGCCGCGAAAGGCCCGGCCGCGTTCCAGTGCCCACAGGTCGGCCACGTCCTGAACCACGCAGATCTCTCCGGTCGCGCGGGCCGGATCGGTGCAGATCGCGCATTCGTCACGGTCGGTGATGTTGCCGCAGACCACGCATTCGCGCGAGTTCTGCGCCACCCGGTCCAGCAGTTGCGACAGCTGCACCATCTGCTGGCTGCGCCGGCGCACCAGCTGCAGCACGATGCGGCGGGCGGATCGCGGGCCCAGCCCAGGCAGCCGCGCCATCAGCGCGATCAGCGCCTGGATGTCGTCGCTGCCCTGCTCCATGCCGCTCAGAAGGGCAGCTTCATGCCGGGGGGCAGGCCCAGGCCTTCGGTCATGCGCGACATCTCGGCCTGCATCTTCTCCTCTGCGGCGCGTTGGGCGTCCTTGATGGCGGCCAGGATCAGGTCCTCGACCACCTCCTTTTCCGACGGCACGAAGATCGACGGGTCGATCTCCAGCGCGGTCAACTCGCCCTTGGCGGTGCAGGTCGCGCGCACCAGGCCCGCGCCGGATTCGCCGGTCACGGTGATGCGGGCCATGTCCTCCTGCATCTGGCCCATCTTGTCCTGCATGTCCTTGGCGGCCTTCATCATCTTGGCCATGTCGCCAAAGCCGCCCAATCCCTTGATCATCGTTCAGTCCTCATCCTCGAAGGGGTCCCATTCCTCAACCTCGGCCACCGGGCCTTCGGTTCCGTCATGGGGATTGGCCGCACCCTCGGGCAGGTCGGCGACCTGGGCCTCCGGGGCGACGCGGGTGATGCCGGTCAGGGTCGCGCCGGGAAAGGCGGCCAGCACCTGCTGCACGATGGGCAGGGCCAGGGCGCGGTCGCGGTCGGCACGGGCCTGCGCCTCGCGGGTTTCGGCGATGGTGGGGGCGCCGTCCTCGTTCGTGATGGTGACGGCCCATCGCTGTCCGGCGGTCCAGCCGCGCAGACGTTCGGCCAGCCGCTGCGCCAGATCGGCGGGCGGGTTGTCGCGGGGCTGATACTCGATCCGCCCGGGGCTGTAGCGCACCAGCGACACGTGGCGTTCTACCAAGACCAGCAGCGTCATGTCGCGCATCCGGGTGATCAGCTCGATGACGGACGCGAAATCGGGATAGCTCTCGACCAGTTCGGGCGTCACGGCGAGGGCCTGGGCCGCGGCGCCGTGCGCCTGGACCGCCGGCACCGGGCGGGCGCGGCGCATCGCCTGCGGGGCTTGGGTCGCGGGCGCGCCCGCCA
The DNA here is from genome assembly GCF_028621715.1 of Paracoccus marcusii. Classification (NCBI taxonomy): domain Bacteria; kingdom Pseudomonadati; phylum Pseudomonadota; class Alphaproteobacteria; order Rhodobacterales; family Paracoccaceae; genus Paracoccus; species Paracoccus marcusii. Next base: position 183,119 of record NZ_CP117466.1, on the reverse strand, counting down.
CCGAAGGTCCACGCGCGAACTCTCCTGCCGTCTGCGCCTGCTGGACGCGGCGGATCAGCGCCTCGGGGTCGGGCAGGTCGGCGACATGGGTCAGGCGGATGATCGCCATCTCGGCGGCCATCATCGCGTTGGGCGCGGCGGACACCTCCTCCAGCGCCTTCAGCAGCAGCTGCCACATCCGCGACATGACCCGCATCGGCAGCCGGTCGGCCAGGTCCTTGCCCCGCGACCGTTCGTCCGGAGAGATCGTTGGATCCTCCAGCGCGTCCGGTGTGATCTTGACGACGGAAATCCAGTGCACGATCTCGGCCATGTCGCGCAGCACCGCGACCGGATCGGCGCCATCGGCATATTGCGACTGCAGTTCGGTCAGCGCAGATGCGGCGTCGCCGCGCATCACCATCTCGAACAGGTCGATCACGCGGCCGCGGTCGGCCAGGCCCAGCATCGCACGCACCTGGTCTGCTGTGGTCTCGCCCGCGCCATGGCTGATCGACTGGTCCAGCAGGCTCGTTGCGTCGCGGGCCGATCCCTCTGCGGCGCGGGTGATCAGCGCCAGCGCGTCGTCGGTGATCGTCGCACCCTCGGTCGCGGCGATCCGGCGCAGCAGGGCGATCATCACCTCGGGCTCGATCCGGCGCAGGTCGAAGCGCTGGCAGCGCGACAGGACGGTCACCGGCACCTTGCGGATCTCGGTCGTGGCAAAGATGAACTTCACATGCGGGGGCGGCTCCTCCAGCGTCTTCAACAGCGCGTTGAACGCGCTGGTCGACAGCATGTGGACCTCGTCGATGATGTAGATCTTGTAGCGCGCGGACGCCGCCCGGTAATGCACCGATTCGATGATCTCGCGGATATCGCCCACGCCGGTGCGGGACGCGGCATCCATCTCCATCACGTCGACATGGCGGCCCTCGGCGATCGCCACGCAATGCTCGCACACGCCGCAGGGTTCGGTCGTGGGGCCGCCCTGGCCGTCGGGGCCGATGCAGTTCATGCCCTTGGCGATGATGCGCGCGGTGGTCGTCTTTCCGGTGCCGCGGATGCCCGTCATGATGAAGGCCTGCGCGATGCGGTCGGCGGCGAACGCGTTTTTCAGCGTGCGGACCATCGCGTCCTGTCCGACCAGGTCGGCGAACGTTTCGGGCCGGTATTTCCGGGCCAGAACCTGGTAGGCGGGCTTGGTGTCGGTCATCGATCCCTCGGGCACAGCGCCACCTTAGCGGGGCGCCGCGGGGGCCACAACCGGGTCAGGCAGCCAGCAGGCCGATGCCCCGGGCGCCCGCGATCAGGTCGGTCGCCAGAAAGTCGGCATTCTCTCCCGACAGGGGGACCATGTCGGGCACCTGCACGACCGTCATCCCGGCCGCGCGTGCGGCGATGGCGCCGACATCGCTGTCCTCGAAGGCCAGGCAGCGGGCAGGCTCGATCCCAAGCCGGCGGGCCGCCAGCAGATAGACGTCGGGGGCGGGCTTGGGGCTGGGCACGTCGCTGCGCGTCACCACGATGTCGAAGCTGTCGGTCAGCCCTGCCGCCGCCAGCTTTTCGCGCGCCTGATCGCCGGTGCTGGAGGTCGCGATGGCAAAGGGCAGACCCGCCGCCCGCAGCGCGTCCAGCAGCGTGTGGACATGCGGGCGCAGCGGGATGCCGTCGCGGTCGCGCCGTTCGATCATCGCCTCGGCCCACATCCGGTCTAGGTGCGGAAAGTCGAAATCCGCGCCCAGGTGGTCGCGCAGGATCCCGCGCGAGGTCGGCTCGTCGATGCCAACCAGCGATGCCAGCAGCCCATCGGGGGCCACGCGCCCCATGCGGGCCAGCGCCGCCTCTCCGGTCTCGATGGTCATCTGTTCGGTGGCCAGCAGGGTGCCATCCAGATCAAAGATCACGGCATCGAAACGGCGGGCGGTCATGGGTCATCCTTTCAGGTCTGTCAGGCGCTAACATGGCGATTTGCGCGGCGATCGGCAAGGCATGGCTGGGTTGCAGGCCGCGACGGGCCGCCTAGGGCTGGGTCCAGGCCGGTGAATGGCAGGGGTGGTCGATCAGGGCGGTCAGTTCCTCGTCCAGGTGCAGCGCCGTGATCGACACGCCCGCCATGTCCAGCGAGGTGTAGTAATGCCCGATCAGCGTGCGATGCACCTGCACGCCCCGCGCGCGCAGACGTTCACGCAGCCGGCGGTTCAGGATGTACAGCTCCATCTTGGGCGTGCCGCCAAGCGAATTCACCAACAGGGCGACCCGGTCGCCCTCGGCGGGGCGCATCTCGTCCAGGATGCGGTCCACGATCAGGTCGGCGGCGCCGTCCGCGCTGGCCAGGGGCGCCCGGGCGATGCCGCGTTCGCCATGCACGCCCACGCCGATCTCCATATCATCGGCGCCAAGGCGAAAGCTGGGCTTCTGGCTGTCGACCGAGGCGCCCGGTTCCAGCGCGATCCCCATCGTGTAGCAGCGCTGGTTGGCGCGCAGCGCCAGCCCCGCGCAGGTCTCCAGCGGCAGCATCCGGTCGCAGGCGGCCCCCGCGACCTTGAAGACGAAGACATTGCCCGCCACCCCGCGCCGCGCCGCCCGCGTGTCGACGGGGGCCGAGGCGATGTCGTCGGTAGTCACGATGGTGCGCACCGGCACGCCGCGGGCGGCGGCCATCTCGGCCGCCATCTCGAAGTTCATCAGATCGCCCGAGAAGTTGCCGAAGATGTGCAGCACGCCCGCCCCGCCATCCGCGGCCAGCGTCGCTGCCAGGATCGGGTCGGGCGGCGGTGCGGCAAAGACGTTGCCGATCGCCACCGCATCCGCCAGCCCGCGCCCGACATAGCCGAAGAACCCCGGCTCGTGCCCCGACCCGCCGCCGATGACCAGGCCGACCTTGCCGGCCCGGGGGGCGCCCGTGGCCCGCAGGGCGCGCGGCGCATCGGTGACGGGGGCCAGCATGTCCTCATGCGCCAGCAGCGCGCCCGCCACCGTCTCGTTCACGGCGTCCTGGGGGCGGTTGATGAACTTCTTGACCCGCAGGCGTTCGGGCAGGGGCTGGGGCGTCTGGTCGCGGCGCCGCGCGGGCGTGTCGTCATGCCCTTCGGAGGTCAGGATGGCGCGGGCGGTGTCGGCATCGGTCACCATCACGTTGATGTAGTTCCCGCGCAGCGCGGCCAGGATCGCCTGGACCTTGTCCATGCCGCCTGCAACCCCGATCCGGCAGGGCACGGACCGCAGGCCGCCCAGGTCGATGCCGATGGTCCGCCCCTCCAGCGGACCGTCGACGGGCTGGCCCTGGGCGTCGATCAGCCGCCCCGCGATGCTGCCCACCGCGGCGTGGTAATGGGCGTGCATGGCCACGTCGTCGAAAAAGCCGCTGCTGTGGATGGTGCTTTCCGGCCGCAGCGAGGAAATGCCCAGCACGATCCGGTTGGCCTGCGCAAGCACAGCCATCTGTTCGGCGACCACCGGCTCTCGCAGCAGCAGCGCGCGCATGTCGGGCGACGACACGATCGCCGGGGCCGAGATCGGAATGCACCGCGCGCCCATCGATTCCGCCAGCCGCGTCGCGCAGGCTTCGGGCGTCCAGGGGATCTTGGCGGTGGTGCCGCCCGTCGCCTGCACCACGCGCAGGTCCTGCAGCCCGGCGCGGTCGACGCGGCTGGCCATCGACAGGACGGTCCGTCCCCAGGTCACCGCGATGGTGTCGGCCGACCGCGCCAGACGCGACAGGACCTGCGCCGCGGCCGCGCCAAGCCGGTCGATCAGCGGGCTGTCGCCGCCCTCGGACGGGATCACCAGGCAGTCGGTCAGGCCGAAATGGTCCTGCATCGCCTGCGCCAGGCTCAGCGCGCGGAACCGTTCGGGGTCGATCTCGATCGAGACGATGCCGCGGGTGCGCGCATCCGCCAGATAGGCGTTCACCGAGGCGCGGGACACGCCCATCTGGGTTGCGATGTCGCCCTGGGTCAGGCCCTCCTGGTAATACAGCCAGGACGCCCACAGCAGCGGGTCCTCGCCAAAGCGCAGGGGCTGGCGGGGGGTGGTGGTCATGGGCGCGACCCCTCCGTACGGCGCCGGGCCCAGTGCGCGAGGCTGTCCAGCAGCGCCGCGGCAGATACCGCGCCGGGGTCCAGATGGCCCACGCTGCGCGGTCCAAGGCGGGCGGCGCGGCCGCGGCTGGCCATCATCGCGCGCGTCGCCTGTGCGCCGTCGGCTGCGGCGCGAGCCGCGGCGGCCAGCACCTCGGTCGCGGGCTGGCCCGCCTGCAGGCCCGCGCGGGCTGCATGGGCGGCGGGCGCCCAGGCATCGACCATGGTCTTGTCGCCGGGCTTGCCTTGGCCGCGGGCGGCGATCCCCTCGGCCATGGCGACGATGACCTCGGGCAGGCGGGACAGGGGCACCTGCGTCTCGGCGCCAAGCGCCGAGGCGGCGCGCAGCAGGGCACTGGCATAAAGCGGGCCGGTCGTGGCGCCGACCGCATTGTGCAGGGACGACGCGGCCAAGGTCAGCCCCTGCGCCAGCGTCTGGTCCGCCCCGCCCGCCTCGCCCAGGGCGCGCGCCGCGGCGGCAAAGCCCCCGGCCATCGCCACGCCGTGATCGGCATCGCCGATCTCTCCGTCCAGTTCGGCCAGATAGGATTGTTCCGCGGCCATGCGCTCGGCCAGGCTGCGGAACAGGTCGGTCAGATCATGGCGCGAGAAGGTCTGCATGTCGGACCTCATTGGCATGGCCCGCCGCAGGGTTGCAAGCGGTCCCGGAACGGCACGTCACGGCTGCGACAGGCGGCGTTCCACGCTGTCGGCCAGCGTCGTCAGGATCAGGCAGCAGGACGTCGCCCCGGCATCGGGCACCCCCCGCGACCGTTCGCCCAACCGCGCCGCGCGGCCCAGCTTGGCGACCATGTCGACGGTGCTGTCGCGCCCCTGCTGCGCCGCCCGCGCCATCGCCCGCAAGGCCGCAGCGAACCCGTCTGGTCGTGCCGCGTCGAAGGCCGCGATGGCCGGGTCCAGGCAGTCGATCAGGGTCTTGTCGCCGACCTTGGCGGCGCCGGTGGCGGTGACGGCGGACAGCCCCGCCTGCAGCATGGTCAGGAACCCGTCCGCGTCGATGGCGGCGCGGTCGCGGATGGTGCGGCCCATGTCGCGGAACATGAAGCCGTAAAGCGGCCCCATCGATCCGCCGATCTCGGACATCAGCACGTCCGACAGCACCAGGAAGGCCCCGTCCAGCGGCTGGCCCGACAGGCGTTCGGCCGCGCGGCCAAAGCCCTTGGCCATGTTGATCCCGTGATCGCCGTCGCCGATCCGGCCGTCCACCTCGGACAGGTGCGCCTTGTTGGCGACGATCACCGCGGCCAGTTCGGCCACGATGTCGCCCGATTGCGCGACGGACAGGCGGGGATGGCCCGCGGCCTCGGGCGCGCGGGGGGCGGTGTCGGCGGCCGCAGCGGCGGCGCGGTGGCGCGGACCGCCCGACAGGGCGCCCACCGGTGCCGGCCGTGTGCCAGCGACGGTCAGGCCGGGCGCCGCGCAGTCCATGTCCAGCAGGGGCTTCAGGTCGTCGTCCAGCGCCATGACCGTCAGCGTGGCCCCCACCATCTCCAGCGAGGTGAAATAGTTTCCGACGAAGGCCCGGTGCACCCGCAGGCCCGCGCGTTCCAGCCCGACCTCGATCCGGTCGTACAGCACATAGAGTTCGTTCACGGGCGTCGCGCCCAGGCCCGAGACCAGCACCGCGACCTCTGTTCCCTCGGGCAGGGCGTGATCGTCCAGCACGATCCGGACCATGTCGTCGGCGACCTGGTCGGCGGTCTTCAGCGCCTCGACCCGCGTGCCGGGTTCGCCGTGATGGCCGATGCCGACCTCCATCGTGCCGGGCGCGATCTGGAAGTTCGGATGGCCGACCGCGGGCAGGGTGCAGGGGCCAAGGCCCACGCCCACCGACCGGCAGGCGTCGATCGCCTGCTGGGCCGCGGCCCGAACCTCGGCCAGGGTGCCGCCAAGCGCGGCCTTGGCGCCGCCGATCTTCCACATGAAGATCTCTCCGGCCACGCCGCGGCGCTTGGCGCGTTCTGATGCAGGGGCGGAACAGACGTCGTCATTGGCCACCACGGTCGCGACCTCGATCCCGTCCTCGGCCACCATGCCCGCGGCCATGCGCACGTTCATGTTGTCGCCCGCATAGTTGCCGTAGAGGACTGCGACCCCGGCACCGCCATCGGCGGCCCGGATCGCATCGGCAAAGCTTTTCGCGGTGGGCGATGAGAACAGCTCTCCGACGGCCACGGCATCGACCAGGTTGCGGCCCGCATAGCCGATGAAGGCCGGTTCATGCCCCGACCCGCCGCCGGTCACGATGCCGACCTTGCCGTCCTGGGGCGCAAAGCGCGACAGGACCACGCGCGGGTTGGCCGGGTCCTTGCGCACCAGATCGCGATGCGCCTTGATGAAGCCCGCCACCGTCTCGTCGACGATGTCGTCGGGGTCGTTGACGAAACGCTGCATCGCCTTGGTCGCCATGTCGTCCCCCATCATCGCACCGTGTATCCGCCGTCGACCAGCAGGTCGGCGCCGTTGATCATCGCCGCCGCGTCCGATGCCAGGAACACCGCCGCAGCGGCGATCTCGTGGGGTTCGGCAAAGCGGCCGGCGGGGATCAGCGCCTTCATCGCCTCGCCCTTGGGGCCCTCCCAGGCCTTGCGGCCCAGATCGGTCATCACCACGGTCGGAGAGATGGAATTGACGGTGATCCCGTGCCCGCCCCATTCCAGCGCCAGCGTCTTGGTCACGCCGACGATGCCGAACTTTGACGCGCAATAGGCCACATGCCCCTCGATCGCGACCGAGCCTGCCTGGCTGGCAAGGTTGATGATGCGCCCGCCCTTGGCCCGCGCGATCATCCCGCGGCCCACGGCCTGCGCCATCAGGAAGCTGCCGGTCAGGTTGACCGCGATGGTGCGCGTCCAGGCGCCGTCGCTCAGATCCTCGGCCGGGGCCAGGTCCACGATGCCCGCGGAATTGACCAGAATGTCGATGCCGTCAAAGGCCTGCGTCACCGCATCGGCGGCCGCGCCGATGCTGGCCGCGTCGGTCACGTCGCAGGCAAAGGCCTGCGCGTCGGGCAGGGCGGCCGCGGCATTCGTCGCGGCGGCCAGGTTCATGTCCAGCAGCGCGACGCGCGCGCCCTGGGCGGCAAAGGCCTGCGCGATGGCGGCGCCGATGCCCGATCCGGCACCCGTCACCACGGCGGTCCGGCCGCCCAGGCTGAAATCAAGTGAAGCGGCCATCCGCAGTCCTTTCGTGGGTCAGGTGGCCCCTCCGGCAGGCGTGCCGCCGAAGGGGGTGGTCGTTACTGGCGCGTGGCCAGCAGTGCGTCGACGTTCTCGGCCGTCACCGGGGTCCAGGGCACGTTGTATTCCTTGTCCGCGCCGTTGTTCCACGGCATGTCGGGATACTGTTCCCAGATCGCCGACATGGGCTCATAGTCGGGCTTGACCGCCTTGATCGCCACGTCGATCGAGCCCAGGGCCTGGGCCTCGCCGTCCTGCAGGATCGAATCCATCTGGCCCGCCTTGACCGCGTTCAGCGCGTCGGTCACCCCGTCCACGCCCGCGATCGCGAAATCGGCCACGTCCATGCCGGCGGCCTTGATCGCCTCGATGGCACCCAGGGCCATCTCGTCGTTCTGGCCGATCACGCCCTTGATGTCGTTGCCATGCGCAGTCAGCCAGTTCTCCATCAGGGCCTGCGCCTCGGCGCGCGACCAGTTGCCGGTCTGGCGTTCCAGGATCTTGACGTCGGGGCATTCGGCCAGGGCCTTCTCGTTGCCCTCGCCGCGCTGGATTTCGCCGGACTGGCCGATCGGGCCCTCGATGATGACCACCGCACCCTGGCAGCCCATCTTGTCCAGGACGGCCTTGGCCTCCAGATAGCCGGCCTCGACGTCGTTCGATCCGACATAGGCGGTCAGCAGGTCGCTGTTGACCCGCGCGTTCGATCCGACGACGGGGATGCCCGCATCGACGGCCAGCTGGACGGCGGTGGCGCCGGCCTCGACGTCCATCGGCGCAAAGACGATCGCGTCGAAGCCTTGGGTGATCATCGTCTCGAACTGGTCCTGCTGCACCAGCGCGTCATAGCGGCCGTCAAAGATGGTCAGCTCGACCATGCCGGATTCGACCGCCGGGTGCTTTTCGCCCGCCGCCGACCACAGCTGCATGAACTCGGCATTCAGGCCATAGGCGGCCATGCCGATCTTGATCGGGTCGTCCTGCGCCTGCGCCGCGCCCAGACCCAGGCCAAGCGCCAATGCGCTGGCCGTCATCATCATCTTCGTCGTCATCTGGTTTCCTCCCTCGGTGACACCATGTCCCGGCACGCGCCGGATCTCAGTCTTCGGTCTTGCGGGACCGGTCCAGCATGACGGCGGCCACGATCAGCGCCCCCTTGATCACCTGCTGGTAATAGGATTCGACCCCAAGCAGATCGAGGCCGTTGTTCATCACCCCGATCAGCAGCGCGCCGATGACGGTCCCGGTGACCCGGCCCACGCCGCCCGCCAGGCTGGTGCCGCCGATCACGACCGCCGCGATGGCGTCCAGCTCATAGGCGACACCCGCCTGGGGCAGGGCCGAGCCGGTCCGCGCGGCCAGGATCATCCCCGCGATGCCCGCCAGCGCGCCCGATATGGCATAGACCGAAAACCGGATGGCGCGGACGGGCAGGCCCGACACCTTGGCCGCATGGGGGTTGCCGCCCACCGCATAGACGTGGCGGCCAAAGCGGGTCCGGGTCAGCACGAAATGCGACAACGCAAAGACCATGCCGAACAGGATGATCGGCACCGGGATGCCCGCGATGTCGCCCGTCCCGATCCAGCGATAGCCGTCGGTCAGCGCCGGGACCGGCCGCCCGCCCGAATAGATCAGCGTCAGCCCGCGCGCCGCCGACAGCATGCCAAGCGTCGCGACGAAGGCCGGGACCGCAAAGCGCGCGACCGCGATCCCCGACAGCGCGCCCATCGCGGTGCCGGTGATCAGGCCCACCGCGATCGGGATCAGCGGCATGTAGGGCGCGCCGGGAATGAACCCCGCCGCCGAGGTCGTGGCGAAGCTGGCCGAGACCACGCCCACCAGCGCGACCACCGATCCGACCGACAGGTCGATGCCGCGCGTCAGGATGACGAAGGTCATCCCGATCGCCAGGATCCCGTTGATCGAGGTCTGGCGCAGCACGTTGATGATGTTGCGCGAGGTCAGGAAATTCTCGCTGACGATCGACAGCACGATGCACAGCAGCGCCAGCGCGATCAGGATGCCGTATCGCTGCGCGTCACGTCCGATCCGCGCCGGGATCATGCGGCGCGGCTGCGCTGCGGTCTTGATCTGGTCTTCCACCCTGTCTCTCTCCCGTTCATGCATCCGTCGACGGCGTCCGTCCCGGCGCGTCAGGCCGCCAGATGCAGCAGTTTCTCGGCCGACATCGCGGCGCGATCCAACTCGCCCGCCACGCGCCCGTCCCGCATGACGACCGCGCGGTCGGCCATGCCCAGCACCTCGTCCGTCTCGGACGAGACCATGATGACCGCCCCGCCCGCGCGGGCGAAATCGGACATCACGCGATAGATCTCGCGCTTCGCGCCCACGTCGACGCCGCGCGTGGGTTCGTCCAGCAGCAGGATGCGCGGCTCGGTCAGGAACCACTTGCCCAGCACGACCTTCTGCTGGTTGCCGCCCGACAGATGCGCCACGTTCAGCCGGTCCGACGCGGTGCGGATGTTCAGCATGTCGATCATCCGGGTGGCGGCACGACCCTCGGCGCGGGCGTTCATCACCGGGCCCGCGGACATGCGGTCCAGCGTGGCCAGGCACAGGTTCTCGCGCACGTCGCCGGTCAGGACCAGGCCAGACCGCTTGCGGTCCTCGGTCACATAGGCCAGCCCGGCCTCGATCGCCTCGCGCGGGGTGGTGATGCGGGCGGGGCGCCCGTCGATGGTCACGGTGCCGGCGGTCTCGGCCGACAGGCCGAACAGGCGGTCGAAGATCTCGGTCCGGCCAGACCCCATCAGGCCGTACAGCGCCAGGATCTCGCCCTCGTGCAGATCGAAGCTGACGTCCCGGACGCCGCGATCGGCGGCAAGACCCGCGACCGACAGCAGGCGGCCCGCCTGCGGGGTGTTCTCCTTGACGAACTCCTCGGTCAGGGGGCGGCCCACGACCAGCTGGATCAGGTGGTCCTTGTCGATGTCGGCCAGGCTGCCCGTCTCGACGAAGCTGCCGTCGCGGAACACGGTATAGCTGTCGCAGACGCCGAAGATCTCGGACAGGCGGTGGCTGACATAGATCACCCCCTTGCCGCGCGCCTTCAGCGTGTCGATGGCGGCGAACAGCTGGTCGGCCTCGGCCTCGCCCAAGGCAGAGGTCGGCTCGTCCATGATGATGACCTCGGCATCATAGCTCAGCGCCTTGGCGATCTCGACCAGCTGGGTCTGGGCCACGGTCAGGTCCATCATCAGGCTGTCCGCGCGGATGCCGAACTGGAACCCGTCCAGCAGCGCCTGGGCGCGGCTGTTCATCTCGCGGAACGCGATGCGCCCGAACATCCCCACCGGTTCTCGGCCCAGATAGATGTTCTCGGCCACGGTCATGGCCGGGACGGGGCTCAGCTCCTGCTCGATGATCGAGATGCCGTGCGCCAGGGCCTGGGACGGGTTGTCGAACACCACCGGCTGGCCGTTGCGCAGCAGGGTGCCCGCATCGCGGTGATGGATGCCCATCAGGATCTTGAGGAAGGTCGACTTGCCCGCGCCGTTGCCGCCGCACAGCGCGTGCACCGATCCCGGCTCCAGCCGGAACTGGCCCAGCTTCAGCGCGGGAACGCCGTCGAAAGATTTGCGAAAGCCCGAGGCCTCCAACAGCGGCGTGGTCATGTCGTCCCCCCATGCCGGACGCCCACCGGGCGTGCCGATACATATGTCAGTCTCCCTCTGACATTTGCACGCTAAGCGGCGCGGGTGACTTCTGTCAACAAGGATGTGACATAGTTCAAATGCGATCTGGCAGTTGTCCGCGCGGCCCGCCTGCTGCTAAGCCTTGCAAAACAACAAGGCTGCAGGGGCAGGGACAGGCATGGGTTTTTCGAAGGGGATGCTGCGCGGCGCCGCGCTGCTGGCGGTGCTGTCGTCGTTGGCCGCCTGCGGCGGTTTCAAGCGTCAGAGCGAGCTGGAATGCATGGAACGCGCCATGTATTTCGAATCGAACCGGTCCAGCCGGGACGGGATGATCGCGGTGGGCAGCGTGGTGATGAACCGCGTCCAGTCGGGGAACTATCCGCGGTCGGTCTGCGGCGTGGTGGGGCAGAAGAACCAGTTCGCGCCCGGCGTCCTGACCAAGCGGATGGACCGCGCGTCGGCCCCGCGCCTGCGCGAGGCGGCCGTGTCCGTGCTGCGCGGCGAACGCCATCCGATGATCCAGAACGCCCAGTTCTTTCACGCGGCCAGCTATCGCGCGTCCTACAACAACATGCATTACGTCGTGACGGCGGGCGGCAACGCCTTCTATGAACGCCGCCGCCCGGAACTGGTGACCCAGCCCCGCGTGCTGCCGCAGATCGAGGGCATCACGGGGCGCTGAGGCGGATCTAGCGGGCCTTCATCCGCGACAGGATGTTGGCCACCAGCGCGCCCGAGATGTTGTGCCACACGCTGAAGATCGCCGCCGGCACCGCCGTCAGCGGCGAGAAATAGGCGGTGGCCAGTGCCGCGGCCAGGCCCGAATTCTGCATGCCGGTCTCGATCGCGATGGCCTTGCGCGCGGCCAGGTCCAGCCCGGCCAGCCGCGCCGCGATGAACCCGATCAGATAGCCCAGCATGTTGTGCAGCACGACGACGGCAAAGATCATCATTCCCGACTGGACGATCGCGCCCTTGGAGGCGCCCACGACGGCGGCCACGATCAGCACGATGCCCGTCACGCTGACCAAGGGCAGGGCGGGCACCGCCGCGCGCACGAAGGCCGGCAGCAGCTTTTGCGCCGCAAAGCCCAGGGCCAGCGGGAACAGCACGACCTTGACGATCGACTGGAACATCGCCCAGGCATCCACGGGCAGGTATTCGCTTGCCAGCATCAGCATCAGGAAGGGTGTCATGATCGGCGCCATCAGCGTGGTCACGCTGGTGCAGGCGACCGACAGCGCCACGTCGCCCTTGGCCAGATAGGTCATCACGTTCGACGACGTGCCGCCGGGGCAGCAGCCGACCAGGATCACGCCCGCCGCGACCTCGGGGGACATCGGGATGATCATCGTCAGTGCCACCGCCAGCAGGGGCATGATCAGGAACTGCGACGCAACGCCCACGCCGACATTGACCGGACGGCGCAGTACCTCGGCAAAGTCGCGCCCCGAGATGGTCAGCCCCATCCCGAACATGATGATCCCCAGCAGGGTGACGATCCAGGGTGTCAGCTGGCGGAACAGGTCGGGCAGCAGAAAGCCCAGGACCGCGAACAGGACGACCCAGGCCGCAAAAGTATTGCCGACGAACCGCGAAAGTGATGCCAATGATTTCACCGATGCCTCCTCTGGCACAGCTTTCCTGCGCCCTGACGTTTCGGCATGGGCCATAGTGCCGCCCGTGGCGGGCTTCAACCCGTGGTGGCGGAAAAACCGGCCCGGCGCCGTGAGTGGTCGGGTCCGCGCCGCTGCATCATCCCGGCCCGGAGGCACTCCGGTTGCGTCCCGGCCCGGCTGCGCGTGCGCGCCGACTGCGTCCCTGCCGCGCCCCCGGGCCGGCTGCCCCCCTGTGCGGCCCGGTCTGTGCCGGGCCGTCGGCGGGTCAGGACCCGGCGCGGACCACGACAGACATGCCGGGGCGCAGGGCGGCGCGGTCCTGGTCGGGATCGATGGTGATGCGCACCGGCAGGCGCTGGGCGATCTTGGTGAAGTTGCCGGCGCTTGCGGTGCCCGCCATCAGGCTGAATTCCGATGCGGTCGCGGGCGACAGCGATTCGACCTGACCGGTGAACCGGCGGTCCTGCAGCGCGTCCACGGTAAAGCTGACCGACGAACCCGGCGCCAGGCCACGCATCGCGGTTTCACGAAAGTTGGCGATGACCCACAAGTCGGTGCCGACATGGGGGACCAGCGCGGTGCCGGGGGTCACGTACTGGCCGACATGGACGGCGATCTGGCCCAGGCTGCCGTCGGCGGGGGCATGGATGACGGTGTTGTCGACCTCGATCCGGGCCAGCTGGACGGCGGCCTCGGCGCTGGCGATGTCGGCGCGGCGGGCGTCCAGCGCGACATTGGCCGAACGGATCGCCTCGGTCTGGACGTCCAGGCGGGCGCCGGCCTGGATACGGGCGGCCTGGGCCTGCTGCAGGGCCAGGCGGACCTGGTCGGACGACGACTGCGACGTCACGCCCCGGTCCAGCAGCTGCCCCGCGCGGTCGGCCTGCGATCGGGCATTCTCCAGCGCGCCGTCGGCGGCCTCGACGCCCGCCTGTTCGGCGCGGGCCACGGCCTCGGCCGACACGACGTCCTGTTCGGCGACCTTCAGCGCGGCCTGGGCGCCCTGCAGCAGGGCCTCGGCCTGGGCCAGCTTCTGGCGGGGGATGCGGTCGTCGATGCGGGCGATCACGTCGCCCTTCGCGACGGTCTGATAGTCCTCGACCTCGACCGCGGTGACATAGCCCGACAGCTGCGGGGCGATCATCGTGACCTCGGCGCGCAGATAGGCGTTCTCGGTCTGGGGGGCAGCGGTCGAGAAGGGCGGCAGGCCCCATGCGAACAGCAGCAGCAGCGTGCCCGCCAGGCCCAGGATCAGGGCAATGACAGTCGGGACAAGGTTCTCTTTCTTCATGGCGTGGTTCCGGTGTTCTGGACGGCGGCCCGGCGGGCCATCACGTCGCGCAAAAGGTGAAGCAGCAGCACGGCCGCCGCCAGCAGGGCGGCCAGCGCGGTCAGCGCATAGGCATCGGCATAGGCGCTGACCCAGGCCTGGGCCGCGACCTGCTGGCCCAGATCGGTCGCCGCCTGCGCGCGGCGCGCGGCGGCATCGGGGATCTGGGCGGCCAGCATCGCGGCCCGGCCCGCCAGGGTCGCGACCGTGGCCGGATCGGTGGCGGTCAGCTGGACCGACAGGTCCTGCAGGTGCAGCGCCTCGCGCCGGGTGGTGAAGGTGTTGAACAGGCCCGACCCCAGCACGCCGCCCAGGCTTTGAGTCGAGATGAAGACGATGACGAAGGACAGGATATATTGCGGCCCCTTGGCCAGGGCCGACAGCAGGCCCGCCATCATCGCGGGCGGCATGAACAGCATCGCGGCAAAGCCGATCAGCGCCTGGCTGACCACCATCTGCGCGGGCCGGGTCAGCACGCCGGCACCGCTGTCCAGCCAGGCTCCGGCGGCGATCAGCAGCAGGGCGGCCAGGTGGAACTGGGCCACGCGGGTGGGCCGCATCCAGGCGATGCAGGCCAGCGCGCCCATCAGGCTGGCCAGGGCGATCACGGCGAACAGCACGGTCATCTGCTGGGGCGCGACACCCAGCACCTGGAACATGCGCGGCGCGCCCGCCGACTGTTCCGACAGGATCAGCCGGAACAGGAACAGCGTGCCGGTCAGGTGCAGGATGGCCGGGCTGGCCAGCCAGCGGATGTCCAGCAGGGGGTCGGTGCGGTTCAGCTCCACGACCACCGCCAGGGTCAGCGACAGCGCCGCGCCGGCCAGCAGCCAGCCGATCCACGCGACATCCGTCCAGTTGTAGATCGGCCCCATGACAAAGGCCACGATCAGCCCGCCGAAGCCTGCGCCGATCAGCACGAAGCTGGCAAAGTCCAGCGGCTCGATCACCTTCTGGCGGGGGATGGGGCGCAGGGGCAGGCAAAAGACCAGCATCAGCGACACCAGCGCCATGCCCAGGCCCGTCACGTGGACCGCCGTCATGCCGCCGTCGCCGATCAGGTACGGCCCCACGACGCGGGCCAGCGTCGGTCCGGTCATCAGCACCGTCATCGCCAAGGGCAGGCCCAAGGTCATCTTGGCCTGCGGGGACAGGGGTTCCAGCATGTAGAGGAAGGCCAGCGTCGACAGGGGCGCCGCGGCGGCACCCGCCAGGAACTGCAGCACCAGCGCCGAGCGGAAATCGACCGCCCACAGCGACGCCAGCGCCACCAGCGCATAGAGGATGATCCCCAGCTCCGCGAACCGCCGCAGCCCGTACTGGGTGCGGATCTTGATCAGCAGCACCGGCAGCGCCGCGCGCGGGATCATGTAGACCGCCAGCAGCCAGGCCGCGCTGGTCGTGGTGATGCCCAGATCGCCCGCAAGCTGGGGCAGGCTGGTGGACACGAAGCCCTGCTGCAGGCCCTGCGACAGGCCGATCACGGTGGCGGCCAGCATATAGGCCACGGCCTGCAATCCGGGCAGCGGCGGATGCGGCGGCGGGGGTGCGGCAGGGGCGCTCATGTCCGGTCCATCCGTTCGATGTTGCGGGCGATCCGGTCCAGCACCTGGGCCGCGCGGTCCAGGTCCTGCGGATCGATTCCCTCTAGCACTTCGCCGCGCAGGCGGTGCGTGAATTCGACGATGGCGCTGTCGCGACCGCGTTCGGTCACGACCAGCCCGTTCTTGCGGCCGTCGCCATCCAGAGGACGCCGTTCGACGAAACCGCCGGCGACCAGGGCGTCGATCTGGCGTTTCAGGGTCGGCGCCTCGATCGCCAGTTCGGCGGCCAGTTCGGTCTGGGTGATGCCGTCGTGATGCGCCAGCGTCGTCAGCGCGCGCGCCCGCGACAGGGTCAGACCCACGTCCCGCGCCCTGCGATCATAGCTGCGCCGCAGGGTCCGCATGACCCGCAGCAGGGTGTCAAGGATCGGGCTTTCGCGGGGCATGACGCGTCCTTTCGGCTGGTTCGTTAGCTAGCTAAGGATATCGTCGGCCAGCATCAATGCCCCGACCGAAAGAAATTTGCAGGATGTGCAATTTCGAGGCGCAGACGCATCACGGTTGCCAGTCGCGGATCGTGAACCTTAGTATACACTAATGATCCGGTCCCATTTCGGGCTGGCCGCACAGGGCGTCGCCAAGCGCCGGAACCGATCGGGAGACATCGATGAAGCTGACCACCTTTCTGGCCACGGCCCTGGGCACCGCCGCCATCGGCGGCATGGCCGTCGCCGCCGACCTGCGCATCGGCCTGAACGAGGACCCGGATTCGCTGGATCCCGCACAGTCGCGGACCTTCGTGTCCTCGCTGGTCTATGAATCGCTGTGCGACCGGTTGCTGAACACCAATGCCGACATGGAGATCATCCCCGAACTGGCCACCGACTGGGCCTGGTCCGATGACGGCAGGACCCTGACCCTGACGCTGCGCGAGGGGGTGACGCATCACGACGGCACGCCTTTTGACGCGCAATCCGCCCGCCGCGTGCTGGAGCGGAACATGACGATGCAGGAAAGCCGCCGCAAGGCGGAGCTGGGATCGATCGACCGGGTCGAGGCGACGGGCGATCATGAACTGACCATCACGCTGACCGCGCCCGACGTGACGCTGCTGGCGCAGCTGGCCCATCACGCGGGGCGGATGTATTCGCCCGATGCCGCCGATGCGGCGGGCGCCGCCTTTGGCCGGGTCCCGGTCTGTTCGGGCCCCTATGCCTTTGTCGACCGGGTCGAGGGCGACCGGATCGTGCTGGAACGCTTTGCCGATCACTGGGACGCCGACCAGTTCCATTACGACCGGGTGATCTATCTGCCGATCCCCGACACGACGGTGCGGCTGGCCAACGTGCGGTCGGGCGATCTGGACATCATCGAGCGCACCGCCCCCGCCGACGTGCCGGGCGTGCGGGCCGACGACCGCCTGCAGCTGTTCGAGGTGCCCAACATCGGCTATCAGGGCATCACCATCAACGTCGGCAACGGACCCCGCGCGGAGGCGCCGCTGGGCGCCGATGCCCGCGTCCGCCAGGCGCTGTCGCTGTCCATCGACCGCCAGGCGCTGAACCAGGTCGTGTTCGAAGGGGAATACGTGGTCGGCAACCAATGGGCCGCGCCGGGCACCCCCTATTACGACGACCGCGATCCGATCCCCGCGCGCGATCCCGATGCCGCCCGCGCCCTGCTGGCCGAGGCGGGTGTGCAGACCCCCATCCGCGTCGAGATGCAGATCGGAAACAACCCCATCGCCCAGCAGGTCGGCCAGGTGATCCAGGCCATGGCGGCCGAGACGGGGTTCGACATCTCTCTGCGCGCGACGGAGTTCGCGACGCTGCTGTCCGAGAACGTCGCCGGCAATTTCGACATGTCGCTGCAGGGCTGGTCAGGCCGGATCGACCCGGATGCCAACATCCACCCCTTTGTCGGGTCAGACGGGGCCAACAACGACCAGCATTACCGCAATGCGGAGATCGACGCCCTGCTGGCACAGGCCCGGTCTGAACCCGACACCGCGGCCCGCAAGGCGCTGTACGACCAGACGCGCGACATCCTGAAACAGGATCTGCCGCTGATCTATCTGTACCACATCAAGTACTTCTACACGATGCGCCAGGGGATCCAGGGGTTCGAACCCTATGCCGACGGCATCATCCGGCTGCGCGGCGTGTCGGGCTGACCGCGGCCGCGCGCCCCCCGGCAAGGCGTGCGGCTCAGGCGGCGGTCCGCGTCCACAGGCCCCGCACGGCCGCGCCGCCGCCGATCTGCGCCACGCGGATGACGTCGGCCCGCGCGCCCGGTGCCAGCCTGCCGCGATCGTGCAGGCCCACGGCCTGGGCGGGCGCCTGCGTCACGGTCGCGATGCCGCGCGCCAGATCGCCCCACAGATCGCCCAGCATCATCGCCCCCGACAGCAGCGACGACGGCACGTAATCCGATGACAGGATGTCCAGCAGGTCGGCCCGCGCCAGGTCGCTGGCCGCGACATTGCCGCTGTGCGATCCGCCGCGGATCAGGTTGGGCGCGCCCATCATCACGCGGATGTCGTGGTCGCGGCAGGCCTGTGCGGCATCCGCCGTGGTGGGGAATTCCGCGAAATGACAGCCATGCGCCGCGCTGACCGCGACCTGAGGGGCGGTGGTGTCGTCATGGCTGGCCAGCACCGCGCCATAGCGGCGCGCCTCGGCCACGGCGGTCGCCTCGTGCAATTCGCCCACGCGGGCGCGCAGGGCCTGCTGGTCGGCGACATGGTCCAGGAACTGGGCATCCGACAGGCCCTTCTTGCCGCAGACATAGTCGCGCAGCTTGCCGATGTCGCGGAACTGGCGTTCGCCGGGGGTGTGGTCCATCAGGCTGACGATGCCGATGCGGTCCCGGGGGCCGAACTTGGCCATCTCCTCGGGCAGGGTTTGGGAACAGATCTCGGCGCGCAGGTGCAGGAAATGGCTGATCCGCAGCGCCCCCTGGGCGCGCAGGCCCAGGATCTCGTCGGCCAGGGCGCGGGCATATTCGCCGTAGCCTGCATTGTTCGACGTCACGACCGACCCCACGCGCAGCGCGTCGAAGACGGTGGTGATGCCCACGCTGGCCAGTTCGGCGTCATGGGCGATGATCGCATGGGCATGGGGCCAGTCGACGCCAGGGCGCGGCTCGATATGGCGTTCCAGGTTGTCGGTGTGCAATTCGATCAGGCCCGGCATCAGCAGGTCGCCCTGACAATCCAGCGCGCCCGCGGGGAGGGCGCAGCCCTGGCCGATCTCGGCGATCAGCCCGTCGCGCAGGACCAGGTGGCCGTGGATCACCTCGGTCGGCAGGACCAGGCGGGCGTTGGCAAGGATGATGTCGGTCATGCGGTCGGGTTCCGTCTTGAAGGATCATGTCGAAGGGCGTCATCTGGCAGACGGCTGTCACAGCCGTGTGACACAACGGGCTTAGGGTGCCGCGCATGCAGGATTTCACACGATATGCCGTCTATTACGCGCCGCAACCCGGCATCTTCGCGGACCGTGCGGCGGCGTGGCTGGGCTGGGACCTGGCGGGCGGCCATGCGGTCGATGATCCGTCCCTGCCGGTGCGCCCGGTGGGCCAGCCGCGCCGATACGGGTTCCACGGCACCATCCGTGCGCCCTTCCGCCCCGTCGTCCCCGAAGCGGACCTGATCGCGGCCGTCGACGCGCTGGCCAGCAACCGTCCGGCGGTGACCTGCGGCACGCTGGCGCTGCGCGATCTGGGCGGGTTCCTGGCGCTGATGCCCACCGGGGGCCAGCCCGACCTGATCGCGCTGGCCGATGCGGTGGTGCGGGCCACCGATCCGCTGCGCGCGCCGCTGACGGCCGAAGAGGTCGCCCGGCGGCGCCCCGACAGCCTGACCCCGCGCCAGCGCGCCCTGCTGGACCGGTGGGGCTATCCCTTCGTGATGGAGGAGTTCCGGTTTCACCTGACCCTGACCGACCGGCTGTCCGCCGCGGAACGACCCGCGGTGCAGGCCGCGGCTCAGGCCTGGCTGGGCCCTGTCCTGCCGCGGCCTTTCGTGATCGCCGACCTGTGCCTGGTGGCCCAGGATGCGCAGGGCCGGTTCCACCTGCGTCATCGCGCGCCCCTGTCGGGCTGAAGCGCGGCCAGAAGGCGCGCGGTTCCCTGCGCAAGGCAGGCATCGTTGCACACGGTCAGGTGGGCGATGCCCGGCGGCATGGCGAAAGCGGCGCGGCGCAGGCGGGCGGCGATGTCGGCCGACCCCTCGCGGCCGCGGTCGGCCAGGCGGCGCGCCAGCACCTCCGCCGGGGCGGTGATCAGGATCACCCGCAGGTCGGGCAGCCGGGCCAGCGCCTGCGGCAGGGCCGCGCGGCTGCCGTTGAAGATCACCGACGGCCCCGTCAGCTGATCGTGGGGGATGCCGTAGCACAGGCCATGCGCCCGCCAGTCCAGCGCGAAATGCCCGCCGTCGCGCAGGGCCGCGAAGCGTGCCGGGGTGACGCCGTCGAAATCCTCTCCTCCGGCGTCGGAGGGGCGGGTGATCACCCGCCGCGCCAGGCGCAGATCGGGCCGCGCGGCGCAGGCCGCGGCGATCAGCGTGTCCTTGCCCGCGCCGGATGGTCCGACGACCGCCGCGATCATGCCGCGCGTCCCGGCGTGAACCCGGTCACGTCCACCAACCGGTCGCAGACCGCGTCGCGCGCCTCGGCGTCGTGAAAGATGCCCAGAATCGCGGCGCCGCGGGCCTTGGCCTCGGCGATCAGGGACAGGACGACCTGCCGGTTCGCGGCGTCCAGGCTGGCCGTGGGTTCGTCCAGCAGCAGCACGGGATAGGGATGGACGAAGCCGCGGGCGATGTTGATGCGCTGCTGTTCGCCGCCGGAAAACGTGGTGGGCGACAGGCCCCACAGCCGGCGCGGAATGTTCAGCCGCCACAGCAGGCCTTCGGCCTGCGCACGCGCTGTCGCGGCGGGCACCCCAAGCGCGCGCAGCGGTTCGGCCACCACGTCCACCGCAGGCACCCGCGGCAGCACGCGCAGAAACTGGCTGACATGGCCCAAGGTGCCCCGCCGCAGTGCGGTCACGGTGCGGGGCGCGGCGCCTACCAGTTCCGTGCCGGCGATGCGGATGCTGCCGCCGCCCGGCAGATAGTTTCCCTGGATCATCCGCATCAGCGTGGATTTGCCCGCCCCGGACTGGCCCACCAGCCCCACGCATTCGCCGGGATCCACGTGCAGCGCGGCCCCGGCCATGACCGGGATGACCGTGCCGCCCTGATTGTGCAGGGTGAAGGACTTGGAAAGGTTTTCGACCTGGATCATCGTCACACCTGCAGGACGGAGGAGACAAGAAGCTGGGTATAGCCGTGCTGCGGATCGTCCAGCACCTGGTCCGTCAGGCCCTGTTCGACCACGCGGCCCGATTTCATCACCATCAGGCGGTCGGCCAGCAGGCGCACCACCGCCAGGTCATGCGTGACGATCACGACCGACAGGCCCATGTCGCGCACCAGCCCGCGCAGCAGGTCCAGAAGCCGTGCCTGGACGCTGACATCCAGCCCGCCCGTGGGTTCGTCCATGAACACCAGCCGCGGCCCGGTCACCAGGTTGCGCGCGATCTGCAGCCGCTGCTGCATCCCACCGGAAAAGGCCTGCGGCCGGTCGTCGACGCGGTCCTGGGCGATCTCGACCCGGTCCAGCCAGTCGATGGCGGCGGCGCGGATGTCGCCGTAATGGCGCTGGCCCACGGCCATCAGCCGTTCGCCGACATTGGCCCCGGCGCTGACGCCCATCCGCAGCCCGTCGCGTGCATGCTGGTGGACATAGGCCCATTCGGTGCGCGCCAGCCGGCGGCGTTCGGTTTCGGCCATCGCCAGCACGTCGCGCCCGTCATAGGTGACGGTGCCCGCATCGGGGCGCTGATGCCCGGCCAGACAGGACAGCAGCGTCGATTTCCCCGACCCGCTTTCCCCGACGATGCCCAGGACCTCTCCGGGCCACAGATCAAAGCCGACGCCGGTGCAGCCGATCCGCGCGCCATAGCGGCGTTCCAGGTTCCGGACGGACAGGATGGGGGCGCTCATGCGGCCTCCGCGGCCAGGCGGCCCCTGTGCCCGGCGGCGACCCGCGCGGTGCAGAAATCGGTGTCGGAACAGACGAACATCCGCCCGCCCGCGTCATCGGTCACCACCTCGTCCAGATAGCTGGCCTCAGCGCCGCACAGGTCGCAGGCGTGATCGGCCTTCGAGGGGCTGAACGGGTGGTCGTCGAAATCCAGGCTGACGACATGGGTATGCGGGGGCAGGGCATAGATGCGCTGTTCGCGCCCCGCCCCGAACAGCTGGATCGCCGGGCTGTCCGACAGTTTCGGGTTGTCGAATTTCGGGATCGGCGACGGGTCCATGACATAGCGCCCCTCGACCTTGACCGGATAGGCATAGGAGGTCGCGATGCGGCCGTGCCGGGCGATGTCCTCGTACAGCTTGACGTGCATCAGGCCGTATTCCTCCAGCTCGTGCATCTTGCGGGTCTCGGTCTCGCGCGGCTCCAGAAAGCGCAGCGGTTCGGGGATGGGCACCTGATAGACCAGGATCTGGCCCTGGGTCAGGGGCGTCTCGGGGATGCGGTGGCGGGTCTGGATCAGCGTCGCGTCGGCGGTGGCGGTGGTGACGGCGACCCCCGACGTGCGCTGAAAGAACGTGCGGATGCTGACCGCGTTGGTGGTGTCGTCGGCGCCCTGGTCGATGACCTTCAGGCGGTCGTCGGGGGTCAGGCAGGCGGCGGTCAGCTGCACCCCTCCGGTGCCCCAGCCATAGGGCATGGGCATCTCGCGGCTGGCGAAGGGCACCTGGTATCCGGGGATCGCCAGCGCCTTGAGGATGGCGCGGCGGATCATCCGCTTGGTCTGTTCGTCCAGATAGGCGAAGTTGTAACCGCTCATAGCAGCCCCCGTCGGATCAGGTCGTCCTCCAGCGCGGCGGGATCGGTGAAATGATGCGCGGCCATGCCTGCGTCGCGCGCGCCGGCGACGTTGCGGGGGCTGTCGTCGATGAACAGGCACTGGTCAGGCGCCACGCCCGCCCGGTCGCACAGCGTGGCAAAGATGCGCGGGTCAGGCTTCAGCACGCCCTCGATCCCTGACACGATGGTCACGCCAAAGGCTGTGGCCAGCCGCGGGTGGGTGGCAAGGCCGATGGGCCATGTCTGCGCGGACCAGTTGGTGATCGCGTGGACCGCGTGGCCCCGCGCCCGCAGGCGGTCCAGAAGCACCCATGTCCCCTCGATCGGCTCGCGGATCGAGGCCGCGTGTCCGGCCCGATAGGCCAGAAAGGCCGCACGGTCGCGGGGATCGGCGATCGCCTCGGCCAGATCGTCGAAGCACGCGCCCCCGTCCGCGCGCTGGTTCAGGGTGGCGAAATCCACGCGATCCAGGAAGGCGAGGACCGACGCGCGGTCGCCCAGCAGGGGCAGGAAGGCGGCCACCGGGTCCCACCGGACCAGCACGTTGCCGATGTCGAAGACGATCGCCTTGATCATTGCGCATCCTTTGCGTTGTCGTCCCGCAGCCGGCGCACGAGCTCCAGTTCGGCCTGGAAATCGACGTAATGGGGCAGCTTGATGTGCTCCAGGAACCCCGTCGCCTGGATGTTATCGCAATGCGACAGCACGAATTCCTGGTCCTGCGCGGGGGCGCCGGTGAAATCCTCGCCCAGCTCCTGCCAGCGCAGGGCGCGATCGACCAGGCTGACGGCAATGGCCTTGCGTTCCGACTGTCCCATGACCAGGCCGTATCCGCGCGTGAACTGCGCGGGTTCGGTGCGCGAGCCCTTGAACTGGTTCACGGTCTCGCATTCGGTCAGCGCGATCTCTCCGATGTCGATGGTCAGGTCCAGCTCGGGGATGTGCATCTGCACGGGGGCGCGGCCGATGCGCAGTTCGCCGACAAAGGCATGGGTGCGCCCGTAGCCACGCTGGGTGGAATAGGCCAGGCCCAGCACGAACCCCTCGTCCGCGCGGGCCAGCGCCTGCAGGCGCAGCGAGCGGTTCGCGGGCAGTTCCAGCGGCTCGCGGGTCAGGTCGGGGGCGGGGGTGTCGTCGCGCGGGCTGGGTTCGATCAGCCCGTCGCGGTCCAGGATCGCCATGACGTGGGGCATGGCGCCGGCGTCGGGCGCGGCCAGCGGCGCGGGGTCCACCGCCGCCTGATCGGCAAAGTCCAGCAGGCGGTGCGTGTAATCGAAGGTCGGTCCCAGCACCTGACCGCCCGGCACATCCTTGAACGTGGCCGAGACGCGCCGGTCCACCGCCATCGCGCCCGTGTCCACCGGCACGGACGCACCGAACCGCGGCAGCGTGGTGCGATAGGCGCGGATCAGGAACACCGCCTCGATCAGGTCGCCCCGTGCCTGGCGGATCGCCAGCGCGGCCAGGTCGGGGTCGTAGAGCGAGCCCTCGGCCATGACGCGGTTCACGGCAAGGGCCATCTGCGCCTTGATCTGGTCGACCGACATCAGCGGCAGGTCGGGGTCGCCGCGGCGCTCCTCGGCCAGCCAGGCATGGGCGTTCTCGATGGCGCGTTCGCCACCCTTGACGGCGACATACATCAGGCGGCCTCCACGCGGGTGCTGCGCGGCAGGCAGGCCAGCCGGTCGCCGCAGGTCAGGATGAAGTCCAGCCCCATCGGGAACAGGGCGCGGTTGGCGCGGAACGGCGCGGTCGCGGGCAGGGACAGCGTTGCGCGGTCGCGGATGCCCGGCCCGCGCAGGACGGGACCGTCCGCGTCCAGCCGGTCCAGCTCGACGATCAGCGTGGCCGAACGGTCGGGATAATCGGGCAGGCCCACCGCAAAGCGGTCCAGCGGCAGCAGGTCGGGCCAGCGCCCCATCGCCAACGCGGCCGACGGGGCATCCGCCATCGGGCAGCCCGCGTGAAACCGCAACCACGGGGCCAGGTCGGGCAGCGCGCCCGGCAGATGCACCGGCGTCGTCGGATCGGCCAGCAACAGCAGCACCGTCGCGGCGGCGGGGCCGACCCCGGGGGCATGGGCCTGATCCAGGCGGTG
This sequence comes from Paracoccus marcusii, assembly GCF_028621715.1. Classification (NCBI taxonomy): domain Bacteria; kingdom Pseudomonadati; phylum Pseudomonadota; class Alphaproteobacteria; order Rhodobacterales; family Paracoccaceae; genus Paracoccus; species Paracoccus marcusii. Next base: position 158,682 of record NZ_CP117466.1, on the reverse strand, counting down.
GATCGTGCCGGGCCGGGCCATGGCCTCCATCAGCACGCGGAACCCCTGGGCCGATTGGCGGGCGGGATCGGTGAATCCGTGGCCGGTCATGCGTCCTCTCCGCGTTGCAGGGTGAAGAACTCGACCCGGGTGGCGGCGGCCTTGGCGGCGCGGGTGTCGCGGGCGGCCTGCGCGTCGTCGCGCAGCGCGGCGATCAGGGGGGCGTGGGCGTCGGGGTCGGTCTGCATCAGCGCGTCCATCGCCGCGGCCCGCCGCGCATGGGCGTGCGACCGCCCCTGCACATGGCCGTGGCCTTGCGTGCCGCAGGGCAGGCGCAGGGCGCAGCGGGTCACGGTCATCTCTCCGACGTTGAAGGGCGCGCCGGTGGCGCCGATGCGGCCCTGGACCATCACGGTGCCGGTCTCGGGCGCGCGCAGCAGGGCGTGATCGGGCAGGTCGGGCAGCAGCTGTGCCAGCCTGTCAGGCACGCTGCGGGCCAGGATCGACAGCCAGTCGCGGCGATCGGGAATGGGGGAAGCTGACATCTTGCCGGGGTGTCCCGTTATCTATACAACTAGACATGTGATAGCGCGCCTGCGCCATGTTCTCAACCGGAACCGTGTGAATTTTTGATGACGGACAAGACCCCCCTGTGGCAGGCCATCGCCGACACCCTGCGGGCCGAGATCACCTCGGGCCACTATCCCCCCGGCGACCGCCTGCCGTCCGAGGCGGCGCTGGCCACCCGTTTCGGGGTCAACCGCCACACGGTGCGCCACGCGGTGGCGCAGCTGGCCGACGCGGGGCTGGTCCATGCGCGGCGCGGGGCGGGGGTCTTCGTGACCGCGCGACCGACCGACTATGCCCTGGGCCGCCGGGTGCGGTTTTCGCAGAACCTGGCTGCGGCGGGGCGCACGGGGTCGCACCGCTTCACCCGGCTGGAAACCCGCCCCTGCGACGCGGTCGAGGCGCAGATGCTGGACCTGTCCCCCGGCGATCCGGTCCACGTGGTCGAGGGGCTGTCGCTGGCCGACGGCCAGCCGCTGGCGCTGTTCCGGTCGGTGCTGCCGGGATGGCTGGCGGGGTTCTGCGACCATGCCCGCGACCATCAGTCGATCACCGCGGCGCTGGCCGCCTGCGGGGTGGCCGACTATACGCGGGCCAGCACCCGCATCACGGCCAAGCTGGCCAATGCCACACAGGCGGTGGCCCTGCGGATCCCGCAAGGCGCGCCGGTGCTCCGCTCGGTCGCGGTGAACCTCGATGACGGGGGTCGGCCCGTGGAATACGGGCGGACGTGGTTCGCGGGCGACCGGGTGTCGCTGGTGCTGGCGGATTAGGACCCGCGGATCAGGCGGCGGCGCAGCCAGCCCGACAGGCCGTCCATCGCGATGACCAGCAGCACGATCAGCAGGATGTAATAGGCGACCTTTTCCCAATCCTGCGTGGTCTGGATCGCCTGCGTCAGCATCAGTCCGATGCCGCCCCCGGTGATCGCGCCGATGATCGTCGCGCTGCGGGTGTTGCTTTCCAGAAAGTACAGCATTTGCGACAGCAGGACCGGCATCACCTGGGGGATGACGCCGAAGCGGTAGCGCTGCAGCGCGCCCGCGCCGGTGGAGCGGATGCCCTCGATGGGCTTGCCGTCCACGTTCTCCAGCGCCTCGGAGAACAGCTTGCCGAAGCTGCCGGTGTCGGTCAGCAGGATCGCCAGCGCCCCGGTCAGCGGGCCGGGGCCAAAGGCGCGCGACAGGATGATCGTAAAGATCAGCGCGTCCACGCCGCGCACGAAATCGAACACGCGCCGCACCGCGAACCGCAGCGCCCGCGACGGGGCAAAGTTCTGCGCCGCCAGGAACGCCAGCGGCAGCGCCACGAAGGCCGCGCCGAAGGTGCCCAGGAACGCCATCAGGATCGTCTCGAACAGGGCCCAGGCCACGGCGCCGTGCTGCCAGATGTCGTTCGTCCAGAATTCCGACAGGGCCAGCGACAGGTTGGACCGCGCCGGATCGATCCGGTCGCCCCACAGGACCGCCGCCGCGACCTGTCCCGCGGACAGGCCGGCCAGCGGGCTGGACAGGTCGAAGAAGAACATCTCCCACCCCCAGAAATAGCGCAGGGTTTCCGTGCGGGCGCGGGTGGCGGTGACGCGGCCCTGATCGGTGGTGATGGTTACGCGGGCGGGGCTGGCGTTGATGAACGCGGGCACCTGCCCGTCGGGCGTGTCCAGCGTCACGCCGTCGCCCACGGTCAGCATGACGGGGCCGTAATCGGGAATGTCATAGGTGGTGCGCGGCCCGTCATAGGTGACGACATGGCCCGCGCCCAGGTCGATCACTGTCCGCGACCCCTCTGGCGCGACCCAGTCCGGCAGGCGGTCGGGGGCAAAGGTGGCGCGGGCGCTGCCTTCGACGCTGACGGACAGGGCGTCGCGGCGGTTGTCGCGGGTCACGTGGATCTTGTGGCTGACGGTGTCGGCCATCAGCACGGCGGCGTTGTCCAGCCGCGCCCGCTGCGCCAGCCCTGCCAGATCGAAGCTAATCGCGGCATAGACCAGATAGGCCAGGATCAGCGCCGGCACCGCCAGCGCCATGCACCGCCTGCGGTCCATGATGCGGATGGTGCGGTCCTGCAGCGTCATCGTGGTCATGCCGTGGCCCCATGCGTCAGGCGGTTGCGGGCCAGGCCCGAGATCTGGTCCACCACCACGATGGTCATGAACAGCAGCAGGAAGATCGCCGCCGCCTGATCGAACTTGCCCTGACCGAAGGTCATCGCGTTGCGCAGCTCGTATCCGATGCCGCCCGCGCCGACGAAGCCCAGGATGGCCGATGCGCGGATGTTCACCTCCAGCCGCAGCAGGCCATAGGACAGATAGTTCGGCGCGACCTGCGGGAACACGCCCAGCCAGATGCGCTGCGACCAGGTGGCGCCGACGGATGCCAGACCCTCGACCGGCTTCAGGTCGACGTTCTCGTTCACTTCGGAGAACAGCTTGCCCATCGCGCCCGCGGTGTGGATGGCGATGGCGATGACGGCGGGGACCGGGCCGCCGCCCAGGATGAAGATCAGCACCAGCGCGATGACGATTTCCGGGATGGCGCGGCAGACGTCCGACACCCGCCGCGCCACCGGCACCAGGCGCGGCCACCGGGCCAGGCCACGCGTGGCCGCCAGCGACAGGGCGGTGCCCGCGATGCAACCCAGAAGCGTGGCGACCAGCGCGATGTTCAGCGTCTCGACCAAGGCGGGCAGGGCGCGGATCATGTGGCCGGGCAGGTTGGCCGATTTCTGCACCGCCTCGGACACAAGGGCTGCGGGGAAATCGCCCACCTGGTGCAGCCCCTGCCAGAACCCGCCGGCGTTGCGGGCGTCGGCCACGCGGAACCCCGACACCATCATCGCCACGAAGATGACGACCAGCAGCCCGCCATAGAGGCGTCGCCGCCGCGTCAGCGCCAGATAGTCGTGCTGGATTTCGGCCAGTGCCATGCTGCCTCCTGCATATGCGAAGGCCGGGCCCTGTGCGGGGCCCGGCCCGGACGGGGTGGCGATCAGTTCATCTCGGCGCGGCGGATGGCGATGATCGTCTCGTATTCCGCGTGGGTGACGGGGCTGAAGCCCGCGGTCTCTCCGGCGGCGACGCCATAGGCGCATTCGGGGTCCGATGCGTGCAGCCCGGCGACCAGGTCGATCATCGTCTGGCGCACGTCCTGGGGCAGATCCTTGCGGACGACCACCGGGCCTTCCGGGATGGGCGAGGATTTCCAGATCTCGACGATGTCGTTCATGTCGACGATGCCCGCATCGGCCGCCTTGCGCAGCGCGCCGGAGTTGTAGCCGTCCTCCCACGCGCCCTGGCCGTCGGCCCAGGTCACGCCGGCGTCGAAATCGCCGTTGACGACGCCGATGATCGACTGTTCATGACCGCCCGAAAACGCGATGCGGCTGAAATACTCTCCCTCGGTCATCGAATAGCCCGCCTCGGGCAGTTCCACATTCGGGATCAGGAACCCCGAGGTCGAGTTCGGGTCGGCAAAGGCAAAGCTCTTGCCCTCCATGTCGTCCAGCGAGGTGATGCCGCTGTCGGCGCGCGCGAAGCCGATCGAATGATAGGTATAGCTGCCGTCCAGGTTGGTCTTGACCAGCACCGGCTCGACCGCCTCGGGGTCGGCGACGTACACGGCGGCATAGGCCGACGCGCCCAGCCACGCCATGTCCAGCGACCCGCCCAGCAGCCCCTGGATGACGCCGTTGTAATCGGCGGGGGTGAACAGGCGGACGGGGACGCCCAGGGCCTGTTCGGCATAGTCGCGCAGGCATTCGTTCGACGCCATGCGGTCCTGGGCGTTCTCTCCGCCCAAAAGGCCGATGCGGAATTCGGTGATCTCCTGCGCGTGCAGGGGGTTGGTCAGGGCGGCGGTGGCGGCCAGCAGGCTCAGCAGTCGGGTCATGGTGCTCTCCGGTTCGGGATCAGGCCAGCATGCGGGCGGCGTATTCGACATCCGCGCTGGTATCGGTGGGCATGGCGGTCGAGGTCGCGCTTTCGTTGAAATCCGCGTCGGCGCCATAGATGTCGCGGGCCACGCCCGTGGTCAGCTGCGACGGCAGCCCGTCGAACACCACGCGCCCGTCGCGCATGCCGATCACCCGGTCGCAATAGCGCCGCGCGGTGTCCAGCGTGTGCAGGTTGGCGATGACCATGCGGCCATCCTCGACGTTGATGCGGCGCAGGGTGTCCATCACGATCTGCGCGTTCATCGGGTCCAGGCTGGCGATGGGTTCGTCCGCCAGAATGATGCGGGGGTCCTGCATCAGCGCGCGGGCGATGGCCACGCGCTGCTGCTGGCCGCCGGACAGGGCCTCGGCGCGCTTGGGCGCCTGTTCGGCGATGCCGAGGCGGTCCAGGATCTCCAGCGCGCGGAGGATGTCGCCGCGCGGCCACAGGTTCAGCACCGTCTGCAACGTGCCGCGCCGGTTCAGGATGCCGTGCAGCACGTTCGACACCACGTCCATGCGCGGCACCAGGTTGAACTGCTGAAAGATCATCGCGCATTGGCTTTGCCACTGGCGGGCGGCGGCGCCGGTCAGGGCGGCGACGTCGCGCCCTTCGACCAGGATCCGGCCGCTGGTGGCGGGGGTCAGCCCGTTCATCATGCGCAGCAGCGTCGATTTTCCCGCGCCGGACCGGCCGATGATGCCGACGAAGGCCGGGCCGTCGATGCGGAAGGAAACATGGTCGACCGCCGCCTTGCGGCCGAAGATGCGGGTGGCGTCGCGAATGTCCAGCATGGGGCCTCTCGATGTCATGGGGGCCGTCTAGCGGCGGGGCGTGACACCCATCCGACGATGCGGTGACGATCGGGTGACAGGGGTGGCGGGCCCGCGCGCGATCCGGGCTTAACAGGCGGCGGCTTTGCCCCTATGAGGGTGGCGTTGCCAGCCCGGCCCCGCGCCATCGCCAGCCATTGACCCGATGGATGGAGAACCCGATGACGCGACACCCCTTGGCCGCCCTGATGCTGGGCACCGCGCTTGCCCCCTTGCCCGCCCTGTCCCAGCCGATCCTGCTGGACGAGATCACCCTGACGGCCGAAGGCGAGGCCCCGGCCCGCATCGCCCCCAGCGCGGAGCAGATCGAGGATGCCCGCACCGGCACCATCGAGGACGTGTTCCGCGCCGAACCCAGCGTGACCGTCAGCAGCGGCATCGCCATCGCGGAACGCGTCTTTGTCAACGGCATCGACGAACAGCAGCTGTCGGTCAGCGTCGACGGGGCCGCGCAGAACAACCGCATGTTCCACCATACCGGCACCAACATGATCGATCCGGGCCTGTTGAAGGCCGCGCGCGTCGATCCGGGCGTGGCGCCGGCGGATGCGGGCTTTGCCGCGCTGGGCGGCAGCATCGCGTATGAGACGAAATCGGCCATCGACATGCTGGAGGACGGGCGCGACCGCGGCGGGCGCGTCACCATCGGCTATGGCGACAACGGCGGCACGGCGACGGGGGCGGTGACGCTGTACGGGCGCCAGGGGCCGGTCGACGCGCTGATCTATGCCAAGCGGGCGACGGGCGACGCCTATCAGGACGGGAACGGCCGCACCGTGGCCCGCACCGGCGCCGACCTGAACAGCGAGGCGCTGAAGCTGGGGGCCGAGTTCGGCGACTGGCGGGCGGAGCTGGGTGCCATCTGGTTCCGGGACGACGCGCTGCGCCCCTATCGCGCGAACTTCACCGGCACGATCGGGGGCCGCCCGGTCCCCGAGACGCGCCGCTATGCGCTGGAACAGTCGACCCAGACGTTGACCCTGCGCCGCACGGTCGCGGACGGCCTGCTGGACCCCGAGATCCGCATCGCGCGCAGCCGCAACCAGCTGGACACCGTCGACCTGCCCACGCCCGACGCCCCCGTTCCCGATTTCAACAATGGCGATGCGGATACCGTCAGCGTCGTCCTCCAGAACCGGATGACCGTGCACGGGGTCGAACTGACCGCGGGCCTGGACAACTATCGCACGCGCGCGACCTATGACGGGGTATTCCGCGGCACGGCCGCCGCGTTCCGCGAGGACCGAACCACGACCGGACTGTTCCTGCAGGGGCGGGGCACGGCGGGGGACATCGACTACAGCGCGGGGCTGCGCCATGATTTCAGCCGGTTCACCGGTGCTGGGGGGCAGCGCCTGGATACCGACGGGACCAGCGCGAACGCCGCGGCCACCTGGCACGCGACCGATACGCTGCGTCTGAACGCGGGCTGGTCGACGGTGTTCGGCGGCACGCAGCTGGCCTCGGTCTATGAGCTGGACGCGCCCTATGTCGCGCCCAGGGCCTATGACGCGCTGGAGCCCACGCGGGCGCGCAACGTGGTGATGGGCGTCGAATGGCAGCCGGGTGCGACGACCCTGGGGGCCGAGCTGTTCCAGACCCGCATCGACGGGGTCCGCAAGGGGCTGGTGTCGCGCGAACTGGAAAGCCGGGGGTTCCGTCTGTCCGCCCGCCGCGACTGGCAGGGCGGCTTTGCCGTGCTGCGCTACAGCGACACATCGGTCGAGCTGGACGGCCAGCCGGCCTCCAGCTTTGACCTGCGCGAACTGGGCACCGTGCCGGGCGGCATGCTGTCGCTGGAGGCGCGCCATGCCGTCATGGCCGGGCTGACCCTGGGCGGCGTCGTCCAGCACGCGATCGAGGAGGACGGGCAGGGCGTGGATGTCGACGGCGACTGGCCCGGCTATACCGTCGTGGACGTCTTTGCCGAATACGGACCGGCCGCGTTCCGCAACGTGACCCTGCGCGCCGAGGTCAACAACCTGTTCGACCGCGCCTATGCCGACCGGGCGACCTATGGGGCGGATTTCAGCACCGTCGTGAAGCAGCTGGAACCCGGACGCAGCATCGCGCTGACGGCCGATCTGCGGTTCTGATGGCCCCCCGCGGTCCGGGAAACCGGGCCGCACCCCTCGAAATGTCCCGAGGAAGTGGCGTTTTCCGTCTGGAATCCCTCGTCTTTCGTTCAGGTTGCGGTTATGTTCCCCTTCCGCCCCCCTGGGGTCGGACGCGCAACGAGAAGACCTGGACCGATGACCCAATCCCAGCCCGCCGCCCTGACCCGCACCCTGGATGCCGCCCGCCGCAAGCTGCTGGAGACGGGGACGCGCAACCGCCTGATCCATGTGAACCGCGACAATCAGCGCGCCAGCTGCCTGAACATCATCCACGAACGCAGCGACGAGGTCTGGCGCCTGCTGCGCATCCAGGGCAAACGCATGCGCTTTCGCGCCATGGGCAGCGACACGGCCACGCCCGAGGGCGTGCTGCTGCTGGCCGCGCCCGGTGCACAGACCCAGTCCGACAGCCAGCTGGAGACCCCCCTGGGCCCCGAGGCGCTGGCCCGCCGCCTGCTGCGCCTGTCGCACGACGCCCGCACCGCGGAGGAGGAGCAGGGCCTGAACGTGCTGTACCTGGCGATGGGGTTCCTGCGCTGGCGCGAGGCGCCCGGATCGCAGGTCCTGCGTGAGGCGCCGCTGATCCTGCTGCCGGTGCAGCTGGTGCGCAACGACCGCAGCTCGACCTTCGACCTGATGGCCCGCGAGGATGACCTGACCGCCAACCTGCCGTTGCAGGAGCGTTTGCGCCAGGATTTCGGCATCCAGCTGCCCGAGATCGAGGAGGACGACAACTGGACGCCCGGCGACTATCTGAGCCTGGTCCAGGACGCCGTGTCCGGCCAGCAGGACTGGCAGGTGGACCGCGACGGGATGCAGCTGGGGTTCTTTTCCTTCGCGAAGCTGCTGATGCACCGCGACCTGGACCCCGCCAACTGGCCCGAGGGGGCGTTCGACGGCAACCCGCTGCTGGACGGGCTGCTGGCGCAGGGATTCGCGGGCGACGCGCCGCTGTTCGGCGATCGCGACCGTCTGGACGACCGTCTGGACCCGGCGCGCATCATCCAGGTGATCGACGCCGACGCATCCCAGACCAAGGTCATCGAGGAGGTCCGCGCGGGCGCCAGCCTGGTCGTGCAGGGCCCGCCGGGCACGGGCAAGTCGCAGACCATCACGAACATCATCGCCGCCGCCGCCCATGACGGCAAGACGGTGCTGTTCGTGGCCGAGAAGATGGCCGCCCTGTCGGTCGTCCACGACCGCCTGGCCCGCGCGGGCCTGCGCGACATCTGCCTTGAGCTGCATTCGCGCAGCGCCAACAAGAAGGCCCTGGCGCAGGAGCTGGGCCGGACCCTGATGGCCGGGGCGCATCCGTTGCCCGCCACGGCGGACCCCGCGCGCCTGCGCCAGACGCGCGACATGCTGAACGCGGTCACGGGCCTGCTGCACGACCCGTTGCCGCCCTGGGACGAGGCGCCCTATGCGGCGCTGTCGCGGATCATCGGGTTCATCGGGCAGGGCGCCCGCCCGCCGGCCATCCCGCTGGACGGCCTGGAGGCGCTGGACGCGGCCGCACGCGAACAGGCGGCGCAGGCCATCGCCCGGTTCGTGGCGGCGCGCGACCGGGCCGGTCCGCCCCAGGCCCATCCGTTCCGCGGCGCGCGGGCGCTGGACCTGCAGCCGACCGATCTGGCGCGGCTTGGCGACGACCTGCGCGCCGCGCTGGCGGCGCTGCAGGCGGTCGCGGCACAGGGCCAGCCGACGCTGGACCGGGCCGAGGCGCGGGTGCGGATGCTGCGTCTGCTGGCGCGCGCCCCCCAGGGGGCGGCGGATCACGCCGCGACCCTGTTCGCGGCCGCCCGCGATCCCCGCCTGGTGCAAGCGCTGCAGGCGGGCGCCGAATGCGCGGCGGCCCAGGAACAGGTGTTGACCCGTTTCACCCCCGCCGCGCCGGATCTGGACCCCGCGCCCCTGCGGGCCGGGCTGGCGCGCGGGGTAGGGTCATTCCTGGGTCGGTTGTTCGGCCCCTATCGCGGGGCGTCGGCGCAGCTGCAGACGCTGCTGGTCGGACCGATGCCGTCTGCGGCCGCCGACCGGCTGGCGCTGGCGGATGAGCTGGTGGCGCTGCGTCGCCTTCGCCGCATCTTGGCCGACGACGAAGCCTATCTGGCGGCGACCCTTGGGGCCGACTGGCGGGGCGAGCGGACGCCCTTTGCGCGGCTGGCCGCGGTGGCGGGCTGGCTGGGAGAGTTGGACGGCTGCCTGCCGGACGGGTCTGCTGTGGTGCAGGCGCTGACCGACATTCCCGACCCCGCGGCACAGGGCGATGCGCTTGCGGCGGCCGTGCAGGATGCGCGGGCGGCGCTGGCGCGGGTTCGCGACAGGCTGGACCTTGACGCGGAGGCTGCGGGCCTTGCGGGCGATGCGTCGATCGCGGATTGGCAGGCGGCGCTGTCGGGCATGTCCGACGCGCCCGCCCGCTATGCCGAATGGGCCGATCTGGCGCGCGACGCGCAGGTGGCCGGCCGCCACGGCGCGGCCGCGGTGGTCGAGGCCGTGCGCGCCGGGCATCTGGCCCCGCAGGACGCCGCGACCGAGTTCGCCTATGCCTGCGCCGAGGCGCGCTGGAACGCCGCCCGCCAGGCGCGTCCCGCGCTGAACGATCTGCCGATGCTGGATCGCCACGACCTGGTCGGCCTGTTCCGCCAGCTGGAGGCCGAGCGGATCGAGGCCACCAAGACGCTGATCCTGTCGCGACATTTCGACCAGCTGCCCCGCGGCACGCAGGGAGAGATGGGCCTGATCCGCGGAGAGATCGCCCGCCGCCGCGCGCACAAGCCGGTGCGCTGGCTGATGCGCAACGCGGGCGCGATGGTCCAGCGCATCAAGCCGGTGATGTTGATGAGCCCGATCTCGGTCGCCCAGTTCCTGCCGCCCGATGCGGTCAGCTTTGATCTGCTGGTCATCGACGAGGCGTCGCAGATCCGCCCCGAGGATGCCTTGGGCGTCATCGCGCGTGCGCGCCAGATCGTGGTGGTGGGCGACCAGAAGCAGCTGCCGCCGACATCGTTCTTCGACCGGCTGGTCGACGATGCCGAAGACCAGGACGAACCCGAGGACGGCCCCCAGGGCGCGAACGTGGCTGACATGGAGAGCATCCTGTCGCTGTGCGAGGCGCGCGGGCTGCGGTCGCGGATGCTGGAATGGCATTACCGGTCGCGCGACCCGTCGCTGATCCGGGTGTCGAACGCGGAATTCTATGACGACCGGCTGGTTTTGCCGCCGTCGCCCCTGCAGCTGGACCCCGATTACGGGCTGAAGTTCCGTCGCGTGTCCGGCGCCTATGCCGCGCGCGGCAGCGGGCGGGGGCGCGCGGGCACGAACCGGATCGAGGCCGAGGCCGTCGTCGCCGCCATGGCCGATCACGCCCGCAACTGGCCGGGCCTGTCCCTGGGCGTGGTCGCCTTCTCCAAGGCACAGGCCGACATGCTGACCGAGTTGGCGGATGCCGCCCGCCGCCGCGACCCGGCGCTGGACGCGCTGCTGCGCGAGGGCGGGGCCGAGGACGTGTTCGTCAAGAACATCGAGAACGTGCAGGGCGACGAACGTGACGTGATCCTGATCTCGGTCGGCTACGGCCCGTCCGAACCCGACGGGCCGCTGACGCGGATGCAGTTCGGCCCCGTGAACGGCGAGGGGGGCGAACGTCGTCTGAACGTGCTGTTTTCCCGCGCGCGCATCCGCTGCGAGGTGTTCGCGTCCTTTGACCCGGGCCAGATCGATCCGTCGCGGACCACCCGCGAGGGGCCGCGCGTCCTGAAGCGGTTCCTGGATTTCGCGCAGTCGGGCATCATCGAGGAACGCCGCCCCACCGGTCTGGCCCCCGACAGCCCGTTCGAGGAGGATGTCGCGCGCGTGATCCGCGATCTGGGCTATCTGGCCGATCCGCAGGTCGGCAGTGCCGGGTTCCGCATCGATCTGGGCGTGCGCCATCCTGACCGTCCGGGCCAGTACCTGGCGGCGGTCGAATGCGACGGCGCCGCCTATCACGGTGCGTTGTGGGCGCGCGAACGCGACCGTTTGCGCCAGGACATCCTGGAGAATCTGGGCTGGCGGTTCCACCGCATCTGGAGCACCGACTGGTTCCACCGTCGCGAGGCGGAGATCGCGCGGCTGCGCGACGCCCTGTCGCAGGCCCGCGATGCGGCGCAGGACGGCATCCGCCCGCGCGGCGCAAACCATGGGGCAGGGCCCGTCGTCCAAGACGACCCCGAACCGGTCCTGGAGCTGGCGCCGCCCTCGCTGTCGGCGCCGCCCTATCGCCGCGCGGACCTGCAGGCCCCGCCCGAGGGAGAGCCCCATGACCAGCCCGACGCCGTCCTGGCCGACCTGGCCGCGGCCGTCATCCGCACGGAGGGACCGGTCCATGCCGACGAGGTGGCGCGGCGCATCGCCGCGGCCTTTGGAAAGGCGCGCACCGGCAGCCGGATCGGCGAGGCCGTGGCCCGGGCCACCGCACTGGCCCTGCGCCGCGATGCCGACCTGATGCGGCAGGGCGATTTCCTGATGACCCGGGCGCAGGCCGACAGCCCGCCCGTCCGCGATCGCAGCGCGGAGACGGGCAGCCTGCTGAAGGCCGCCTGCCTGCCCCCGCAGGAGATCGCCGCCGCCGCGCGGATGATCCGGACCGAGAACGGCGGCATGTCGCCCGACCAGCTGACCCGCGCCGTGGCGCGCCTTCTGGGCTTTCAGCGCGTGGGGCCGGACCTGTCCGAGGCGATATCGGGGGTGCTGCTGGGCATGGCCGCGGCCTGAGGCCTATTCCCCGCCGGGCGGAATGCGATTATGGCTGCCGCACAAGGCAAGGGAGCCGGACCGATGCGCGTGGACCTGATCATCTTCGACTGCGACGGCGTCATCGCCGACAGCGAGGTGCTGTCCGCGCAGGTGCTGATCGACCAGCTGGCGCGTCTGGACATCGTCGTGACGCCCGACGACGTGCGCTGTGATTTCCTGGGGCGCAGCTTTCCCACGGTCGCGGCGTCGATCCGCGACCGCTTTGCCCTGACCCTGCCCGCCGATTTCGAGGCAACCTATCGGGCCCGCCTGCTGGCGCGGTTCGACACCGATCTGCGCACGACGCCGGGCTTTGCCGATGCGCTGGCGCAGATCCGGCTGCCGGTCTGCGTCGCGACCTCGTCCAGCCCGCCGCGGGTGGCGCGGACGCTGGCGGTGCTGGACCTGGCGCAGCGGTTCGGCGCGGACGTCTTCACGGCCAGCCAGGTGGCGCGCGGCAAGCCCGCGCCCGACCTGTTCCTGTTCGCGGCCGAACGGATGGGCGTCGATCCTGCCCACGCCCTGGTGATCGAGGACAGCCAGCCCGGCCTGCAGGCGGCCCGCGCGGCGGGGATGCGGGTCCTGCAGTACCGCGGCGGCGCCCATCTGGCGGGACAGCCCGCAACGGACGAGGGCTTTGACTGCTGGTCGCAGTTCCCCGACCTGCTGGCGCGCATCCAGGTGCCCGCATGAGCCAGAACCACTTCACCCCCGAAACGACCCGCCTGGACGATGCCGCCCGCGCCGGCTGGCTGTACTACGTCGCCGGAAACACCCAGGACGAGATCGCGCGCAAGCTGGGCGTCAGCCGCCAGACCGCGCAGCGTTTGGTCGCGATGGCGCTGGCCGAACGGCTGGTCAAGGTCCGCCTGGATCACCCGATCGGACGCTGCATGGACCTGGCGCGCGCGCTGCAGGACCGGTTCGGCCTGCTGACCGCCGAGGTCGCGCCCTCGGACCCCGAGGCGCCGGACCTGTTGGCGGGCATCGCCATCGCCGCCGCCGCGCATCTGGAGCGCGTGCTGAAATCGCCCGAACGGCGGATCGTCAGCCTGGGCACCGGGCGCAACCTGCGCGCCACGGTGGAACAGCTGCCCCGCATGACCTGTCCCCAGCATGTCGTCGTGTCCCGCCTCGGCAACATGATGGAGGACGGATCGGCCACCCCCTACAACGCCACCATCCGGCTGGCCGAGCGCATCGGCGCGCCGCACTTTCCCTATCCGCTGCCGGTGCTGGCGCGCGACGCGGCGGAACTGGCGGCGATGCAGGGACAGCAGGCCGCCCGCAACACCATCGACCTGTGCGCCCGCGCCGACCTGTCGCTGGTGGGCATCGGACAGATGGACATGACCGCGCCGCTGCATGTCGACGGCTTCCTGAGCGAGGCCGAAATGGCGCAGCTGGCCCGCGCCGGTGCCGTGGGCGAGATCACCAGCTGGGTCTATGACGCCCGGGGCCAGGTGATCGATTGCGACTTCAACCGCCGCGTGGCGTCGGCGCCGCTGCCCTGCGGGAGCGACCGTCCGGTGATCGCCGTCGCCTCGGGACAGGCCAAGCTGCCGGCCATCCGCGCGGCGATGGTGGGGGGGCTGATCAACGGCCTGATCACCTCGGAGGCGACGGCGGAACGCCTGCTGGCCTGAAGAACTGCACTGTCGTCAAGCCTTTACACCCTCGCTGCACTGCGGCGGGGAATCTGCGTTGACAGATTCGCAATACGGCGCGAGTATATGCCCATCGGAAGGGCAAATGCCCAACCGCCAAGGGAGGACTACATGACCACGACATTCCGCGCCCTTCTGGGCGCTACGGCCCTGTGCGCCGTCGGCAGCATGGCCGCCGCGCAGGACAACGTGACCCTGACGATCGCGACCGTGAACAACGGCGACATGATCCGCATGCAGCAGATGACCGCGCCCTTCACCGAGGCGAACCCGAATATCCAGCTGGAATGGGTCACGCTGGAGGAGAACATCCTGCGCGAGCGCGTCACCACCGACATCGCCACCAGCGGCGGGCAGTATGACGTGCTGACCATCGGCACCTACGAGGTTCCGATCTGGGCGGCGCAGGACTGGCTGACGCCCCTGGACGACCTTCCCGAAAGCTACAACGTGGACGACCTGGTCCCCGCCGTGCGCGCCGCCCTGTCGGTGAACGACACGCTGTACGCCGCGCCGTTCTATGCCGAATCGGCAATGGTGATGTACCGCACCGACTTGGCCGAGGCTGCGGGCGTGACCATTCCCGACAACCCGACCTGGACCGACATCACCGCCGCCGCCAAGGCGATGACGGACAAGGAGAACGAGGTCTATGGCATCTGCCTGCGCGGCAAGCCGGGCTGGGGCGAGAACATGGCCTTCCTGACCGCCATGGCCAACAGCTATGGCGCGCGCTGGTTCGACATGGAATGGGCGCCCCAGTTCGACAGCCCCGAATGGCAGGCGACGCTGACCGACTATCTGACGCTGATGAACGAATACGGACCTCCGGGTGCGTCGTCGAACGGCTTCAACGAGAACCTGTCGCTGTTCCAGCAGGGCAAGTGCGGCATGTGGATCGACGCGACCGTCGCCGCAAGCTTCGTGACCGACCCCGAGGATTCGACCGTCGCGGACAGCGTGGGCTTTGCGCAGTTCCCCAACAAGGAAGGCGTCGACAACCACGGCAACTGGCTGTGGGCGTGGAACCTGGCCATCCCGGCCTCCAGCCAGAAGCAGGACGCGGCCAAGACCTTCGTGGCCTGGGCGACCAGCCAGGAATACACCAACATGGTGGCCGAGGCCGAGGGCTGGCGCGCCGCACCTCCGGGCACGCGCACGTCGCTGTACGAGAACCCCGAGTATCAGGCCGAGGCTCCGTTCGCGGCGATGACGCTGGAATCGATCAACGCCGCCGACACGCAGAAATCGTCGGTCCAGGACATTCCCTATACCGGCGGCCAGTTCGTCGCGATCCCGGAATTCCAGGGCATCGGCACGGCGGTCGGACAGACCTTCTCGGCGGCGCTGGCAGGCCAGATGTCGGCCGAGGACGCCCTTGCGGCGGCACAGTCCAGCACCGCCCGTGAAATGGCGCGCGCGGGCTATCCCAAATAAGCCGCGACCCGCGCCGCCCCCGACATGCGGGGCGGCGCACCCCCGCTTTCCCCCAAAAGGACGCAAGCCATGGCCACCCGCCAGACCGCAAGTCTTGCGCGCCTGATGCGCGCACCTGCCATCATCCTGCTGCTGATCTGGATGATCGTCCCGTTGGGGATGACGCTGTACTACTCGTTCCTGAACTACAACCTGCTGAACCCGGCCTCCGTCAGCTGGGCAGGGTGGTTCAACTATCAGTATTTCTACACCGATCCCGCCTTCTTCGACGCGATCTGGAACACGCTGGCCCTGGTGCTGGGCGTGCTGGCGATCACCGTCATCGGGGGCATCGCGATCGCCCTGCTGATCGACAAGCCGATTTTCGGGCAGGGGATCGTGCGGATCCTGATCATCTCTCCGTTCTTCGTGATGCCGCCGGTGGCCGCGCTGATCTGGAAGAACATGATCATGCACCCGTCCTACGGGGTCTTTGCCGACATCGCGCGTGCCATCGGCGTGCAGCCGGTGGACTGGTTCGCGCAATATCCGCTGACCTCGATCATCATCATCGTGGCTTGGCAATGGCTGCCCTTCGCGACGCTGATCCTGCTGACCGCCCTGCAATCGCTGGACGGCGAACAGATGGAGGCGGCCGAGATGGACGGCGCGGGCGCCGTCAGCCGGTTCATCCACCTGACCCTGCCGCACATGGCACGCGCCATCACCGTCGTGGTGCTGATCCAGACCATCTTCCTTCTGGGCATCTATGCCGAGATCCTGGTGACCACCAATGGCGGTCCGGGCAATGCCAGCACGAACCTGACCTATCTGATCTATCGCGCGGCCCGTCTGAACTTCGACATCGGCGGTGCGGCCGCGGGCGGCATCATCGCGGTCATCCTGGCCAACATCGTCGCGTTCTTCCTGATGCGCGCCGTCGGCAAGAACCTGGATTGAGGAGCATCCCATGGCACGCGCAGTAAGCACCCGCACCAAGGTCGGCTATACCATTGCCGCCTGGATCGTGGCCTTGGTGATCTTCTTCCCGATCCTCTACACGATCATCACCAGCCTGAAGACGGAACAAGAGGCCATTTCGGGCTTCAACCTGATCCCGTCCTTCACCCTGTCCAGCTTCGAGGCGGTGCAGACCCAGAACAACTACTGGAAGCCCTTCACCAATTCGGTGATCCTGGCGGTGGGTTCGACCATCCTGGCGCTGATCGTCGCGATCCCGGCGGCCTGGGCGATGGCGTTCTCTCCCACCAAGCACACCAAGGACATCCTGATGTGGATGCTGTCCACCAAGATGATGCCTGCGGTCGCGGTGCTCGTGCCGATCTATCTGATCTTCCTGCGCACCGGGCTGATGGACACGCGGATCGGCCTGACGGTCATGCTGATGCTGATCAACCTGCCGATCGTGGTCTGGATGCTGTACACCTATTTCCGCGAGATCCCCGGAGAGATCCTGGAGGCCGCGCGCATGGACGGTGCCACGCTCAAAGACGAGATCCTGTACGTGCTGACGCCCATGGCGGTTCCGGGCATCGCGTCGACCATGCTGCTGAACGTCATCCTGGCCTGGAACGAGGCGTTCTGGACGATCCAGCTGACCACCACCAACGCCGCGCCCTTGTCGGCCTTCATCGCCAGCTTCTCCAGCCCGCAGGGGCTGTTCTGGGCAAAACTCTCGGCGGCCTCCGTCATGGCCATCGCGCCGATCCTGATCATGGGCTGGTTCAGCCAGAAACAACTTGTCCGCGGCCTGACCTTCGGCGCGGTGAAATAAGGGGACCATCATGGGACGCATTACCCTTGAAGCAGTGACCAAGCGGTTCGGAGACGTCGAGGTCATCCCGCCCCTGAACCTGGACATCAACGACGGAGAGTTCGTGGTCTTCGTCGGCCCCTCGGGCTGCGGGAAATCCACCCTTCTGCGCCTGATCGCGGGGCTGGAGGACACGTCGGGCGGGCGCATCCTGATCGACGGCAAGGATGCCACCGACACGCCCCCGGCCAAGCGCGGCCTGGCGATGGTGTTTCAGTCCTATGCGCTGTACCCGCACATGTCGGTCAGAAAGAACATCGCCTTTCCGATGCGCATGGCGGGTGTGCCGCAGGACGAACAGGACCGCCGCATCACGGCGGCCGCCAAGGCGCTGAACCTGACCGATTACCTGGACCGCAAGCCGGGCCAGCTGTCGGGCGGCCAGCGCCAGCGCGTGGCCATCGGGCGGGCCATCGTGCGCGAACCGGCCGCGTTCCTGTTCGACGAGCCGCTGTCGAACCTGGACGCCGCCCTGCGCGTCGGCATGCGCCTTGAGATCAGCGAGCTGCACAACCGCCTGAAGACCACGATGATCTATGTCACCCATGACCAGGTCGAGGCTATGACCATGGCCGACAAGATCGTGGTCCTGCGCGCCGGCAACATCGAACAGGTCGGCAGCCCGATGGAGCTGTACCGCGCGCCCAGGAACCTGTTCGTCGCGGGCTTCATCGGCAGCCCCAAGATGAACCTGATCGACGGGGCGGCGGCCGCAGAATACGGTGCCCACACCATCGGCATCCGGCCCGAACACATCGCGGTGTCGCCCGATCACGGCAAGTGGCGCGGGCGCGTCGGCGTCAGCGAGCATCTGGGATCGGACACGTTCTTCTATGTCGAGGACACGGGTCTGGCCGACACTATCACGGTGCGTGCGGGCGGCAACATCGACCTGCATCACGGCGACACCGTCTGGCTGACCCCGGACGACGCGCAGATGCACCGCTTTGACGCCACGGGGGCGCGGGTGGCATGATGCTGTCGGGAAAGACCGCCCTGATCACCGGGGCCGGGCGCGGCATCGGGCTGGCATTCGCCCGCGCCTATCTGGATCAGGGCGCGCGCGTCGCCATCTGCGACATCAACCTGGAGGCCGCCCGCGCGGCGGCCGCGGGTCTGGGCGAGGGCGCCATCGCCGTGGCGCTGGACGTGACCGATCAGGCCAGCATCGACGCCTGCGTGGCCTTCGTGGAACAGCAGTTCGGCGGCATCGACATCCTGATCAACAACGCGGCCCTGTTCACCGCCGCCCCCATCGCCGAGATCACCCGCGCCGATTACGACCGCATCATGGCGGTCAACGTGTCGGGCAAGCTGTTCATGATGCAGGCCGTCGCGCGGTCCATGATCGCGCGCGGTCAGGGCGGGCGGATCATCAACATGGCGTCCCAGGCCGGCCGCCGGGGAGAGGCGCTGGTCGCGGTCTATTGCGCCAGCAAGGCCGCGGTGATCAGCCTGACGCAATCGGCGGGCCTGAACCTGATCGCCCACGGCATCAACGTGAATGCCATCGCGCCCGGCGTGGTCGACGGCGAACATTGGGACGGCGTGGACGCCTTCTTCGCGAAATACGAAGGCAAGGCCCCCGGCCAGAAGAAGGCCGAGGTCGGCGCCGCCGTCCCCCATGGCCGCATGGGCACCGCCGCCGACCTGACCGGCATGGCGGTGTTCCTGGCATCCGACGGGGCCGACTACATCGTGGCCCAGACCTACAATGTCGACGGCGGCAACTGGCTCAGCTGACCGCCGCACCCCCTGCAATTCCCGGCCCCCCGCGCGCATCCTGCGCCGCGGCCACGGGGCGATTTGACGAAAGGTCCGATCATGGCCATCCAACTGACCCAATCCGCGCTGGCCGGGCTGCCCGACACCGTGGCACGCCCCGCCTATGACCGCAGCGCCCTGACGGCGGGCATCCTGCATGTCGGCGTCGGCAATTTCCACCGCGCGCACATGGCGTGGTACCTGGACCGGCTGTTCGCCCAGGGGCGCGACCACAGCTGGGCGCTGATCGGCGCGGGCGTCCGTCCGGGCGACGCCGCGATGCGCGAACGGCTGGCCGCCCAGGACTGGCTGACCACGCTGGTCGAGCTGGACCCCGCGGGCCTGTCCGCACAGGTGCTGGGGTCGATGATCGATTTCGTGGCCGTGGACCCCGCAGCCACCATCGCCGCGATGGCCGATCCGGCGATCCGCATCGTCTCGCTGACCATCACCGAGGGCGGTTATTACGTCGACGCCAAGACCGACGGCTTCGATGCGGGCCATCCGGACATGGTGCATGACGCGGGCGCGCCGGATGCGCCGCGCACCGTGTTCGGCATGATCCTGGCCGCGCTGCGGGCGCGGCACGCGGCGGGGCATGCGCCCTTCACCGTCCTGTCCTGCGACAACCTGCCGGAAAACGGCCATGTCTGCGCGCGCACACTGACGGGGCTGGCCCGCGCGCAGGACCCGGCGCTGGCCGATTGGGTGCAGGCCAACGTGGCCTTTCCGAACAGCATGGTCGATTGCATCACCCCGGCGACCAGCGACCGCGAGCGCGCCCTGGTCCGCGACCGCTTCGGCATCCAGGACGCCGCCCCCGTCGTCTGCGAGCCCTTCCGCCAATGGGTGCTGGAGGACAATTTCCCCCAAGGCCGCCCGGCGCTGGAGGCCGTGGGCGCCGAATTCGTCGCCGATGTCAGCCGCCACGAGCTGATGAAGCTGCGCATCCTGAACGGCGGGCATGCGGCCATCGCCTATGCCTCGGCGCTGTTGGGGCATCATTTCGTGCATGACGCGATGGCGGACGGGGACATCGCAGGCTGGCTGCGCGCGCTGGAGACGCGCGAGATCATCCCAACCCTGCAGCCCATTCCGGGCGTCAGCTATGACGAATACCTGGCGCTGATCGTCAGCCGCTTCTCGAACCCGGAAATCGGCGACACCATTCCGCGCCTGTGCCTGGACGGATCGAATCGCCAACCGAAATTCATCCTGCCGACGCTGCGAGACCGGCTGACCGCGGGCGCGCCCATCGACGGGCTGGCGCTGGAGCTGGCCCTGTGGTGCCGCTATTGCGAAGGCACGACCGAGGCGGGCGCGCCGATCGCACCCAATGACGACGCCCATGCGACGCTGCGCGACCATGCGCTGGCGGCAAAGGACGATCCGCAGGCGTTCCTGTCCCAGCACGCGATCTTTGGCGATCTGGCGGGGTCCGCGCCCCTGGTTGCGGCCTTTGGCGATGCGCTGGCCGCGCTGCGCCGGGATGGGGTGCGGGCGACGCTGGCGGCCTATGTCGCGGGCATGCCCCACCGCTGAAAGCTGGCGGCCAGGTCAGGGCAATCGGCTGCGGCCTGGGCGGGCGTCAGGCCCGCGCCGGCCGCGGCCCAGGCATGGCGAATGGCGCGCACCCCCGCGGCCGGTCCGTTCGGATGACCGTGGATGCCGCCGCCGCCCAGATACATCAGGTCCAGCGTGCCGCCCGTGCGCGCCCAGGTCTGGAACGCCTGGCCGCCCCATTGCCCCGAACAGACCACCGGCAGCGCCCGGTCCGCCTCCGAGAAGATCGGCGTCGTGACGTCCGCAAAGGACCGCACGAAGCTGTCGTCGCCCTCCCAGTATTTCGCGCCGATGCCGTTGATCTGGAACTGATCGACGCCCAGAAGACGCCAGATCTTCTGCCAGGCGCGAAAGTCGAAGCCCAGGCCCGGATGGCGCGTCAGCAGGTCCCACCCGTTGCGATGCGCGTGCAGGCACAGCGCCGACCGCTTTCGCAGGAAGGCCATCGCCCCCGGTCCGATCGAATTGATGTTCACCACCGCCGCATTGCCGCCTTGCGCCACGACGTGATCGTGGCGGCGCATCATCACGTCCGGGTCCGCCGATGACAGGCCAAAGGCATACATGACCTGCTTGCCCGTCTGCTGCGCATGGTCGCGGATCACCGCCATGACGGCATCGACCCGCGCCTCGAAGGGGGAATAGGCGGGCGACATCATCTTTTCGTCGTCCTTGATGAAATCGACCCCGGCCGCGCACAGCGTGCACACGACCTCGGCCGTCTGATCGGGGGTCAGGCCAAGCGAGGGCTTGATGATCGAGGCGATAATCGGCCCCTCTGCGACCCCGGTCAGGCGGCGCGAGCCTTCGATTCCGAACTGCGGGCCCGGATGGGCGGCGAAATCGGGCGTCAGGTGGAAATCCAGCACCCGCATGCCGGTCAGGCCGCGCGCCGCGAACAGGCCGCCCGTGGTGACCGTCAGCAGCGCCGCGATGTCGCCGCCGATGCTGTCGGGCGAAAAGGCGATGGTCGCGCGGGCGCGCCGCACCGGCCCCGCGCCCTCGGGCAGCGAAGGGTGGGGCAGGGGCTCCAGCAGGGTAACGTCCTCGACCCGGGCGGCGTGGCGGGCGCGCAGGGCGTCGGTCTCTCCGGGCAGGTCGGTGAAGGTGCCGGTGGACTGGTCGGCTGCGATCTTCTCGGCCATGGCGCGCGGGTCGCCCGGGGTCTCCAGCAGATAGGTGACGCGGATCATGGCTGCTCCTGATGTCGGGGGCCGCCGCCGTCGCGGATCCAGCCGAAATAATCGGTCGAGCCCATCTGCCCGCCCTTCAACGCGATCTCCAGCCCGTCATGCGGGCCGTCGCCATAGGCCCGGCACAGCGCGGCGCCGGGGATGGTGGGGGCCAGCGCGGTCAGGGCCGTCAGGCCCAGCTGCCGCATCGCATGGCCCGAGGTGTCGCCCCCCGAGATCACCGCGCGGCGGATGCCTGACCCGCGCAGCACCCCGTCCAGGATGCCGCCCAGCCCCTCTCCGACGCGCCGGGCGGCGGTCTCGGGCGCCAGGCCGGAGGCCGACAGCGCGCTGCGGAACGCGCCAACTTGCGCGCCGTCATGGCCCGCCGCCGAATGGATCAGCGGGCTGGCGCCGTCACTTGCGGCGCGCAAGGCGGCGGCGGTCAGCCGCGCGACCTCCGCCGCCAGATCGGCCTCGGACCCGCAGGCGGCGCGCGCGTCGAAGGGCAGCAGCGCAAAGCCGTGCCGCCCGGCCCAGTCCAGCTGCGCCCCCGTCACCGGCGAGACCGAGCCCGACACCGCCGCGATGCGCGCCACGCGCCCGGCCGAGGCGGGCGGCGGCGGCGCGGGCAGGTCGCCCGTCTGCCGCCAGTGCCGCACCAGCGCATATTCGACCCCCTGACTGCCCGCGACGAAGCCCATGCGCGCGCGGTTCCGCCAGATCAGCGCGCCCGCCGTGGCCTCGGATGCCGGGTCGATGCTGTCGATGGAGAGGATGCGCGCGCCCTGGGCCAGCGCCTCCTCCAGCCGGGCCTGGGGGTCGGCTGCCAGCGCCTCCAGGTCGATCAGCGCGCCGGGCAGGTCGGTTTGCGCCGACAAATGGGCCAGCAGGTCCGCTTCGGCCATGGGCGTCGCGGGGTGATGGGCCATGACCGGGTGCCGGTCCAGCCGGAACACCCCCTGCGGGCTGCCCGCGAAGAGATGCCCGAAGGCCTGATAGCGGCGCATGGCAGGGGCGGCGGTCAGCAGGGGCACGGCCCCGGACGGGCGCACCGACAGCCCCGCCGCGATGGCCGCGCCGATCGAGCCCAGATGCGCGGCCGAGTCGAAGGTCGAGCAGATCTTGTAATGCAGGATCTGCGGCTGCAGCGCGTCCAGCGCGGCGAACAGCGGCGGCAGGTGTTCGGCCATCCAGGCCGGTCCCTGCGCGCGGGCGGTCGTAGCCAGCCCCACCGCCGCGCAATCCGCGAACCGCGCCATGAGCGCACTGGAGGGCGGTTCGGTGAACAGGACCGATGGCAGGCCGGCGAAGGTCAGCACCTCCATCACCGCGGCGGCGCCGGTGAAGTCGTCGCCCAGCCAGGCCAGCCGCAGGTCGGTCATTCGCATCCCCTCTTGACGTAACGGAATAATTATCACCTCATCATACCAGTTAGGCAAGTGATTCCCGAAGGCCGGAGGAGACCGAGATGACCAAGGTGGCGCTGCTGGGGGCGGGCGGTAAGATGGGGGTGCGTCTGGCGACGAACCTGGCCCGGACCGATTTCGAGGTGGCCCATGTCGAGGTCAGCCCCGCCGGGCAGGCCCGGCTGAAGGCCGAGACGGGGCTGGACTGCGTCCCGCAGGAGGCGGCGCTGGCGGGCGCCGAGGTGGTGATCCTGGCGGTGCCGGACACGGTGATCGGCACGGTCGCGGGCGCGGTCGTGCCGCAGCTGGCGCCCGGCACGATGGTCGTGGTGCTGGACGCGGCCGCGCCCTTTGCGGGCCATCTGCCCGAGCGGGCCGACATCACCTATTTCGTGACCCATCCCTGCCACCCGCCGATCTGGAACGACGAGGACACGCCCGAGGGCCGGGCCGACCATTTCGGCGGCGTCGCCGCCAAGCAGGGCGTGGTCAATGCGCTGATGCAGGGCCCGCGCGAACATTACGCCCTGGGCGACAGCATCGCACGGGCGATCTATGCCCCCGTCGCCCGCAGCCATGAGGTGACCGTCAAGCAGATGGCCATGCTGGAGCCGGGCCTGTCCGAGACGGTCTGCGCCTCGCTGCTGGCGGTGATGCGCGAGGCGCTGGACGAATGCGTGGCGCGCAGCGGCGTCAGCCATGACTGCGCCCGTGACTTTCTGCTGGGCCATATGAACATCCTGGGCGCGGTGCTGTTCAACGAGCGCGAGGGCGCGTTCTCGGACGCCTGCAACAAGGCGATCGAGTTCGGCAAGCCGATGCTGATGCGCGACGACTGGAAGCGCGTCTTCGACTGGGACGAGGTCGAGGCCAGCATCCACCGCATCACCTGACATCGCGCGGCGGGCGGGGGAGCGTCCGCCGCGATCACCAACACAAGGGAGGAGACCTTCGATGACCAAGATGATGACCGCCGCGTCGATGCTGGCCATGCTGCTGGGCGCGGGACCGGCGCTGGCCCAGGCAAAGGTGATGAACCTGGCCTTCACCCCGCCCGCCGACAGCCATTACGGCGACGCGGCCCGCGCCTTTGCCGAGACCATCGCGGAACGGTCCGACGGTGCCTTCGAGATCGCACTGCGCCCGGCTGGCGCCCTGGGCGGCGAACGCGACGTGATCGAGGGGCTGCAGATCGGTACCGTCGAGCTGACGATCTCCTCGACCGGACCCATCGGCAACTTCGTCCCCGAGGTCTATGCACTGGATTTCCCGTTCCTGTTCGACGACTACGCCAGCGCGCACGCGGTCCTGGACGGAGAGATCGGACAGGAGCTGCTGGCCAGCTTCCAGCCGCACGGCATCGTGGGCCTGGCCTGGGCCGAGAACGGGTTCCGCCACATCACCAACTCGGTCCGTCCGATCCGCGAGCCGGCCGATCTGGCCGGGCTGAAGCTGCGCACGATGGAGAACGAGGTCCATATCGCGGCCTTCCGCGCTGCCGGGGCCGCCCCCACGCCGATGAGTTGGACCGAGGTGCTGACCTCGCTGCAGCAGGGCACCATTGACGGGCAGGAGAACCCCATCCCCATCGTCACCGCCAATAACATGTGGGAGATCCAGGACAACATCACCCTGACGGGCCATGTCTATTCGCCCGCCGTGGTGGCCATGTCCGCGATCCACTGGGACGGCCTGACCGAGGAACAGCAGGGCTGGTTCGTGGAGGCCGCCCAGGCCGCCGCCGCCGCATCGCGCCAGACCGTCGCCGCGAACGAGGAATCGGGCATCGCCCTGATGCGCGAGAATGGGATGGAGGTGATCGACGGCATCGACAAGGCCGCCTTCGCCGCCGCGGTCCAGCCAGCCTATGACGAGTTCGCCGACCGCTATGCGCCCGAGCTGATCGCGCGCATCCGCGCGGCGCAGGACTAGGGCGTCGGGCGGGGCCGCCTGTGGCCCCGCCCCATATCGGGGTCATCACCATGAGACATGTCGAAGCCTGGGCCGAGGGCGTCGTCCGGCTGGCCCACAACCTGGCCGCGCTGCTGCTGGCGGTGGCGACGGGGCTGGTCTTCTTCCAGGTCGTCACGCGCTTCGGCCTGGGCCATGCCGCCGGCTGGTCCGAGATCCTGGCCCGTGGGCTGATCATCTGGTCCACGCTGCTGGTCGCGGCGGCGGGCTTCCGACTTGGCGCGATGATCCCCATCGACTTTCTCCGCGGGCTGCTGCCCGGCCCTGCGCAGATCTGGGTGATCCGGCTGGTCACGCTGCTGACGCTGGCCTTTCTGGCGGTGCTGGTCTGGCAGGGCTGGTCCATGACGCTGCGGGTGCAGGCGCAGCGGGTCGCGATGCTGGGCACCTCGATGAGCTGGTTCTATGCGGCGATCCCCTTGGGCGCGCTGATGGCCATTCCGGGCGTGCTGCTGCGCCATGTCGAACAGGAAAGGGAACGTCCGTGAACGCCGCTCTTGCCGCAGGCCTGGTGGGCCTTTTCGCGCTGTCCGTGCCGGTGGCGGTGTCCATCGCGCTGGCCTCGATCATCGCGATCCACTTCTTCTCGAACCTGCCGCTGGTGGTCGTCCCGCAGAAGATGTTCACCGGGCTGGACAGCTTTCCGCTGATGGCGGTGCCGTTCTTCATCCTGGCGGGCGCGATCATGACCCAGGGCGGCATCTCGGCCCGGCTGGTCGATCTGGTGAAGTCCATGGTCGGCAACATCCAGGGCGGGCTGGCCAGCAGCTGCGTGCTGACCTGCATGCTGTTCGCGGCCATCTCGGGCTCGTCGGTGGCCACGACCTTTGCGGTCGGCTCCATCCTGATCCCGGCGATGCTGCGCCACGGCTATCCGGTGGGCATGGCGGGCGCGATCCAGGCGTCCTCCGCGGAACTGGGCGTGATCATCCCGCCCTCGGTGCCGATGATCCTCTATGCGGTCTCGACCGAGACCTCGATCACCCGGCTGTTCCTCGCGGGCATGGTGCCGGGGCTGATGATCGCCGCCGCGCTGGTCGTGATGGTCCAGATCTGGTGCCGCGTGAAGGGCCACGGCAAGCGGGACGGCGACGGCCGCCAGGCCATCCTGCCCGCCGCGCGCCGCGCCTTCGGGGCGCTGATGATGCCGATCATCATCGTGGGCGGCATCTATGGCGGCGTTTTCACCCCGACCGAGGCCGCCGCCGTGTCGGTCATCTATGCGCTGATCCTGTCCATCTTCGTCTATCGCGAACTGTCCTGGTCCGACCTGCCGGGCATCTTCCGCGCGGCGGCGGTGTCGTCCGGGGCGGTCATGCTGATCATCTCGGCGGCGGCGCTGTTCAGCTTCCTGATCAGCCTGTCGGGCCTGCCCGGCGCCGTCGGCACCTGGGCCCAGGAGAATTTCGGCAGCGCGCTGACCTTCCTTCTGGGCGTCAACCTGCTCCTGCTGGTCGTGGGCATGTTCATCGAGACCAGCGCCGCGATCCTGGTGCTGGCCCCGATCCTGACGCCGGTGGCGATCAGCTTCGGCATCGACCCGGTGCATTTCGGTATCGTCATCGTGGTGAACCTGGCGCTGGGCATGATCACGCCGCCCCTGGGGGTGAACCTGTTCGCGGCGGCCGCTGTGGCAAAGGTTCCGGTGCAGGCCCTGTTCCGGTCGCTGGTCTGGCCGATCCTGACGGTTCTGGTGATGCTGGCGGCGATCACCTATGTTCCCGCCATCTCCCTGGGGCTGGGCTGGTGGATGATGCCATGATCAAGGTCGGACTGATCGGCTGCGGCTTCTTCGCGGTGAACCAGATGCAGGGCTGGGCCGATGCGGAAGGGGCCTGCGTCACTGCGATCTGCGACCGCGACCCGGACCGGCTGGCCGCGATGGGCGCGCGGTTTGGCATCGCGCAGCGCTATGACGACGCGGCGCGGATGATGCGCGAGGCGGATCTGGACGTGGTCGACATCGCCACGACCGTGCCCTCGCACCGCCCACTGGTGATGGCGGCGGCCGAGGCCGGGCTGCACGCCATCTGCCAGAAGCCCTTTGCCGAGACGCTGGAGGATGCCCGCGCCATGGTCGACGCGATGGATCGCGCGGGCCGCATCCTGATGGTGCATGAGAACTTCCGCTGGCAGTCGCCGGTCCGCGCCGTGCTGGCCGCGCTGCGCGAGGGGGCGGTGGGGCGGCCCTTCTTCGGGCGGGTCAGCTTCCGGTCGGGCTATGACGTCTTCTCGGGGCAGCCCTATCTGGCGACCGATCCGCGCTTCATCATCCAGGATCTGGGCATCCACATCCTGGACATCGCCCGCGCCCTCTTCGGAGAGGTGGACCGCCTGTCGGCCAGCACCGCGCGCATCAACCCCGCGATCCGCGGCGAGGACGTGGCGACGATCCTGATGGATCACGCAAGCGGGGTCACCTCGGTCGTGGATTGCTCCTATGCGACGCGGCGGGACGAGACCTTTCCCCAGACCCTGATCGAGATCGACGGCACCGAGGGCACGCTGCGGCTGGAGGCCGGATACCGGCTGGTCATCGACCGCGGCGGCGACCGGCAGGTGCGCGACGTCGCGCCCCCGCTGCTGCCCTGGGCCGAACGGCCCTGGCACAACATCCAGGAAAGCGTCGCGCTGATCCAGCAGGACTTCACCGCCTGCCTGCGCGAGGGCAGGGTGCCCGAGACCTCGGGGCGCGACAACCTGGCCACGCTGGCTTTGGTCGAAGCCGCCTATGCCTCGGCCCGCGACAGCAGCCGGGTCCGGCCGTGACGCGGACGCTCTCCTGCGGGCCGGCGCGGCTGGTGCTGGAGGGTGACCGGCTGCGCCACCTGCACCTGGACGAGGTCGAGGCTATCCGCGGCCTGTCCTTCCTGGTCCGCGACCGCGACTGGGGCACCGTCGCGCCCCGCATCGACGATCTGCGCCTGTCCGACGGGCCAGACGGCCCGCGCATCGCTTGGACGGCGCGGTATGACATGGGCACGGGCAGCGTGCGCGCCGTGCTGACGGTCGACCTGACGCCCGACGGGCTGACCGCGCGGGCGGTGATCGGGGCTGAGGGGCAGGTCTGGACGAACCGCACCGGCTTCACCCTGCTGCATCCGATCGCCGGGGTCGCGGGGGCGCCGGTCACGGTCGACCATGCGGACGGCCCGCCGGAGCAGGCGCGGTTTCCGGCGCTGATCGCGCCGTGGCAGCCCTTCATGGACATTACCGGCCTGACCCATCAGGCAGGCGGCTGGCGCGTCCATTGCCGCTTCGACGGCGACATCTTCGAGATGGAGGATCAGCGCCAATGGGGCGATGCGTCCTTCAAGACCTACAACCGCCCCCTGGCGCAGCCCTGGCCCTATCGTCTGGAGGGTGAGACCACTCAGACGGTCACCATCCGCTGGTCCCCGGCCGCGCCCATGGCCCCGGTCCCCGGCCCGCAGACCCGGGTGGCAAAGACGAGCTTTCCGCAGACGGCCCTGGCCCTGACTGGGGCGGATGCGGCGCATCTGGCCCGCGCGCCGCAGGATCTGGCCGCGATCGGGGCGCAGCGCCTGCTGTGCCATCTGGATGCGGCGGGTAACATCGCGCGCGACCTGGCCGGTTTTGCCGCGCTGCAGGCGGCGCTTCCCGGCCCGGACTATGATCTGGCGCTGCTGGCGCTGTGCGACCCTCAGGTCGATCCGCAGGAGGAGTTCGCCCGCCATGCCGCGGCGCTGGCGGCATCGGGCCTGGGCGCGGCCACGGTGCTGGTCCATGCCCGACCCGACCGGCAATCGACGCCGCCGGGGTCGGACTGGCCGCCCTGCGCGCCCCTGGTGCACGTCCATGCGGCGGCGCGCGCGGCCTTCGCGGGGCATCCGGTGGGCGGGGGCGTGGCCGGCTTCTTTCCCGAATTGAACCGCAAGCCACCGCCGCCGGGGCTGGCGGTCGTGACGCATGGGCTCTGCCCCATCGTGCATGCCGCCGACGACCCGTCGGTGGTCGAGGTGCTGGAGGCGGTGCCGCATATCCTGGCATCTGGTCGCGCCCTTGCGGGGGATGCAGAGTATTGGCTGGGACCGTCGACCATCGCCATGCGCCACAACCCCTATGGCAGCCGCACGATCCCCAATCCGGGGCGCGGGCGCGTCTGCATGACCGATGACGATCCGCGCCAAGAGACTGGCTTTGCGGCGGCCTGGGCCTGCGGGCTGGCTGCGGCCATCGCGTCTGCGGGCCTGTCGGTGTGGACCCCGGCCGAGGTCCTTGGCCCGCGCGGCCTCTTCGCGGCGGACGGCCGTCCGCGCCCGGTGGCGGGGGTCGTGGCCGCGCTGGCGGTGCTGGCCGGTGCGCGCGTGCATGACGCGCAGGGGGGCGATCTGGTGCGGCTGCATCTGGGCGGGCGCGTCCTGCGCGCCAACCTGACGCCCGATGCGCGGGCGGGGCTTGCGCCCTGGGGCTGGGATCAGGATGACGCGGCGGATTTGCAGGCGGGCGCGGGGCGTCCTAAACCATGAGCATGATGCAACCGACCGACCCCTCCGACCGAATCGTCCGGCGCAAGCTGTCCGACCAGGTGTTCGACCGCCTGCGCGACATGATCGCCAGCGGAGAGCTGCCGCCCGGCGCGCCGCTGCCGTCAGAACGCGACCTGATGGAGCGGTTCGGCACCGGCCGCCCCGCCGTGCGCGAGGCGCTGCAGCACCTGCACACCATGGGCCTGATCACCATCAGTCACGGCGAGCGAAGCCGCGTCAACGCGCTGAGCGCGGACAGCGTCCTCAGCCGCGTGGACGACGTGGCGCGGATGCTGCTGTCGTCGGAACCCGACCAGCTGGACCACCTGAAGCAGGCGCGGCGGATGTTCGAATGCGGGCTGGTGCGCATGGCCGCCCAGACCGCGACAGAAGACGACGTGGCCGAGCTGCGCGCCCTGATCGCGGCACAGCGCGACTGTCTGGGCGATGCCGCGCGCTTCGTCACCCAGGACATGGCGTTCCACGCCCGCATCGCGGCGATCTCGGGCAATCCGATCCTGATTGCCACCAGCCAATCGATGCTGCGCTGGCTGTTTCAGTATCACGGCGTGCTGCTGCACTGGTCGGGCAACGAGCAGGTCACCCTGCGCGAGCACGAGGCCATCACCGACCTGATCGCCGCGCATGATCCGGACGGCGCGGTGGCGGCGATGCAGGCGCATCTGGACCGCTCGGTGGGTCTTTACGCACATCAGAACGCCCAGGGGTGAGCGGGGCGCCCATCCTGCTGCTGGGTGCGGGCCATGCCAATCTGCTGGCGCTGCCGCCGCTGCGGGCGGCGCTGCCGGACGCGGCCGTTCTGCTGGTCGACATGGCCGAACACGCGACCTATTCGGGCATGTATCCCGGCCTGATCGCGGGCCATTACCACGCCGACCAGCTGAGCGTCGGGCTGGCGGATTTCGCTGCGCGGCACGGGGCGGGTTTTCTGCGCGCGCGTATCACCGGGATCGACCCGGTCGCGCGCCAGGTCACGGCCGTGCAGCCTTGCGGCACGGCGCAGCGTCTGAATTATTCCCAGGCCGCGCTGGATGTGGGCAGCCACGGCGTCATGCCCGAAATCGCGGGGTTTCGTGACCACGCGCGCGCCGTCAAGCCGCTGCGCGCAGATCTGCCGTTGCCCGACCGGGGCCTGCCGTCGGTCGTGATCGGCGGCGGCGTGGCGGGGGCCGAGATCGCGCTTGCCCTGTCCCATCGCCAGCGCGCGCCCGTCACTTTGGTCGAGACCGGGCCCCGCATCGCCGCAGCTTTGACGCCACGCGCCCGGACCCTGCTGCGCCGCGCCCTGGACAGGGCAGGGGTCGCGATCCTCACGGCGGCGCGCGTGCATCGGGTCGCGGCCCATCACGTGGTGCTGGCCGATGGACGGCGGATCGACAGCGCCCTGACCCTGGGCATCGCCGGCGCGCGTGCGCCGGACTGGCTGGCGCGCGATCTGCCGGTGGACGAGGCGGGCTTTGTTTGCGTGGGGCCGTGCCTGCAGGTGCCGGGCCATCCCGACCTGTTCGCGGCCGGCGACTGTGCCTGCATGACCCACGCCCCGCGCCCAAAGGCCGGTGTCTTTGCCGTGCGTCAGGCGCCCGTGCTGGCGGCGAACCTTGCCGCGCGGCATCTGGGCCGCCCCTGCCGGGCGTTCCGGCCGCAGCGCGACTATCTGAAGATCATCTCGCTTGGCGAACAGGAGGCGCTGGCCCAGTGGCACGGCATCGTCCTGCAGGGCCGCTGGCTGTGGCGGATCAAGGACCGGATCGACCGGGGGTTCATGGCGCGCCTGAAGGGCTAGCCCGTCGACGGCCGTCGTGATCGATCGATTTGGTCACGTTCGACGGCGGCGCGGTAACGGATCGGAAACCTGTGGCTGCTATCCCGGCGGGACAGACCTCTTTCCCGACCAACCCCCAAGAGAGGGGCAAGCATGCCGTTCCGTTCCATCTCCATCCGCGCCAAGCTGGCCCTGTCCGCCGCCGCGCTGACCGCCTTTGCCATCGTCGCCGTGATCGCGCTGACGACAAGCCTGATGACGCGCGATTCGGCTCGCGAATCCGAGGCGCATGCCAGCGCGCTGATGACCGGCTATGCCGCGACCATCGCGCAGGAGGTCGCCAGCGTCATCGACACTGTCCGCACCGGCGTCGCCGGGATCGAGGGGGCGATCGCCGACGATCCCGCAAATCGCGACGCACTGGCGTCCATCGTCACGACGATCCTGCGCACGCGTCCCGATCTGGTCGGCATGACGCTGGCGCTGGAACCCGACGCGCTTGGGCCGGATGGCGCCCATCTGGGCAGCCCCTATGCGGATGCCGCCGGGCGGTTCGTGCCGTATTTCTTCTACGCCCCTGACGGAAGCATCGGCATCGAACAGTTGGACATGCGCCCCGAGGCCGGGACCGACAGCTGGTACGACCGGCCGCTGCGCGAGGATCGCAGCCTGATCACGCCGCCCTATCTGTACCCGGTGAACGGCGCCGAGGTCCTGATGACCACCGTCAGCGGCGTGGTCCGCGACGGCACGCGGCCGGTGGGCGTGCTGACCGGTGACGTATCGCTGGACCGGCTGTCGGCGCGGATCGAGGAGCTGCGTCCCTTCGGCGACGGTCGCGTGCGGCTGGTCAGCTCTGGGGGGCTGTGGATCGCGCATGAGGACCGCGCGCTGCTGGGCCAGCCGGTGCAGGCTGCGGACCAGGCGTTGATGGCGGCGGGACCGATGCACTACGCCGAGGTGGACGGGCAACAGTCAATGGTCCTGACAGGGTCTGTCGCCTTTCCCGGCATGGACGAAAGCTGGACCCTGATGATGCATGTGCCGCGCGCGACCGTGATGGCGCATGTCATCCAGACGCGCGACCGGGCGGTTCTGACCGCGGCGCTGATGCTGCTGGGAACGCTGGTCGTCGTCTGGTTCGGCGCGCAGATCATCTCTCGTCCGATCGAGGGGATGACGGCGGCGATGACCCGTCTGGCGGATGGCGACCTGGAGACGCCGGTTCCCCATGCCGGGCGCGGCGACGAGATCGGGGCGATGGCCGGTGCGATGCAGGTATTCCGCGACCGGGCGCTGACTGCCCGGCGTCTGGAGGCCGAGGCCGAGGCCGCGCGCGACGCCCGCGACCGCGACGCCCGCGCCGAGGCCGAGCGTCAGGCCCGCGTCGTGCGCGAGATCGGCACCGGGCTGGGCCGGCTGGCCGCTGGCGATATGACGCATCAGATCGCCAGCCCCGCGCATGATCCCTTTCCGGAGGGCTATGATTCGCTGCGGCTGGCCTTCAACGGCGTGGTGAGCGGGCTGTCCGACACGATCCGGCGCATCACCGACGTCGCCAACCAGGTCCGCGGCGGCGCGGACGAGATCAACATGGCCGCTGGCGAGTTGTCCAGCCGGGCCGAAACGCAGGCCGCGACGCTGGAGCAGTCCGCCGCGGCCCTGAACCAGATGAACGAAAGCCTGCGCCAGACCGCGGAACGCGCCCGCGAGGCCGAACGGGCTAGTGGCCAGAACCGCGACATCGCCCGCAGCAGCGCGGCCGTCGTGGCCGATGCCGTCACCGCCATGCAGGGCATCCAGCGGTCGTCGGAACAGATCACCCGGATCATCGGCGTCATCGACGACATCGCGTTCCAAACCAACCTGTTGGCGCTGAACGCGGGTGTCGAGGCTGCCCGTGCGGGAGAGGCGGGGCGCGGCTTTGCGGTCGTCGCTTCCGAGGTGCGGGGCCTGGCGCAGCGCGCGGCGGAATCCGCGCGCGAGGTGCGTGGCCTGATCTCGCAAAGCGCGGCGCAGGTCAGGACCGGGTCCGATCTTGTGGGCCGGACGGGCGACAGCCTTGGGGTCATCCTGCAGAAGGCGTCGGACGTGTCCGAACAGATCGCGGCCATCGCCCTGGCCACCGCCGAACAGTCCATCGGCCTGTCCGAGATCAACAGCGGCGTGAACCAGCTGGACCAGGTGACCCAGCAGAATGCCGCGGTGGCAGAACAGGCGACGGCGGCGTCCATGTCGCTGCGCCAGCAGGCCCAGGTCCTGTCGACCGAGATGGCGGCGTTCACCGTGACCGATCAGGCGCCGCCCGCCCAACGCCCGTCGCTTGCACCGGACTTTGCGGTCGAGGCGCGCCCGATCCGGGTCGCGGCCCCGGCCGGTCGAGGGCAGATGCTGGAGTTCTAATGCCGCGCGATGCCGCCCGCATAAGCGCATGCTTGTGCGGGCGGGCGATTGATGGTATGTGCCGCCCTGCGGACCGGGCCCCTCTGGCAGCATGATCGTCACGATCGGCTGCGATGTCGGACCGCATCGAGCGTGCTCGGTGCATCGGTGGCCCTTCCGTCGTCCCTTGCCCCGCACATTTTCAGTCTTGCGAGGGCATCGTGGAACTTCTTCTAAGCGAATTCTTGGGCAAGCCCATCTGGATGTGGCTGCTTTTCATGGGGCTGGTCATCGCCCTGCTGGTCTTCGACCTGGGGGTCCTGAACAAGGACGACCATGAGATCGGGATCGCCGAAAGCCTCAAGCTGTCGGCCATGTACATCACCCTGGGCATCGCCTTTTCGGGCTTCATCTACTGGACGATGGGCGGGGAGGCCACGGCGCAGTACCTGACCGCCTTCATCGTCGAGAAGACATTGGCGATGGACAACATCTTCGTCATCGCGCTGATCTTCAGCTTTTTCGCGATCCCGCGCGAATACCAGCACCGCGTGCTGTTCTGGGGCATCCTGGGCGTGATCCTGCTGCGCGGCATCATGATCGGCCTGGGCGCGACCATCGTCGAGAACTATCACTGGGTTCTGTACCTTTTCGCGGCCTTCCTGATCTTCACCGGCATCAAGATGCTGTTCGCCAGCGACGATCACGCGGACATGGCCGACAACAAGGCGCTGAACTGGCTGCGCCGCCGCATGCGCGTCACGGACGAGCTTCACGGCCATGCCTTCACGGTCAAGATCCCCGATCCCAAGACCGGCAAGCTGGTCCGCTGGGCCACGCCCCTGCTGCTGGCGCTGATCGTGATCGAGATCGCGGACCTCGTCTTCGCCGTAGACTCGGTTCCCGCGGTGTTCACCATCACCACGGACCCGTATCTGGTCTACACCTCGAACATCTTCGCGATCCTGGGCCTGCGGGCGCTCTACTTCGCGTTGGCCGCGATCCTGCACCGCTTCGCCTATCTGAAATACGCGCTGTCGATCCTGCTGATCTTCATCGGTTCCAAGATCTTCATCGCGGACCTGATGGGCTGGGAAAAGTTCCCGCCGTCCTGGTCGCTTGGGATCACGTTCTTCATCCTGACGGTGGGCGTGGTCGTGTCGCTGGCCAAGACCCGCGGCCAGTCTCCCGAACCGCTGCCCTTCGGCGAGAACCGGCACTGACCCCGACCATCTGCTTTCCGCGTCGGCGTCCGAAAGGCCGCCGGCGCAAGTTCCGCTGTTCCCATAGCGTGATGACGAAACATTCCGAACGCGCACAGTGACCTGTCTTGGACGCAGAGAAAGCACTCACGGGTGATCGAAATCATGTAATCTAATCGTCAAGATTACCGAGCCGGGAGAAAATTTTCATCCCGCCGTCATTGGGAAATAACTTTAGATCGCATTTAATCGGTCGCATCGGTTCCGAGCATGATGATCGGCTTCGTCCCTAGTCCAGGCTTCATTCTCGGCGTCAAAATAAGTCGTATTCGTGACGCTATCAGGCGATATCCGCGTTCCGAAAAGTCAGTGTCCTCTCTCGCGTCCGTAGCTGGACGCCAGCAAGACCGCGGGGTGAATATGGATGCTGCGGCACAATTTGATGATAACCAGTGACGGCATCATGGGATAAGAAACGTTTCCAGCGGCGCTTTTTCCTGTTCCGCTTTTTATAGATTCAGCCCTTCTGTCGGTTTTGCGATGGAAGGGAGGAACGCGCGGACCATGCAGAGATTTGCTGGTTAGGCTTACAGAGCATGCCATCCTAAAAAACGATATGCATGCGTGTCGCGTCGTTAGAACTGCTGCACTGCCAAGGTCTTCGTGCGAGTGACTAGTCTCGCCTCGACAAGGACGTGAATGCTTTCTCCGCCGAGAGGCGTAGGAATGAAGGCCTCTGTTGATCGTTCACCACCGTGCTTTTACACAGGTCAATTCAACGAAAGCGGCTGACTGGCTGCATACTGTCGGCCCGAATGACGGCAAGGCCCTCTGGCAGGTTTGTCACGACGTGCGACGACGCCGGACGTCGTATTCCGTCGTTTCACCAAAAGCATAATTACAACTGCCATAACGTCCGTTTGTCAGGGCAGTATACTTTCCCAACATTATCGACGTACGACCGGAGCAATCTTGTTGTGATCATCACGTTGGTCAATAATCCTCCTGTAAAACCAAGGTTAGGCCGTAGTGCCGTGGCTGGACGGAACTGGCTATCCGTCGATGGGTCACCTCAGCGAACCAAGGCGTGAGATTAGCATCAGCAACAATCCAGACCCGTAATTCAGATGATGACTTGCTTTTCTGCAGCGCCACAATCCGCGCAGGGCGTCCAGGAATCACCGCTATAGTGTTTTGCAAAAGCATCCGCAGAACGGCGTGTTGCATAGATATGCGACTGCTGGCACGGGCGGCACCACTCATCATCGTTCAACCATGGACGGTTCGATAACCGCGACTGTGCCCAAGGAATGCCCGGCGCGAGGTTAGGATCTTCTGTGGCGCTGGTATCGGCACCGACCCACGCATCTGTCAGCGCTCGCCGGAGCGCCGGGCTTGGGTCGGTAGAGACCGACGGGGAGCGCGGGTCGGTGCGGTCATTACAGCTGCGCCAGAACGGCCGTGGTGACGGCGTCGGTGGTGTCGCGGCCCGGGTGGGTGCCGATGCCGCGGGCGGTGGCGGCCTCCAGTGCGGCCATGATGCGGGCGGCGGGGGCGGTCTGGCCCAGGTGGTCCAGCATCATCGCCGCCGACCAGAACGCCGCCATCGGGTTGGCGATGCCCTGATCCGCGATGTCGGGGGCCGAGCCGTGGACGGGCTCGAACATCGACGGGTTGCGGCGCGTCGGGTCGATGTTGGCCGAGGCCGCAAAGCCCAGGCCCCCTTGGATGGCCGCGCCCAGATCCGTCAGGATGTCGCCGAAGAGGTTCGAGGCGACCACAACGTCCAAGCTCTCGGGCGCCATGACCATCCGTGCGCACATCGCGTCGATGTGGTAGCGGGTGACAGCGACGTCCGGATAGTCGGCGGCCAGTTCGTCGGTGACCTCGTCCCAGAAGACCATGCTGTGGCGCTGTGCGTTCGACTTGGTGACCGAGGCCAGCTTGCCCCGCCGCGCCTGCGCCTGTTCAAAGCCGAAGCGCAGGATGCGTTCGACGCCCGCGCGGGTGAAGATCGAGGTCTCGACCGCGACCTCGTCCGGGGTGCCCTGATGGACGCGGCCGCCAGCGCCGGAATACTCGCCTTCGGTGTTCTCGCGGATGCAGAGAATGTCGAAATCGCGGGTTTTCAGCGGACCCTCGACGCCGGGCAGCAGGCGGTGCGGGCGGATGTTGGCGTATTGGACGAAGGCCTTGCGGATGGGCAGCAGCAGCCCGTGCAGCGACACGGCATCTGGCACGCGGGCGGGCCAGCCGACCGCGCCCAGGAAGATGGCGTCGAAGCCGCGCAAGGTCTCGATGCCGTCCTCGGGCATCATGCGGCCGTGCTGCAGGTAATGATCGCAGGACCAGGGAAAGCTCTTGGTCGTGATGTCGGCGCCGCTGGCCTCCATGACGCGCAGGGCGGCCTCGGTCACGGGAATGCCGATGCCGTCTCCTGGGATCAGGGCGATGCGATGGGTCATGGAAGGCTCCTCAGATTTCATTCGGCACGGTCTTGTGTTGGCCACGTTCGCGACAGGCGGTGCAGCCCGGATCGCTGCCGATGCCACGTTACCCGCAGTCCCGGCCGGCAGGGCATGATCGCACCAGCGATCATGGCGGTTGATCCGGACCGTGCCTGTCCGGAGCCGCCGCATGGCCGGTGACGGGACGCGTGTAACGTGCCGGCGCAGGGACCCTAGGTCGGATAGGCCGACAGGTCCATGGCCTGACCCCCGTTGTCAAAGCTGCACGGCGTCAAGAATGCGCTGAAAGCCCTCGTCCGGATGAAGTGCCAGTCAGGTGCCGCATTCGACCGGAATGCCCGGGACACGGAGATGTCCGGGGCGGTACATCCTGGATTCCCCGACCACCGCCTGAGCGGAGCGCCGCGCGTGGATTCCGCAGTCATCGTCACGGAAAGCGATGGGCGGGGCGGCACTGTCATTTATGGCATCTGTCGGAGGGAATATCGAGCGCGAGCAGCACGCAGGAAGCAAGGGCCGGTCGATCACACGACCCCGCGGGTGGGCGATGCTGTTGAGATCACAGAATGCAGCGACGATCGGCTGATCTGCCGCCACTGCCCCATTTCAGAATTGGGCATTCTTCACGAAAAACAGTCGTGCCGGGCGACTGATCCGGTTTGTCCCATGATTTTTAGGCAGCCATGGCAGCGCCGGGCGGGGACGGGGTTCGGCGGCCCGTCTGCGAGGGCCGTTGCACGCGGATTGCGTCCCGCGGTGGCCGGGGGCTGCGCGCCTCCGGACCCCCCGTGGGTGCACGGTGACGCCAGTGGTTCCGTATGAACCGCATCGTTTTGGACATTCTTGCATTCGACCGGTCTGCGGACGGACGACGCGATGCAAGATATTGTGCAGTCCAAGGATAGGGCAGGAGCACATCGTGACATCTGGAACCGGTGCCGACATGACGGCGCGCGAAAGCGAGGGGGGTGCGGTGAGCGCGCTTTTGCCGGCGCTGGCGCTGGCGCTGGCGGGGCTGATTGCGCTGGCGGGCCATGCATTGACCCGCCCGGGCGCGCCGGGACAGTTCCTTGTCATGACCAGTCCCGGCCTGCATCGGGCGCAGGTTCTGGACCTGGTCCATGCCGCCGGGGGCGGGGTGATCGCCTTTGGCGCGCTGCCCGGCCTGTCGGTCGTGCTGTCGGGCGACGACGGGTTCGAGGACCGCGTCCGCCAGCGGGGCGCATGGCTGGTGCTGCCCGCGCCGGGATCTTTGGGATGCGTCGCGTCGGACGCGGAGGGGGCACGATGAACGTCGAACTGAACGCGCTGCGGGCGCGCTATGGCCGGATGCTGGTCACGCTGTTCTGGGCGCATGTCCCGGTGATCGGCCTGGCCGCGGCGTGGGTGGGCAGCATGTCACCGCTTACGGCGATGGCGCTGGCCGGGGGGCTTGCCGCGCTTTATCACCTGCTGTGGAGGCTGCGCCGCACTCGGCCGGTGACGCGCAACATCGCCGCCGTGGCCCTGGTGGGCGAGCCTGCGCTGTTCCTGCTGGCGTTCGAGGGGCACGCCTGGCAGATGGACATGCACATGTATTTCTATGCCGTGCTGGCGCTGAACCTGGCATGGTTCGACCGGTCGGCCCTGATCATGTCGGCAGCGGCGATCACCGTGCATCATCTGGTGCTGTTCTATCTGCTGCCGAATGCCGTGTTCTCGACCGACGGCGACGTGGCGCGGGTGCTGTTGCACGGGGCCATCGTGGCATTTCAGACCGCGGTTCTGGTCTGGGTCAGCGACAAGGTCGTCCAGTCCTTCGACCGCATCGGCAAAATGAGCGACGAGATCGTGGCAAAAAGCGCCGCGCTGGAGGAACGCACCCGCGAGGCCGAGGAGGCGAACCGCACCAAGAGCATGTTCCTGGCCAACATGAGCCACGAGATCCGCACCCCCATCAACGCCATCCTGGGCTTTTGCCACCTGGTCCAGCGAACCACGCTGGAACCGCGCCAGCGCGAGCATGTCAGCCGGATCAGCACCGCGGGGGGCGTCCTATTGCGTCTGATCAACGACCTGCTGGACTTTTCCAAGAACGAGGCGGGGGCGCTGACCCTGGAGGCGCGGCCCTTCGACCTGCGTTCGGCGATGTCATGCCAGGTCCAGATGGTGGCCGACACCATGGCCGCCCGCCGCCTGACCTTGCGCCAGGAGATCGACGAACGCCTGCCCGAGATGCTGGTCGGGGACGAGCTGCGCCTGAACCAGGTGCTGCTCAACCTGTTGAGCAACGCCACCAAGTTCAGCGAGGATGGAGAGATCGTGCTGACCGCCCGCCTGGTCGAACGGCAGGACGACCAGGCCCGGGTCGAGATCTCGGTCAGCGATTGCGGCATCGGCATGACGCCCGACCAGGTGGGCCGGCTGTTCACGCCGTTCACGCAGGCCGACAGCTCGACCACGCGGCGGTTCGGGGGGACGGGGCTGGGGCTGGCGATCTGCAAGCAGATCGTCCAGCAGATGGACGGCTGGATCCGCGCGGAGAGCGTGCCGGGGCAGGGCAGCCGGTTCACCTTCTCGCTGTGCCTGGGGATCGGACAGGTGGACGCCGCCGAGGCGATCCTGCCCTGCAGCGCGATCCGCGCCCTGCGCATCCTGATCGCGGATGACAGCCCCATCGCGCTGAAGATGCTGGAGGCGATCTTTGCCCGCTGGCAGATCCGGGTGATCCTGGCGCCCTCGGGCCGCGCGGCGCTGGACATGGTGCAGGCGGCGGATCAGCGGGGTCATCCCTATGACCTGGTGATCCTGGACTGGAAGATGCCCGATCTGGACGGGCTGCAGACGCTGCGCGCGCTGCGGCGGGTGGGTCTGCGGCGGATGCCCGCCACGATGGTGATGACCGCGCACGGCGTCGACGCCGTCATGGCCGAGGCCGGCGGAGAGACGATCGACCTGTTCCTGGCCAAGCCCATCAACGCGCGCAACCTACTGGATGCGCTCAAGCAGCTGCCCGGGCTGGCCGAACGCCATGTCCCCGAGGTCGCGCCCGACCTGCCCGCCGCCCCCCTTCTGCCCGAGGCGATGCGCGGTCAACGCGTGCTGCTGGTCGAGGACAATCCGATCAACCAGGAGATCGCGGTCGCGCTTTTGGGCGACGCGGGCCTGCTGGTCGATTGCGCCGAGAACGGGCTTGTCGCCTGCCGGATGGTCGAGGCCGGTGCGGCGGGCTATGCCGCCGTGCTGATGGACATGCAGATGCCGGAGATGGACGGGCTGACCGCCACGCGGCAGATCCGCCTGACGCACACGGCCGAGGCCCTGCCCATCATCGCGCTGACCGCGCATGCCTATGACGACGAACGCCGCGCCTGCATGCAGGCGGGGATGTGCGATCACGTGACCAAGCCCGTCGATCCCGCGCGCCTGATCGCGGTGCTGGCACGGCACATGCGGATCGTGCCCACCGCCGCGGCCCCGACCCTGCGGGCCGAGGGGGTGGGTGCCGCGGACCTGCCCGACCACCTGCCGCCCTTCGACATCCCCGCCGCGCTGTCGCGGGTGAACGGCAAGCGGCCGCTGCTGCGCCGCCTGATCCTGTCCTTTGCCGAGGGGAACCGCGATGCTGTCGCGCAGATCGCGCAGCTGATCGCCGACGGACGACGCCAGGACGCGCATCGCGCCGCCCATACCCTGAAGGGGGTCACGGCCTCGCTGGAGCTGCCCCGGATCGCGACCCTTGCCGGGCAGATCGAGGCGTTTCTGCAGGCCGATGACACGACCGGCATCGACGCGCTTTTGGCGCAGCTGTCCGGCCCGCTGGCTGCGGCGATCGCCGCAGCCGACAGCCTGACGGCGGCGGCGGGCACGCCCCATGCGGCCGCATCGCCGCCCACCCCGGCCGGCGACAGCGTCCGGATCGCCCAGCTGCGCGGCCATCTGCGCGACCAGGTCCGCCGTCGCAGCATGGCCGCCCGTGCCAGCTTTGACGCGCTG
Source organism: Paracoccus marcusii (assembly GCF_028621715.1). NCBI lineage: Bacteria > Pseudomonadati > Pseudomonadota > Alphaproteobacteria > Rhodobacterales > Paracoccaceae > Paracoccus > Paracoccus marcusii. The sequence continues at coordinate 117,383 of NZ_CP117466.1, read as the reverse complement.
GCCGAGGCGCTGCAGCTGGACCGCATGGCGATGGACGACCACCCCGTGCGCAGCGCGCTGCTGCGGCTGGATTATGCCGCGGCGGATGCGCTGCTGAACGGCCCCCACCCCGACACCGGTCAACCAGGGATATGAACATGGACAACCGCCCCGTCATCCTTGTGATCGACGACGAACCCGCCAACATCGAGATCGTCACCGCCGTGCTGGAGGACGAATACGAGATCTGCTTTGCCCTGTCCGGCGAACAGGCCGTGCAGGTGGCCCGCGAAAGCAGGCCGGACCTGATCCTTTTGGACGTGGTGATGCCCGGTATGGACGGCTATCAGCTGTGCCGCATCTTCAAGGCCGACCCGCTGCTCAGCGACATTCCGGTGATCTTCGCCACCGCCCTGGGCGATGACGAGGCCGAGTTGCGCGGGTTGGCAGTCGGTGCGATCGACTATGTCACCAAGCCGATCCGCCCAGCCGCCCTGCAGCGGCGCGTGCGCAACCACGTCCAGATGAAGCGGATGCGCGACCAGTTGACCGAACAGGCGCTGCGCGATCCGCTGACGGGGCTGGCCAACCGGCGCATGCTGGAACGCCGCCTGCAGGCGGAACTGCACCGGCAGGCGCGCGACGGCGGTCTGATCGCGGTGCTGATGCTGGATATCGATCACTTCAAGGGCTTCAACGACAGCTATGGCCACCCCGAGGGCGACATCTGCCTCAAGGCCGTGTCGCAGGCGCTGGCGCAGGCGATCCGCCGGTCGGGCGACCTGTGCGCGCGCTACGGCGGCGAGGAGTTCGCCTGCATCTTGCCCGGCACCGACCTGGACGGCGCCCTTCACCTGGCCGAGACGATGCGCGCCGGTGTCGAGGCGCTGGCCATCCCGCACCGCGCGTCGCAGGTGGGGCAGGTGGTGACGATCAGCATCGGCGTGGCGTCGGGGCGTTGCGACATGGGCAGCGACAACGCCTTCTGGCTGACCGGGGCCGACCGGATGCTGTATCGCAGCAAGCTGGCCGGGCGGAACCGCGTCAGCGGGCAGGTGATGAGCGCCGATCACCCGCTGCGCGACGCGTCCGCGCTGGACGGGCCGGTCGTCGGGGATGTCAGGGCGGGCTAGGCCCTTCCCGTCGGGCAGGCCGTCAGATTGGCATTGAATGCCGGACGGGCCTGCGGCAGGCTGCATGACATGCAACCCCGCGACACAGCGGGGGCCGATCACCGACAGGAACCTCACATGACATATCCCCTGACCATGCGCGCCATGCTTCTGGCCTCGGCGCTGGCGCTTGCACCTGCAGCCTGGGCCGAGACGCCGGCCGACACTCTGGTCGTGGCCCACACGATCGACGATATCATCAGCCTGGACCCGGCGGTAAGCTTCGAGTTCGCGGGCAACGACGTCAACAACAACACCTATGACCGGCTGGTCGATTTCAACCCGCTGGACCCGGACGCGGGCTTCCAGCCCAGCCTTGCGACCGAATGGGCGGTGTCCGAGGACGGCCTGTCCATCACCTTCACGCTGCGCGAGGATGCGACCTTCCATTCCGGCAACCCCGTGCGCGCCGCGGACGCCGCCTGGTCGCTGCAGCGCGCGGTCAAGCTGGACAAGACCCCGGCCTTCATCCTGACCCAGTTCGGCTTTACCGCCGACAACGTCGATCAGATGATCACCGCCGACGGCAACACGCTGACGCTGACGATGGACAAGCCCTATGCGCCGACCTTCGTGCTGAACTGCCTGACCGCCAACATCGCCAGCGTGGTCGACATGGAGACCGTCATGGCCAACGAGGTCGACGGCGACATGGGCAATGCCTGGCTTAACACGAACGAGGCCGGGTCGGGCGCCTATGTGCTGTCGGCCTGGCGTCCGAACGAGGCGGTGCAGCTGACCGCCTATGAGGAATACTGGCAGGGCGCCCCCGAAATGAAGCGCGTGATCGTGCGCAACGTCGCCGAATCCAGCGCGCAACGGCTGCTGCTGGAGCAGGGTGATATCGACGTGGCGCGCAACCTTACGCCGACGGACGTGGAATCCATCGCCGCGGTCGAGGGCGTGACCATCCAGGACGAGCCGCGCGGCCGCATCCTCTACATGGGCCTGAACCAGAAGGACGAACTGCTGTCGAACCCTGCCGTGGTCGAGGCGATGAAGCACCTTGTCGATTACGAGGGCATCACCGGCAGCTTCCTGAAGGGTCAGTTCGTCACCCACCAGACCTTCCTGCCGCAGGGCTATCTGGGCGTGCTGGAGGAGCAGCCCTGGACCTATGACGTGGAGAAGGCCCGCCAGATCCTGACCGATGCGGGGATCGAGGGCGGCACCATCACCACCCGCGTGCGCGATCTGCGCGAATACGTGGACGTGGCCCAGACCCTGCAGGCGTCGATGGCCCAGGTCGGCCTGACCCTGGAGATCGAGCAGATGACCGGCGCGCAGGTGCTGGACGCCTATCGCGCCCGCGAGGTTCCGATCTTCCTGGGCGAATGGGGCCCGGATTATTCGGACCCGAACACCAATGCCGCGACCTTCGCCTATAACCCCGACAACAGCGACGAGGCCGCGGCCGTGGGCCTGCTGGCCTGGCGCAACGCCTATGAGGTACCGGCCGAGATGAACGAGGCCACTGTCGCCGCCACCCTGGAGCAGGACGCCGACGCCCGCGCCGCGATGTATCAGGACATCCAGCGCCAGTACCAGGCCGAGGCCCCGATCGTTCCGCTGTTCCAGCGCATCGAACAGGTCGGCCTGCGCGACGGCGTCCAGAACTGGTGGAGCGGCGGCGCCATTTCGTCGGTCATGTATCGTCAGGTGACGAAGGGCGAATAAATGGCCCCGACCGATCCGACCGGCGCCGCGACCGCATCGTCGCGGCGCCGCGCCCTGACCCGCAGGCGCGTGCGCAGCGTGGCGGGGACCGTCCTGTCGCTGGCGCTGACTCTCCTGGGGCTGCTGCTGGTCACCTTCATCATCGGGCGGGTCATGCCGATCGACCCGGTGCTGAAGGTGGTAGGCGACCGCGCCACCCAGGCCCAGTACGACGCCGCCTATGTGGCGATGGGTCTGGACCAGCCGCTGATCGTGCAGTTCCTGTCCTATGTGGGCGACGTGCTGCGCGGCGATTTCGGACGGTCCATCTCCACCGGGCAGCCGGTGGCACAGGACATCGCCCGCGTCTTTCCCGCGACCTTCGAGCTGGCGGCCCTGGGGACCTTCATCGGCGTCGTGATCGGTGTGCCCCTGGGCGTGATCGCGGCGGCGCGGCGCGGCGGCGTCATCGACCAGGTCGCCCGCGTCGTGGCGCTGGTCGGCTATTCGATGCCGATCTTCTGGCTGGGGCTGATGGGCCTGCTGATCTTCTATGGCATGCTGGGCTGGGTCGGGGGGCCGGGGCGGCAGGGGATCATCTATGACGGGATGGTGCCGAACGTGACCGGCATGATCCTGGTCGACAGCCTGATCGCCGGGGACTGGGGCGCGTTCCGCGACGCGTTCTCTCACATCATCCTGCCGGCCAGCCTGCTGGGCTATTATTCGCTGGCCTATATCAGCCGCATGACGCGCAGCTTCATGCTGGAGCAGTTGTCGGCGGAATACATCACCACCGCCCGCGTCAAGGGCCTGTCCGAACGCGCCGTCATCTGGGGCCACGCCTTCCGCAACATCGCGATCCCGCTGGTGACGGTCATCGCACTGTCCTTCGGCTCTCTGCTGGAGGGGTCGGTCCTGACCGAGATCATCTTCAGCTGGCCGGGCCTGGGCAGCTACATCACCCGCGGCCTTCTGTCGGGCGACATGAACGCGGTCCTGGGCGGAACGGTGGTCGTGGGCGTGTGCTTCGTCGTGCTGAACCTGTTCAGCGACATCCTGTACCGTTTCCTGGATCCGAGGTCGACATGAGCGCCATGACACGCCGCGATTGGTTGCTGTCCGACGCGCCCCAGACCCGCCGCCAGGCGCGGCTTGGCGCGATCTATCAGGGCTGGCTGACCTTCCGCGCCAACAGGCTGGCGATGGTCGGGCTGATCATCCTGGCGCTGCTGATCGGCATGGCGATCCTGGCGCCCTGGATCGCGCCGCAGGACCCCTATGCCCAGAACCTGGCCGACCGGTTGCAGCCGCCGTCGGCGGCGCATTGGCTGGGCACCGACGCCCTGGGGCGCGACATCCTCTCGCGGCTGATCCACGGCTCGCGCATCACGCTGTTCATCGTGGGCACGGTCGCGCTGATCGCGCCGGTCATCGGGCTGCTGATCGGCACGGTGGCGGGTTTTGCCGGGGGCTGGGTGGACCAGGTGCTGATGCGGGTGACCGACATCTTCCTGGCCTTCCCCAAGCTGATCCTGGCGCTGGCCTTCGTCGCGGCCCTGGGGCCCAGCATCGGCAACGCGGTGCTGGCGCTGGCGCTGACCGCCTGGCCGCCCTATGCGCGCCTGGCGCGGGCCGAGACGCTGACCATCCGCAACGCCGACTTCATCGCCGCCGCGCGGCTGCAGGGGGCGGGGCGGCTGCGCCTGCTGATCCGCCACATCTGGCCGCTGTGCCTGTCGTCGCTGATCGTGCGGGTGGCGCTGGACATGGCGGGGATCATCCTGTCGGCGGCGGGCCTGGGCTTTCTGGGCCTCGGCGCGCAGCCGCCGCTGCCCGAATGGGGGGCGATGATCTCGGACGGGCGGGGCTACATCCTCGACTTCTGGTGGGTCGCCGCCATGCCGGGCATCGCCATCTTCCTGGTGTCGATGGCCTTCAACCTGCTGGGCGACGGGCTGCGCGACGTGCTGGACCCCAAGGGAGACAAGTCGTGACCGAACCCCTTCTGTCCGTGCGCGACCTGCGCGTCACCTTCCCGACCCGGCAGGGCGAGTTTCAGGCCGTGCGCGGCATCGATTTCGACCTGGGCCGCGAACGCCTTGGCGTCGTGGGCGAGAGCGGGTCGGGCAAGTCCATGACCGGCCGCGCGATCCTGGGCCTAGTGCGTCCGCCCGGCCGGGTCGAGGCCGCCCGGATGGAGCTGGAGGGCCAGTCCATCCTGAACCTGCCCGACCGGCAGATGCGCGCCATCCGCGGCGGGCGCATCAGCATGGTCATGCAGGACCCCAAGTTCAGCCTGAACCCGGTGATGACCGTGGGCCAGCAGATCATCGAGGCCTATCGCCTGCACGCCCGCGCGCCCCGCGCCGCCGCCCGCGCCAAGGCCCTGGAGATGCTGGAGGCCGTGCAGATCCGTGACCCCGAACGCGTCATGGACAGCTATCCCCACGAGGTGTCGGGCGGCATGGGTCAGCGCATCATGATCGCCATGATGCTGGCCCCCGATCCGCAGATCCTGATCGCGGACGAACCGACCAGCGCGCTGGACGTGTCGGTCCGGACCGAGGTGCTGCACATCATGGACCGGCTGGTCCGCGACCGCGGCATGGGGCTGATCTTCATCAGCCACGACCTGAACCTGGTGGCGCAGTTCTGCGACCGCGTGCTGATCATGTATGCCGGCCGCGTGGTCGAGACGCTGCCCGCCCGCGACCTGCACGGGGCGCAGCACCCCTATACCCGCGGGCTTCTGGACAGCCTGCCGCGGCTGGACGCGCCGGTGTCGCGCCTGTCCGTCCTCCAGCGCCAGGACAGCTGGCGCGACCCCGTCGTGAAAGGCCCCTGAGATGCTGAGCGTTGCCGATCTGACCGTCTGGTTCGGGCAGGAGCCCGACCGCGTCACCGCTGTCCACAACGCGGCCTTCGATGTGGCGCAGGGCGAAAGCTTTGGCCTGGTCGGCGAAAGCGGTTCGGGCAAGTCGACCATCCTGCGCGCCATCGCAGGCCTGATCCCCGGCTGGTCCGGCCGGATCGCGGTCGACGGTCAGGCTCAGAAGGGAGAGCGGCGCGACCGGGCGTTCTTTCGCACCGTTCAGATGGTGTTCCAGGACCCCTATGCCAGCCTGCATCCACGCCATTCCGTCGATGCCGTCCTGGCGGAAACCCTGCGCCTGCAGGGCATGGACCGGATCGACCAGCGCATCGTCAAGCTGCTGGACGACGTGGGTCTGGGCCGGGGGTTCCGCTTCCGCTATCCGCACCAGCTGTCCGGGGGACAGCGTCAGCGCGTGGCGATCGCCCGCGCCTTGGCGGCGGAGCCGCGCCTGCTGCTGCTGGACGAGCCGACCAGCGCGCTGGACGTCAGCGTCCAGGCCGAGATCCTGAACCTGCTGGCCGATCTGCGCGACGAACACGGGCTGACCTATCTGATGGTCAGCCACGACTTGTCGGTGATCGCCCATATGTGCGACCGGCTGGCCGTGATGCAGCGCGGCCGCATCGTCGAGATCCTGCCGGCGTCCCATCTGCGGGCGGGGCAGGGCGCCCAGCCTTATACCACCCACCTGATCGAGGCGTCCGCCGGATACCGCCCGGAGGCCCGCCCATGACCGATGCGCGACAGGATGCGATCGCCCGCGCCGAAGGCTATTTCGACGAGGGCGGATTCCAGGCCGATCTGGCGGCCTTGGTGGCGCATCCGACCGAAAGCCAGGACCCGGCGCAGCGGCCCCATCTGGACCGCTATCTGACCGAGGCGATGATACCGCGCCTGTCCGGTCTGGGTTTCGCCCCGCGGGTGCTGGACAATCCCGACCCGCGGGGCGGCCCCCTGCTGATCGCGGAACGGATCGAGGATCCGGCCCTGACCACGGTCCTGACCTATGGTCATGGCGACGTGGTCCGCGCCCAGACCGACCAGTGGCGCGACGGGCTGTCGCCCTTTGTCCTGACCGCCGAGGGCGACCGCCTGTATGGCCGTGGCGCGGCCGACAACAAGGGGCAGCACCTGATCAACCTGGCCGCGCTGCAGGCTGTCATCGACACGCGCGGGCATCTGGGCTTCAACATGCGGATCATCTTCGAGATGTCCGAGGAGACCGGATCGCCCGGCCTGGCCCAGGTCTGCCGGGATCATGCCGATGCGCTGGCGGCCGATGTGCTGATCGCGTCCGACGGCCCGCGCCTGCAGGCCGACGTGCCGACGCTGTTCATGGGATCGCGCGCGGCGCTGGCCTTTGATCTGGTGCTGGAGCTGCGGTCGGGGGCGCATCATTCGGGAAACTGGGGCGGTCTTCTGGCCGATCCGGCGATGATCCTGGCCCATGCGCTGGCCACGATCTGCGATCGGCGCGGCCAGATCCAGGTCCCGGAATGGCGCCCCGACAGCCTGACGCCCGCGCTGCGCGACGCCTTGCGCGACCTGCCGGTGATCGAGGCGGGCGGCCCCCAGGTCGATGTCGATTGGGGAGAGGTCGGGCTGACACCCACCGAACGCGCCTTTGGGTGGAACAGCTTTGCGGTGCTGGCGATGACCGCCGGTGTGCCCGACGCACCCGTGAACGCCATCGCGGGCCGCGCGCGGGCGACCTGCCAGCTGCGCTATGTCGTGGGGACCGATCCGGATGACATCCTGCCGGCGCTGCGTCGCCACCTGGATCGCCACGGCCATCACGCGGTGCGCATCGTGCCGCGGGACGGCGATCCCGCCCATGCCACGCGGCTGATGCCCGACCATGACTGGGTGCGCCGGGTCGCGGGGTCGGTCCGGCGGACGACCGGGCAGGATCCGCATCTGCTGCCGAACCTGGCCGGATCGCTGCCCAACGAATGCTTTGCGGAAATCCTGGGCCTGCCGACGATCTGGGTGCCCCATTCCTATCGTGGCTGCTGTCAGCACGCACCCGACGAACATGCATTGCAAAGCCTGTCGCGACAGGCGCTGGCGATCATGGCGGGGCTGTGGTGGGATCTGGGGACGCCCGCTGATAGCACTTGACCGCAGGGGTGACAGATCGGCCGGGCGTCTGAACTCTTTAAACCAACCACCAAGGACGCCCGGCCGATAAGCCTCTTTTGTCTGAAGTCGACGGCGGCGTCATCCTGTCCTTATGGACAGGAAAAGATGCACCGATTGGTGCGGTAAGGGTCTGAGCTGAAACGGAAAATGGCGACCCCGGCAGGATTCGAACCTGCAACCTATTGATTAGAAGTCAATTGCTCTATCCAGTTGAGCTACGGGGCCCGCGGGCTGGCCTTTCTTAGCGGCAGGCGCATCGGCAATCCAGACGCTAATCGCCCCGGCAAGCACGAACTTGTGCGCAGGGCCATCCCATGACGATGGAACGGCACCCGCTGGGCCAGTGTTGATGTGCCACACCACCTGAAGGAGGTCGACATGGACCACGCAAATCACACGCGACTGACCCACGACGAACTGACCGAGGCCGTTCTGGACGGCGCCACCGTCTATGGCCCGGGCGACGAAACCGTCGGCAGCGTGTCGCACACGCACGGCATGGGTGCTTCGGCCAAGGTCGTTCTTGACGTCGGCGGGTTCCTGGGCATCGGCGCCAAGCCGGTCATGGTTCCGGCGACCGACCTGGACTTCATGCGCGACGAAAGCGGCACCGTGCATGCCCGGACCAACTGGACCAAGGATGATCTGAAGGCTCTGCCCACGCACGAGCACTGATTGTTCGACAGGAAGACGACGGCGCGCATCGCAGGATGCGCGCCGTTTGAATTACAGCATCAGCGTCATGAAGACCGAATGCGGGTCGGCGCGATAGCTGCCGAAGGGCGGGCATTCCGTGAACCCCTCGCGGGCATAGAGGCCACGCGCCGCGACAAATCCCGGCTGCACGCCGGTTTCCAGCGATAGCTTGGCATAGCCCGCATTCCGCGCGTGACCCAGCATGTGCCGTAGCAACATCCGCGACACGCCCCGCCCGCGCTGTTCGGACAGCACGTGCATGGATTTAAGCTCTCCCTCGGATGCGCCCAGATCCTTGATGGCACCCATGGCCACAGGTTGGCCCGCGTCGCGCACGACGAAAAAAGCGATGGCGGGGTTCTCCAGCGCCTCCTTGGGCATCATGTGGATCGATCCCGGCGGGGTATCGGCATGCATCTCGGCAGTGTGGCGTTGGAACAGCAGGTCCAGGTCGGGCCCAAGCGGGCTTTCCAGGTCGATCGTCAGCGTCATGTCGGGGTCCTGTCGCCACATGGTCACGGCGGGGCACTATCCCGACGTGACGCGCGCGTCAAAGGCTTAGCCGCGCGGGGCGGTCGCCTGGTCCAGCACCGGCACAAGCCGGGCCATCGTGCCGTCGACATCGCGCAGCTTGTCCAGACCGAACAGCCCGATGCGGAAGGTCGAGAAGTCGGCCCCCTCATCCACGGCCAACGGCACGCCCGCCGCGATCTGGGTGCCGAGGGCGGCAAAGGCCTTGCCAGACTTGACCTCGGGGTCGTCGGTATAGCTGACCACGACGCCCGGCGCCTGGAACCCCTCGGCCGCGACCGAGCGGATGCCGCGCGCGGACAGTTCGTCGCGGACCGCCCGGCCAAGGCGCCATTGCGCGTCGCGCGCGGCGGCGAACCCCATCGCGCGGGTCTCCTCCATCGCGTCGCGCAGGCCCAGCAGCGCGTCGGTGGGCATGGTCGCGTGATAGGCATGGCCGCCATCCAGATAGGCCTGCATGATCGTGCGCCATTTCTTAAGGTCCAGCGCAAAGCTGTCGCTGTCGGTGGTGGCCAGTCGTTCGGCGGCGCGATCGGACAACATGACAAGGCCTGCGGCGGGCGAGGCCGACCAGCCCTTTTGCGGGGCCGAGATCAGCACGTCGACGCCCGTGGCCCGCATGTCGACCCAGATCGCACCCGACGCGATGCAGTCCAGCACCATCAGGGCACCCACCTCATGCGCGGCATCGGCCAGCGCGGTGATATAGTCGTCGGGCAGGATCAGCCCGGCCGAGGTCTCCACATGCGGGGCAAAGACCGCGTCGGGGCGCGTCTCGCGGATGCGGGCCACGACCTCGTCGATGGGCGGGGGCGCATAGGCGGGCTGGGGCGCGTTCCCCTGCGGGCGGGCCTTGACCACGGTCACCTCGCGCGCGAATGCGCCCGCGTCGAATATCTGGCTCCAGCGATAGCTGAACCAGCCGTTCCTGACGATCAGCGCATGCGCGTCGCGCCCGAACTGGCGCGCGACCGATTCCATCGCATAGCTGCCGCCGCCCGGTACGATCGCCACCTGGGCCGCGCCATAGACCTCGCACAGACCCGCCGACAGGTCGCGCATGACCTGCTGAAAGCGTTTCGACATGTGGTTCAGTGACCGGTCGGTGAACACGACCGAGAATTCGTCAAGGCCGTCCGGGTCGACCTCGGGGCGCTGATGGGGCATGGGTGCATCCTTTCAGTTGCGCGCAGCCTAGCGCCTGTGCGTCCGCGCGGCCAGACCGCCAAAAGGCGCAAACGCCCCCCTTGCGGCCCCCCCTGCGGGGCGACTAGGCTTCGGACACAAGCAACATCAAGGTTTTTCATGCGGATCGGCATCCTTCAATGCGGCCAGTCGCCGGCGCAGCTGAAGCGGGATTTGGGCGACTATCCGGACATGTTCGTGCGCCTGCTGGCCGGGCGCGGATTCGACTTCACCACCTGGCATGTCGAGGGGATGGAGTTTCCACAGGACATCCACGATGCCGACGGCTGGCTGCTGACCGGCTCGCGCCACGGGGCCTATGAGGATCACGCCTTCATCCCGCCGCTGGAGGATTTCATCCGCCGCGTCCATGACGCAGGCGTGCCGATGGTCGGCATCTGCTTTGGTCATCAGATCATCGCGCAGGCCCTGGGCGGCACCGTGGTCAAGCATCCCGGCGGTTGGGCCGTGGGCGCGCAGGATTACGATTTCGGCGGCCAGCCCGTCACGCTGAACGCCTGGCACCAGGATCAGGTCGTGGCCCTGCCGCCCGGCGCGCAGGTCGCGGGCCGCAACGCGTTCTGCGAGAATGCCGCGCTGATCTATGGCGACCGGGCCTTTACCGTTCAGGCGCATCCGGAATTCGGCGACGACTTCATCCAAGGGCTGATGGACACCCGCGCCAAGGGCGTCGTGCCGGACGACCTGCTGGCCGGGGCTGCGGCCCGCATGGGGCAGGCCGATGGCGCGTCCCTGCTGGCCGACCGGATCGAGGCCTTCTTCAAGCAACCCCGCGCCCTGGCGCGAGCCGACAAAGGTGCCGCATGAGCGACTGGACCGAGAAACTGCCCCAGGCCGCGCGCGACTTCATGTCGGGGCGCCGCCTGGACGAGGTCGAATGCATCGTGGCCGACATGGCGGGCGTCGCCCGTGGCAAGGCCATGCCCGCGTCGAAATTCGCGCGGCAGAACCAGTTCTACCTGCCCAATTCGATCTTCCTGCAGACGATCACCGGGGAATGGGCCGACAACCCGTCGGGCGCCTTCACCGAACCGGACATGGTGATGGTCCCCGACTATTCCACCGCCACCGCCGCACCCTGGACCGCGGACTGGACCATCCAGGTCATCCATGACGCGACCGACCAGCAGGGCAACCCCATGCCCATCGCACCGCGCAACGTGCTGAAACGCGTGGTGCAGCTGTACCGTGACAAGGGCTGGAACCCGGTCGTGGCGCCCGAGATGGAGTTCTTCCTGGTCGCCCGGAACATCGACCCGAACCAGCCGATCATCCCGCCCATGGGCCGCACGGGCAGGCGCGCGGCGGCAAAACAGGCCTATTCCATGTCGGCGGTGGACGAATACGGCAAGGTCATCGACGACATCTACGACTTTGCCGAGGCGCAGGGCTTCGAGATCGACGGCATCCTGCAGGAGGGCGGCGCGGGCCAGGTCGAGATCAACCTGAACCATGGCGATCCGGTGGCCCTGGCCGACGAGATCTTCTACTTCAAGCGGCTGATCCGCGAGGCCGCGCTGCGCCACGACTGCTTTGCCACCTTCATGGCCAAGCCCATCGAGGGCGAGCCGGGCAGCGCCATGCACATCCATCATTCGATCACGGATATCGAGACGGGCCGGAACATCTTTTCCGACGAAAAGGGCCGCGAGACGCCGGCCTTCCTGCATTTCATCGCCGGCATGCAGAAGCACCTGCCCGCCGCCATCGCGCTGCTGGCACCCTATGTGAACAGCTATCGCCGCTATGTCCCGGACTTCGCGGCGCCGATCAACCTGGAATGGGGGCGCGACAACCGTACCACGGGCCTGCGCGTGCCGATCTCGGGGCCCGAGGCGCGGCGGCTGGAGAACCGGCTGGCGGGCATGGACTGCAACCCCTATCTGGGGATCGCGGCCAGCCTGGCCTGTGGCTATCTGGGCCTTCTGGAGGCCGAGAACCCGCGCGCCGAATGCCTGGGCGACGCCTACATGTCCGAGGACGAGCTGCCCTACAACCTGGGCGACGCGCTGGACCTGATGTCGGAGAGCGCGCCCATGCGCGGCGTCTTGGGCGAGGATTTCTGCGCCGTCTACGAATCGGTCAAGCGCAATGAATACAAGGAGTTTCTGCAGGTCATCAGCCCGTGGGAACGCGAACATCTGCTGCTGAACGTATGAACCTGCTGCACCTGAACGACCGGCTAGGGGCCTATCCGCCCAGCCTCTATGCCGATCAGTGCGGGCCGCAGCCCGACCTGCCGCCCCTGCGGGGCGAGGCGCGGGCGGATGTGGCGGTGATCGGGGCGGGCTATACCGGCCTGTCGGCCGCGCTGCATCTGGCGCGCCGGGGCCTGTCGGTCCGGGTGCTGGAGGCGCAGCGTGTGGGGTTCGGCGCCTCGGGCCGCAACGGCGGCCAGATCGGGTCCGGCCAGCGGCAGGAGGTCGACTGGCTGGAGGCGCAGCTGGGCCGCGACATGGCCCGCCGCCTGTGGGACCTGGCTGAGGAGGCCAAGGCCGCCGTCCGCACCATCGCCGCCGAAGCGGGCGTGCGGGTCCGCGACGGCATCGCACATGCCTGCCGTACCGCGTCCGAGGTCGATCACGCCCGCCACATGGCCGACCATCTGGCACGGCATTACGGCTACGACCGGGTCACGCCCCTGGATCGCGACGGGCTGGCGGCGGCCTTGGGCAGCACTGCCTATGTCGGCGGCGATCTGGACCGCGGGGCGGGGCATGTGCAGCCGCTGGCGCTGGCCCTTGGGATGGCGCGGCTGGCGCGGGATGCGGGCGTCGTGATCCATGAGCGCGCGCAGGTCACCGACCTGACCCATGGTGCGCCCAGCATCATCCGCACCGATCAGGGCGTGCTGCGGGCCGATCACGTCATCCTGGCCTGCAACGGCTATCTGGGCGATCTGGACCGGGGCGTCGCCGCGCGGGTCATGCCCATCAACAACTATATCGTCGCGACCCCGCCGCTGGATGATCACCCCGAGATCCTGCCGGACCGCATCGCTGTGGCAGACACGAAGTTCGTGGTGAACTACTGGCGCGTCGACGACGACCGTCGGCTGGTCTTCGGCGGTGGAGAGACGGTCACCTACCGCTTTCCGCGCGACATTGCGGCGGTGGTCCGCCCGCATCTGCTGTCGGTCTATCCGCAGCTGCAGGACGTGCCCCTGACCCATGCCTGGGGCGGGACGCTGGCCATCACCATGAACCGCATGCCCTGCTTCACCCGGCCCGCGCCGAACTGCCTGTCGGCCAGCGGCTATTCCGGGCATGGCGTGGCGATGGCCACGCTGGCGGGGCAGTTGATGGCCGAGGCCGTGGCGGGCCAGGCCGAACGGTTCGACGCCATGGCCGCCGTTCCCACCCGGCCCTTTCCGGGCGGTGCGGCCCTGCGCAAGCCGCTGCTGGTGGCGGGGATGGCGTGGTTCGGGCTGCGCGACCGGTTAGGGTTTTAGGCCCGTCCGGGCCAGCACCTGCTGACGGATCTCGGCCGATTCGCGGTCGGTCATGCCCAGAAGGCTGGAGACCAGGCGGATCAGGCTGTCCTCATCCGCGCCGCGGCTGTTGTCGGCATAGGCGACCTCCCACAGCGCGGCCAGAACGGCACGACGATCCTCCAGCGCGATGCGGTCCTTGATCTGGCGGGTAAAGCGGACGGTGTCGCTGGCCTCCGCCTCCAGCGCCTCGGCCTGGGCGCGGCGGGCGGCGGCCTCGGCGGCAGTCAGACCGCGGCGGGACAGGACCTGTTCGATGCGGTCACGTTCAGGCTGATCGTAATGATCGTCGGCCCGCGCCACGCGCACCAGCAGCGCGGCGATGGCCAGTTCGGCATCGTCGCGGTCGATCGGCGCGGCGGTATCGCCCATCAGGCGTGTCAGTAGGTCCATGAACATGGCCGAAGGATGCCCCCGCAGGTGCCCGCGGTCTAGCCGGGCCAGCCCTCGACGATGATCACATCTGCGGCAGAGACCGGCTCGCGCAGCGCCTTGGCCGCCTGATAGCCGGGACTGTCGTAACAGGCTTGCGCCGCCTCCAGCGACGGGAACTCGATCACGACGCTGCGGGGGCGGGCATGGCCCTCGACCACCTGCTGCGCGCCACCGCGCACCAGGAAGCGCGCGCCGTATTCGGCAAAGGGCGCGGCATTGGCCCGGCGATAGGCGTCATAGGCGTCGGGGTCGTCGATCGTCACATGGGCGATCCAATAGGCCTTGGTCATGTGTCCTCCGGAATGCGGATGCGGCCTTGGGCCACGGGAACGGCACGGCCGGACACGCAGACCTGCGCCAGCGCGCCGCCCTTGACGGCGATGCGCAGGCCCAGCTGCGACGGGCGCCCCATCTCGACCCCCTGGCGCAGGGACAGGCGCGTCTCTCCCTCGGGCAGGACGCCTGCGGCCAGCAGGGGGGCGGCCAGGGTCGCGGTGGCCGATCCGGTGGCGGGGTCCTCGGGGACGCCGCTGCCGGGGGCGAACATGCGCGCGCGAAACCCTGCGCCGTCGGGGGCATAGGCATAGACCTTGCCGACCCGTGCCGTCAGCGCCTCGAATGCGGCCCCGGCCGGGCGGGCATCCGCCAGGGCCTGCGCGTCGCGCAGCGGCAAGAAGATGAAGGCCGGACCCGCATGGGCCACGACCGGGCGGTGCGTGTCGAAACCCACCTGATCCGCGCCGAGGCCCAGGCCCGCCGCCGCCAGGTCAGCGGCAACCGCATCGCCCAGCTGCGGCAGCACGGGGGCCGCGAATTCGGCCAGGCCGTCGCGGATGGTCACCGGGACCGGCCCGGCCTCCTCCTCCAGCACCAGATCGCCGTCGCCCGCCGACAGGTGCAGCGCGCAGCCGATGGTAGGGTGACCCGCGAAGGGGATCTCTGCCAGCGGCAGGAAGATGCGGACGCGGGCGCGGTGCGCGGGATCGCGCGGGGCCATGACGAAGATCGTCTCGGACAGGTTGAACTGGCGGGCGATGGTCTGCATCTGCCGCGTGCTCAGCGCATCGGCCCCCATGACCACGGCCAGCGGATTGCCCGCAAAGGGCCGGTCGGTGAAGACGTCATAGACATGATATTCCAGCATCATCGCCCCGGTTCAGTATTTTTGCGGAACATACAGCTCGCGGGGGACCGCGTCGCGCTCATAATCGGGGTTGAAGACGCGGTCGGGCAGGGTGATCTGTTCGTGGTCCACGTCGCCATAGGGGATCAGGCCCAGCAGGTGGTCGATGCAGTTCAGACGCGCGCGCTTCTTGTCATTGCCGGGCACGATGTACCAAGGCGCCTCGGGGATGTTCGTGCGTTCGAACATGTCCTCCTTGGCCTTGGTATAGGCCTCCCACCGGACGCGGGACTGCAGGTCCATGGGCGACAGCTTCCACTGCTTGAGGGGGTCGTGGATGCGCATCTGGAACCGCATCTGCTGCTCCTCGTCCGTGATCGAGAACCAGTACTTCACCAGCCTGATGCCCGACCGGACCAGCATGCGTTCGAATTCGGGCACGTCCTGGAAGAACTGTTCGACCTGATCCTCGGTGGCAAAGCCCATGACGCGTTCCACGCCCGCACGGTTGTACCAGCTGCGGTCGAACAGCACGAACTCTCCTCCCGCCGGCAGATGAGGCACATAGCGCTGGAAGTACCACTGCGTCTTTTCCCGGTCGGACGGGGCGGGCAGGGCGACGACGCGGGCCACGCGCGGGTTCAGCCGCTGCGTGATGCGCTTGATGGCGCCGCCCTTGCCGGCGCTGTCGCGCCCCTCGAACAGCACGACGACGCGTTCGTTGTTGTGGCTGACCCAGTCCTGAAGGCGGATCAGTTCAGATTGAAGGCGCAGCAGTTCGCGGAAATACAGCTTGCGGTCCATCTGGTCGGGATGGTGGCTGCGATAGATGCGCCGGATTTCGGCCGACAGGGCGGCGTCCTCCATCTCCAGTTCGATATCCTCGTCCAGGGTCTCCTGCAGTTCTGCCTGCAGCCAGTCCTTGTAGTCGTTCATCTGCGTCTCCGGTGGCTTTGCTGCGGTCTAGGGACGGAATGTGACGATAGGGTGTCAGCGCATGAACTGGCGCGCGCAATCGGGCGTGACCGCCAGCACCAGACTGCCGTCGCGCAGCCCGTCGACCGTGCCGCACCAGGCGCCCTGCACGGTGAACAGGCTTTTCGTGCCCCGCGCCGGGCGATAGGCGATGCGCCGGCCTTGGGTGTCGAACAGGTTCAGCACCCCGACCGCGTTCGGCGCGTAATAGCCCACGACCGACCCGTCCGAGGTGAAGATCACCCGCCCCTCGTTCACGCGGTCGGTGGGGCGGTTGCCCGGTGCGGTCGGCGCGTTCGCGGTGTTTCCGGCCGAGTTCCAGGCCGCATGGGGTGCATTGCCCGGCCGCGCGGGGCTGTTGGCGGGGTTCCCGGGCCCCAGGTCGAACGGCAGCTGCGTGCGGTCCAGCACCATCAGCGGTGCGTCGGCCAAGGCCGCGGGGGCGGCCAGCATCGTCAGGAACAGGGCAAGTCGCATCATCGGGGGCATCCTTTTCGCAGGCCCATCATGGCCAAACCCCGCGCCCTGCGCCAGAGGTTGCGCGGCCCGCCCCTGCGGCCTAAGGCGTGACGGGCGGCACCCTGCGCCGCCAGCCGCGAAAGGGCAGACCATGGCCGATGACGACTATGTCTATGACGAGGCCACGGGAGAATGGCGCCCCGCCGCCGAGGTCGCGGCCGAGGCCGCCGCCGCCGGCATCGTGCGCGACAGCGCGGGCACGCCGCTGGCCGACGGCGACCAGGTGGTCGTCATCAAGGACCTGAAGGTCAAGGGCAGCAGCACCGTGATCAAGCAGGGCACCGTGATCCGCGGCATCCGCCTGACCGACGACCCGGCAGAGGTCGACTGTCGCCACGACGGCATCAGGGGCCTGGTCCTGCGCACGGAATTCCTGCGCAAGCGCTAGCCGGTCAGGGCCTGCCCGACGCGGGCGAACTCGTCCCGGCTGCCGGGAATGCCAAGCCGCAGCCAGCGGTCCGAATAGGGAAAGCGCCGGGTCCAGACATGTGCGCGGGCCAGCGTGTCCTGGGCCGCCTGCGCGTCCGGCGTGTCGTACAGACGGAACAGATGCGTCCCGCCCAGGGGCCGCCAGCCCGCGCGCGCGGCCAGCCGGTCCAGGTTCAGCGCGGCTTCGGCGTGATAGGTGACGGTGTGGTCGGCCCAGGTCCGGTCGGCCATGGCGGCGGTCGCGATCTCCAGTGCGGGGCCGCTGACGGACCAGGGGCCCGCGGCCTCGCGCAGCGGCGACAGCAGGGCCGGGTCCGCCAGCGCAAAGCCAAGCCGCAGCCCGGCCAGACCCCAGAACTTGCCAAAGCTGCGCAGCACCACCGCATTGGCGGGCAGGGACCGGGCCAGCGACAGGTCGGGGCGCGCATCCGCGAAACTTTCGTCGACGATCAGCAGGCCGACCCGCCGTGCCAGCGCGGCCAGGACCAGGGGCGACCATTCCCGCCCGTCGGGGTTGTTGGGGTTCACGACGACGGCCAGGTCGGCGCCATCCATCCTGTCCAGGTCGGGGGCGGGGGTGACACGCCAGCCCGCGGCGGTCAGGCTGGCCGCATATTCGTTGTAGCTGGGCGTCAGCACCGCCGCGTGGCCCGCGGGCCGCAGGCGCGGCACCAACTGGATCGCCGCCGTGGCCCCCGCCATCGGCAGGACATGGTCGTCCGCGCAGCCGAACCATTCTGCGGCGACGCGGATCAGCGCCCGTTCCGCCCTGGCCATCGGCAGCGCGCGAAAGGCCGTGTCCGACAGGGGCTGGACCGGCCAGGGCCTGCGGTTGATGCCGGTCGACAGGTCGATCCAGTGGCCCGTGCCGAAACGTGCCTGCGCCGCATCCAGATTGCCGCCGTGATCGCGTGCCATGCCGCCCCCTTGGTCCTGTCCGCCCCTGCTAGGACACCACCGCCGCGGGGGCAATTCGGACTTTACACCAGTGGTAAAGCCGACCACGATATGTTGTAAGCGCCATGGCCGCCGACCCCCGGTGTTGTGTGGCCACCCAAGGACCACCGCGGCGCAAGACCGCAGCCACAGGCAGACCATGACGCAGATCGATTCCTCCATGCGCATCGACGACATCCACCCCATCGACATCGTCGAGGCCGTGGCCACCCACCATGCCTGGGAGTTCGACCGCCTGGCCGAGGATCAGATCGTCATGGATGTGGACGGCCAGTGGCGCCGCTATGCGCTGACCCTGGCATGGTCGCCCCGCGACGCGGTCCTGCGGCTGATCTGCAGCTTCGACATGGACCCGCCGGCGGACCGCATGCCGGCGATTTATCAGACGATCAACCTGGCCAACGACCGAGTCTGGGACGGGGCCTTCACTTTCTGCGCGCCGCAGCGACAGATGGTCTGGCGGTACGGGCTGGTGCTGGCGGGGGACGCGATCGCGTCGCCCGAACAGGTGGACCGGATGATCGGCACCGCCCTGGCCGCGTGCGAGCGGTTCTATCCTTCGTTCCAGTTGGCCGGGTGGGGCGGCACCTCGCCCGCCGCGGCGCTGGAGATTGCCTTGGGCGAAACCTACGGACGGGCCTGATATGAACGATTTCGACGACATCAACGCGCGCGGACTGGTCCTGGTCGGATGCGGCCGCATGGGCGGGGCGATGCTGCAGGGGTGGCTGGCGCGCGGGCTGGACGCGGGCGCGGTCACGGTCATCGACCCGAACCTGGCACCCGAATGGCAGGACCGCGGGTTGCGCGTGAATGCGGACCTGCCGGCTGATCCGGCCGTGGTCGTGCTGGCGGTCAAGCCGCAGATGATGGGCGGCGCGCTGGCCGCGATGCCGGACCTGTCGGGCAGCCTGGTGATATCGGTCGCGGCGGGCACCACCATCGCGACCTTCGAGGCGGCCTTTCCCGGCGCCCCCGTGATCCGGGTGATGCCCAACACGCCCGCGGCCATCGGTCAGGGCATTTCCGCGATGATCGGCAACGGTGCCGCAACGCCCGCGCATCTAGACCTGGCCGAGGCGCTGATGCGCGCCGTGGGCCGCGTCGTCCGGCTGGAGCATGAGGGCCAGATGGACGCCGTCACCGGCCTGTCGGGCAGCGGCCCGGCCTATGTGTTCCACCTGATCGAGGCGATGGCCGCCGCGGGCGCGGCGCAGGGCCTGTCGCCCGCGCTGTCGCTGGAACTGGCGCGCATGACCGTGGCCGGCGCCGGTGCGCTGGCCGTCCATGCGGACGAGGACCCGGCCGTGCTGCGCCGCAACGTGACCTCTCCCAACGGGACGACCGCGGCGGGGCTGGCGGTGCTGATGGACGACGATGCGGGCCTGACGCCGCTGATGGTCCGCACCGTGGCGGCCGCGACCGAACGCGGGCGGGAACTGGGTCGCGGATGATCACCTTTGACGATTTCCTGAAGGTCGACATCCGCGTCGGCACCATCACCCGCGCCGAACCCTTCCCCGAGGCGCGCAAGCCCGCGATCAAGCTGTGGCTGGATCTGGGCGATCTGGGAGAGCGCAAGTCTTCGGCCCAGATCACCCGTCATTATGATCCTCAGACGCTGGTCGGCACGCAGGTGCTGTGCGTCGTGAACTTTCCGCCCCGCCAGATCGGCCCCGTCATGTCCGAGGTGCTGGTCCTGGGCGTGCCCGACCCCGACGGAGAGGTCGTGCTGATCCGCCCGGACCTGACCGTCCCCAACGGAGGCCGTCTCTATTGAAGGTTCTTGTCACCCGCCCGATGACCGACCGCGCCACCGCCGCCATCCGCGCGGCCTGCGACGCGATATTCCGCGACAACACGCCCCTGACCGTCGATCAGGCAGGCCAGGCGATGCGCGATTATGACGCGATCATCCCGACGCTTGGCGATGCGTTCGGGGCCGAGGCCTTCCAGGGCGATCTGCGCTGCAGGCTGCTGGCCAATTTCGGTGCGGGGTTCAACCATATCGACATCGCCGCTGCCCGCGCCGCCGGTGTGGCGGTCACGAACACGCCCGACGTGGTGACGGACGCCACCGCCGACATCGCGCTGACGCTGATGCTGATGGTGCTGCGCCGCGCGTCCGAGGGCGAACGCCTGCTGCGGGCGGGCGGCTGGACCGGGTGGAACCCCACGCAACTGCTGGGCGCGGAGATGTCGGGCCGCACCCTGGGCATCGTCGGCATGGGCCGGATCGGTCAGGCCATCGCGCGGCGCGCGCATCTGGGCTT
Source organism: Paracoccus marcusii (assembly GCF_028621715.1). Lineage (NCBI taxonomy): Bacteria > Pseudomonadati > Pseudomonadota > Alphaproteobacteria > Rhodobacterales > Paracoccaceae > Paracoccus > Paracoccus marcusii. The sequence goes on along the minus strand of NZ_CP117466.1, from coordinate 96,922 downwards.
CGGGATGGAAGTGGTGTTCTTCAACCGCTCGACCGTCGCGGGGCTGGACTTTCCGGCCCGGCAGATCGGTGATCTGCGCGCCATGCTGGCGGCCTGCGACGTGGCGGTGATCGCCGTGCCGGGGGGTGCGGCCACGCGCGGCCTGATCGGCGCGGCCGAACTGGAGGCCCTGGGTCCCCAAGGCGTGCTGGTCAACATCGCCCGCGGCGACGTGGTGGACGAGGACGCCTTGATCGCAGCCCTGGTGGACGGCCGCATCGCGGGCGCGGGCCTGGATGTCTATGCGCAAGAGCCTCATGTGCCCCACGCCCTGCGGGATGCCCCCAATGCCACGCTGCTGCCGCATCTGGGAACGGCCACCGACGACACGCGCACCCGCATGGGCCTGCGCGCGCTGGCGAACCTGCAGGCCCATATGGACGGCGGCGTGCCGCCCGACCTTGTCCGCTAGGAACCTGCCACGGCTGCGGGCGTTATTCCGGCATATGAACGTCTGAAAAGGAGGCGGAAATGAACTGGGATATCATCGAAGGCAAATGGAAGCAGCTGAAAGGCGCGACCAAGGTCAAATGGGGCGAACTGACCGACGACGAGCTGGATCAGATCGACGGCAACAAGGACAAGCTGGCCGGCAAGCTGCAGGAAAAATACGGCTGGACCAAGGACGAGGCCGACCGCGAAATCGACGATTACTATCGCGACAAGTGATCGCCCTGCCGCAACCGCCAGTAAGGGGCGTCCCATCCGGGGCGCCCCTTTCCACATCCGCTTGATCGTTTGTCCGCGGTAGGGCACCACGGGGGCGAACCGACCGGAGCGTCGCATGTATTACGCCTATTCCATCGAGAACGGTCGCCTGGTGCGCCTTGCCGCAGAACGCGATGTCGCGGACGCGGCATGGATCGACCTGATCCAGCCGAACGACGCCGAGATCGCGCAGCTGCGCGTGCTTGGCGTGCCTGTTCCCAGCCTGGCCGAGATGGAGGAGATCGAGCTGTCCAACCGCCTCTATCGCGAGGACGGGCTGGACTACATGACCGCGATGCTGCCGGGAGAGCGCGCCGGGGGTGACCGGATCTCGATGCCGGTGACGTTCATCCTGTCGACGGACCGGCTGGTGACAGTGCGCCACCATTCGCCGCGGCCGTTCCTGACCTATCCCGAACGCGCCGAACGCTCGACCCTGGGCTGCGGCACGCCCGACCGCCTGTTCCTGGGCCTTGTCGAGGAGATCATCGCCCGGCTGGCCGACATCCTGGAAGGGGCCGGCCGCACGCTGGACCAGACCACCGCCGCGGTGTTCGAACGCCGCGCGGTCGCCGCGGCCTCGGACCGGTTGCAGGCCGCGCTGCAGGATGTCGGACGCGAGGCCGAGACGATGGCGCGCGTCCGCCTGGCCCTGCTGACGGTCGAGCGGATGCAAGCGTTCTATACCGCCACGCTGGAGGACCGCCCCGAGGAGGGCCGCCTGCGTGCCGCCACCCGTGCCCAGATGCGCGACATCCAGGCGCTGGAGGTGCATGCCGATTTCCTGGGCGGGCGGGTCAGCCTGGCGGTGGACACCACGCTTGGCCTGATCAACCTGCAACAGAACAACACGGTCCGCATCCTGTCGGTCGTCGCGGCGCTGTTCCTGCCGCCGACGCTGATCGCCAGCGTCTATGGGATGAACTTCACAAACATGCCGGAGTTGGACGAACCCTGGGGCTATGCCTTTGCCCTGATCCTGATGGGCGGGACGACCCTGGGGACATGGCTGTTCCTGCGTTGGAAGGGCTGGATCTAAAGATCGTCCAGCAGGTCCAGCATCTCGGGGGGCATCTGACCCTCAGAAAGAGTGATGGCGTGCGGGCCGGTCGCGTCCGTCACGGTGATCGCATAGCGCATCCGGTCCGGGCAGCCGGGACAGGGGGTGGCCGCCATGTCGGCCAATGCCTTGGGGTGGAAGGCCGCGCACAGTTCCTGCGCCCGGGGTTCGGGTTGGGCGTCGGTGTCGATGCGGCGCGAGGTGGCGGCAGTGATGCCGCCAAAGCCGCCATGGCTGCGGATCTCTATGATCATGCGGTCCTCCGGTCCGCGGATCATAGGATCAGACCGCGATTCCCACAAGTTTCCACGCGCGCCGTAGCAGCAGCGCCTGTTGGCTGCCCGCGCCCGCCAGTGCCGCCGCGCTGCGCAGGGTCTGGTCGGCGAAATCGGAAAAGCTGGCCATCGGATTGTTCAGGTCCTGCAGCGTCCGGTACCAGATGCGGCCCGGCAGCTCCCACGCGTTGCCGCCCAGATAGCTGCAGAACAGGTAGAAGGCATGGTTCGGAATGCCCGAATTGATGTGCACGCCGCCATTGTCGTCGGTCGTGGTGTTGAACTGATCCATGTGCCAGGGCTGGGGATCGGTGCCCAGCAGATCGTCGGCATAGGCCGTGCCCGGTGCCTTCATGCTGCGCAGCGCCACGCCGTTGATGCCCGCGCCCAGGATGCCGCGCCCGATCAACCAGTCGGCCTGATGCGCGGTCTGGCCCAGCACGCGCTGTTCGGCCAGCGCGCCGAAGACGTCGGCCACATGTTCGTTCAGCGCGCCGGACTGGTTCTCGTAGATCAGCCCGCCGGAATGCTGGATGACACCATGGGTCATCTCATGCGCGATGACCGACAGCTGCAGGAAGGTCCGGAAGATCTTGCCGTCGCCCGTGCCATAGGCCATCTGCTGCCCGTCCCAGAAGGCGTTGTTGTAGTTGCGGCGGTGCTGGACCGTCGCCACCAGCGGCATGCCGCGTCCGTCCAGCGAATTGCGGCCGTATTCCTCGGCGAACATCGCGAAGACCTGGCCGGCGCTGTCATAGGCCAGGTCGGCATCCGCGATGCCGGACGGCGCGTCGCCCTCGGCCCGGACCAGGCGGCCGGGAAGGGCGGCGCGGAATTCACCGTCATGGATGCGGCGGTCGGGGCAGCACAGGTCGGGATCGGGGGCGATGCCCTGCGGCGCGGGCGGCAGGCTGGCCCAGGCCGCGCGCTCCTCGCGCAGCTGTTCGTCATGGCGCAGCAGCGTGCGGGCCATGTCGGCGGTGGCGGGATCGCCGCGCAGCGCCAGCACCCGCAGCATATAGGGCGGCACAATGCAGGCGATGGGATTGTGGTGAGAGCAGCCGAACGACAGGCACATGGGGCGACCTTTCCGCGTTGGTTCACCCCAAGGTAGCACGGAACGCCCGACCCGCAAGTGTCGGATGTTCACGTTTCATTCACGTCAGTCCATGCGCTTGCCGCTGACCTTGTCGAACAGGTGCAGCCCGCCGGGGCGATAGGACAGGCGCATGTGATCGGACAGGGGGGCATCGGACGGCAGGGTGATGGTGATGCGGGCATCGCCGGTCTTGCCGTGGACCAGCCGCTGCGCGCCCAGTTCCTCGACCGCCAGCACCGACATCTCGATCGGGCCGTCGGCGGTGACGCTCAGATCCTCGGGGCGGATGCCCACATGGCCCGCATGCCCGGTTCCGGGCAGGTGCGGGACGGCGCTGGCCTCGATCAGGTTCATGGCCGGACTGCCGATGAAGCTGGCGACGAAGGCCGATGCCGGGCGGCGATAGACCTCCAGCGGCGTGCCGATCTGTTCGATTTGCCCGCCGTTCAGCACCACCAGCCGGTCGGCCAGCGTCATCGCCTCCAGCTGGTCATGGGTCACATAGATCGAGGTCGTGCGCAGGCGCTTCTGCAGCTCCTTGATCTCAAGGCGCATGGCGACGCGCAGTTTCGCGTCCAGGTTCGACAGCGGCTCGTCGAAGAGAAACGCGGCCGGTTCGCGCACGATGGCGCGGCCCATGGCGACGCGCTGACGCTGGCCGCCCGAAAGGGCGCGCGGCTTGCGGTCCAGGAACGGGCCGATCTGCAGGATGTCCGAGGCGATTCCCACGCGCCGCTCGATCTCGGCCTTGGGGGTGCCGCGGTTCTTCAGGCCGTATGCCAGGTTCTGGCGCACCGACATGTGCGGGTACAGGGCATAGTTCTGGAACACCATGGCGATGTCGCGATCGGCGGGCTCGATCTCGTTGACCACGCGGTCGCCGATCCGGACCTCGCCCTCGGTGATGCTCTCCAGCCCCGCGACCATGCGCAGCAGCGTGGATTTTCCGCAGCCCGACGGGCCGACCAGGACCAGGAATTCGCCATCCGCGATGTCGATATTGACGCCGCCCACGGCGCGGGCGCCGCCGGCATAGACCTTGCCGACATTGTTGAGGGTGATGGATGCCATCTTATTTCTCCGTCTCGACAAGACCTTTGACGAACAGGCGCTGCATGGCGACCACCACGATCACGGGTGGGATCATCGCCAGCATCGCGGTCGCCATGACCAGGTGCCATTGCGGCAGACCGTCCACGGCATCCGCCATGCGCTTGATCCCCGCAACGATGGTGTAATAATCCGAACTGGTCGTGATCAGCAGCGGCCAGAGATACTGGTTCCAGCCATAGATGAACAGGATCACGAACAGGGCTGCGATATTGGTGCGCGACAAAGGCAGCAGGATGTCGCGAAAGAACTTCATGGGCCCGGCGCCGTCGATGCGGGCGGCCTCGGTCAGCTCGTCCGGGATGGTCAGGAAGACCTGGCGGAACAGGAACGTGGCCGTGGCCGACGCGATCAGCGGGATCGACAGGCCGGCATAGCTGTTCAGCATGCCCAAGTCGGCGACCACCTGGAAGGTGGGCACGATGCGCACCTCGACCGGCAGCATCAGGGTGATGAAGATGCACCAGAAGGCCAGACCGCGCAGCGGAAAGCGGAAATAGACCACCGCGAAGGCCGACAGGACCGAGATGACGATCTTGCCGATGGCGATGGCCAGCGCCATGACCAGGCTGTTGAACATCATCACGCCGACCGGGGGCGTGCCGCTGGTGGACACGCCCGCGCCCAGCATCTGGCTGTAGTTCTGGATCATCTGGTCGCCCGGCCACATCGGGATGGTGCCCGACATGAAGGCGGTCGCGCTGTGGGTCGAGGCCACGAAGGCCACCCAGACCGGCAGCGCCACGACGCAGACGCCCAGGATCAGCGTCAGGTGGGCGGCCAGGTTCAGGAAGGGACGGTTCTCGATCATCAGTAGGCCACCTTCTTCTCAACGAACCGGAACTGGATCACCGTCAGCACTAGGACCAGCGCCATCAGGACCACCGACTGCGCGGCGGACGAGCCCAGGTTCTGCCCGACGAAGCCGTCGAAATAGACCTTGTAGACCATGATGTTGGTGGCCTGTGCCGGGCCGCCCTCGGTCGTAGCGTCGATCACGCCGAACGTGTCGAACATCGCATAGACGATGTTGACCACCAGCAGGAAGAACGTCGTCGGCGACAGCAGCGGAAAGGTGATGTCGAAGAACCGCCGCACCGGACCCGCCCCGTCGATGGCCGCGGCCTCGCGCAGGCTGGCCGGGATCGCCTGCAGCCCTGCCAGGAAGAACAGGAAGTTGTAGCTGATCTGTTTCCACGCGCTGGCGATGACGACCAGCGTCATGGCGTCGCCCTTGTCCTGGATGTGGTTCCAGTCATAGCCCAAGCCCCCCAGCAGATAGGGCATGATGCCGATGGTCGGGTTGAAGATGAACCACCACAGGATGCCCGCGACCGCAGGCGCCACCGCATAGGGCCAGACCAGCAGCGTCGTATAGACACGCGTGCTGCGGATCATCCGGTCCACCGCGATCGCCAGCAGCAGCGACAGCCCCATCGACAGCACCGTGACCGAGATGGCGAAGACCGCCGTCACCTGCAGGCTGTTGAGATATTCGGGGCTGCCCCACAGGCGGGCGAAATTCTCCAGCCCGACAAAGGTCGTCCGGGTGCCGAAGGCATCCTCGCGCAGAAAGCTTTGACGGATGGCCTGACCGGCGGGCCACAGGAAAAAGATGAAGGTGATGATCAGCTGGGGGGCCAGCAGCAGCCATGGCAACAGCTGGTTTCGGAAAATGGTGCGCTTCATCGCGGGACCTTGGGGCGAAAACGGGAAAAGACCGGGGCCGCGCGTGATGCGCGGCCCCGGCCGAAGGGGGTGGGGCGGTTACTGGTTCTGCGCCTGGAACTCTTCCAGCAGCGCGTCGCCGCGGCTGACGACCGCGTCCAGCGCGCCCTGCGCGTCCTTGTCGCCCGACAGAAGCTGTTCGAACTCTTCGTCGATGATGCCGCGGATCTGGACATAGCTGCCAAAGCGCAGACCCTTGGAGTTCTCGGTCGGCTCGTTCAGGGTGATCTGGTTGATGCCGGTGTCGGCGCCGGGGTTCTCGGCATAATAGCCGGCCATCTGCTCACGCGCGGCGGCGGTGATGGGCAGGTAGCCGGTGAAGGACGCCCAATCGGCCTGCACCTCGGGCTGGGTCAGGTATTCGAAGAACGCCGCGGTCGCCGCGTATTCCTCGTCCGTCTTGCCCGACAGCACCCACAGCGAGGCGCCCCCGATGATCGAGTTCTGCGGTGCGCCCTCGACGTCGTCGTAATAGGGCAGCATGCCATAGCCGACCTCGTACGCGGTCGAGTTGGCGATGACGCCTGCACGGCTGGCCGAGCTGCCCATCATCATCGCGCATTCCTGCGAGTACAGCATCGGGGCCGCGTTGTCGGCGCCCACCGGGCCGCCGTACTTGAAGATGCCTTCGTCGGACCAGCGCTTGAGGTTGTCCCAGTGCTTCACCTGCACGGGACCGTTCAGCGACAGGCGCGCGTCCAGACCGCCAAAGCCGTTCTCCAGCGTGCCGATCGGCTGGTTGTGCCAGGCCGACAGGTTCTCGGTCTGGGCCCAGCTGATCCACTGGGTGGTGAAGCCGCAGGTCGCGGCGCCCGATTCCATGATCTGCTTGCTGAACTGCTCCAGCTCGGCCCAGGTCTTGGGAGGGGTGTTCGGGTCCAGGCCCGCCTTCTCGAACACGGTCTTGTTGTAGTACAGGATCGGCGTCGAGCTGTTGAAGGGCATCGACAGCATGTTGCCGTCGGCATCGGTGTAATAGCCGACGACGGCCGGCAGGAACGCCGCCTGGTCGAAGGCCTGGCCGTGCTGCTCCATCAGTTCGTGGACCGGGACGATGGCGCCCTGGGCGGCCATCATGGTGCCGGTGCCGACCTCGAACACCTGGACGATGGCGGGCTGCTGGTTCGCGCGGAACGCGGCAATCGCGGCGGTCATCGTCTCGGGGTAGGTGCCCTTGTAGGCGGGGGTGACGGTGTATTCGTCCTGGCTGTCGTTGAAGCCCTGGGCGATCTCCTCCAGCTTCGCGCCCAGCTCGCCGCCCATGGCGTGCCACCATTCGATGTTCGTTTCTGCCTGCGCGGCAGTTAGCGACGCCACCAGCGCCACCGCGGATGCGGTTCCGTATCGGATCATGTTGTCTTCCCTCCCTTACAGAGTTGCGATGCTGACCCCGCCTATCGGCAGTTCACGACAGCATCGCAACGCTCATGTGACAGTCTTGTGACGTCGGGAGGTTTGGGTCAACGGGTTTCGTTGGCGTTCGGTTTTTTACGAAGTTGCGCGAATGCCCCCATCACCGCGCCGATGATCGGGTTGATGACCTTGGTCGCCACCGGCAGCAGGGCCAGTCCCAGAATCAGGCCGATGACGCCGTCGCAGAAGGCAGTGACGACCCATGCGACCACGCCGGGGGCGGCGGGCACGGCGGCGGCGGCGGCATCGGCCCAGTCATGGATCAGGTGATAGGGCGCGCCCCATCCCAGCTGCTCCAGGCCGTGCACGATGATCTGCCCGCCGACCCAGATCATCGCGGCGGTGCCGACCACGGTCAGTGTCTTCATGAAGCCGGGCATGACCTTGACGATGCCGCGACCCAGGGCGGCGACGGCGCCGGTGCGGCGCTGTGCCAGGTGCACCCCGACATCGTCGGCCTTCACCACCAGCGCCACGAACCCATAGACCGCAACGGTGATCGCCACGGCGACCAGCGCCAGGATGACGGCCTTCATCAGCAGGCTGTCGTCGGTCGGAATGGTGGACAGGGCGATGGTCATGATCTCGGCCGACAGGATGAAGTCGGTCTTGATGGCGCCGGCGACGCGGGCCTCCTCCAGCGCGGCACCGTCGGTATCGGGATGGGTGTGCTTTTCGCTGTCATGGGTGTCGGTCTTGTGGAACAGGTGCGCGACCTTGTGCGCGCCCTCGTAGCACAGATAGGCGCCGCCCAGCATCAGCAGGGGCGGAATGGCCCAAGGCGCAAAGGCCGACAGCAGCAGCGCGACCGGCAGCAGGATCACCAGCTTGTTGAACAGCGATCCGCGGGCGATCTTCCAGACGATGGGGATCTCGCGGCTGGCGTCGAAGCCGTGGACGTATTTCGGCGTCACCGCCGCGTCGTCGATGACCGCGCCCGCGGCCTTGGCGCCCGCCTTGGCCGCCTGGCCCGCCACGTCGTCGATCGATGCCGCCGCCACCTTTGAAATTGCCGCTACGTCGTCAAGAAGCGCGATCAACCCGCTCATGCAGTGTCCCTTCGGAAATTGGCCCGATGCGGCGCCGTGCCGCAGCCCATCAGCACCCGGCAACGCGCGTCGAGGCAAGCGGTTTCACCATCACTCACGGATCGGCATGCAAAAAGGCCCGCGCAGAGGGGACTGCGCGGGCCATGACCTGCCTGTCGGGGGACGGCAGGTCCTGCGGGGCGTCTTAGGACGCCGGCAGCAGCACGGTGTCGATCGAGTGGATCACGCCGTTCGACTGGTCCACGTCGGGGATCAGCACGGTGGCGACGTTGCCGTTCTCGTCGGTGATCTGCAGGGCGTTGTCGCTGGCGCGGATGCTGGCGGTCAGCGTGCAGCCGCCCACGGTCTCCAGCGCGGCCGAACCGCCGCCCTGCTGGATCATGCGACCCACGGCGGACGACATCGCCTCGGTCGGGACGACGTGGCAGGTCAGGATGGTCTGCAGGGTCTGCAGGCTCTCGGGCTTCAGCAGGTCCTCGACAGTGCCGTCGGGCAGCTTTTCGAAGGCCGCATTGGTGGGGGCGAAGACGGTGAAGGGGCCGGGGCCCGACAGCGTCTCGACCAGGCCTGCGGCCTGCACGGCGGCGACCAGCGTGGTGTGGTCGGCCGAGTTCACGGCGTTTTCGACGATGTTGCGGTTCGGGAACATCTCGGCGCCGCCCACCATGGTGTTCTGGGCAAAGGCCGGTGCGCCAAGCGCGATGGTGGCAGCGATGATCGAAGCGCCGACTTTGGTAAAGCGGGTGGTCATGGACTTCCTCCGGTTTTGGTTCTGGGCGGCATTTCTGCGCCCGACAGTCCCAAACACGCGGCGGGCGCGGGTTAGTTGCGCAACCCCCCGGTCAATCCGCGATCACAAGGACGTGAGCGGCGCGATGGCCACGACCGGCCCGGTCGCCTGGCCGGTCGGCGATCCGCCCGCCGGTTCGTCCGACAGCGCGATCTGGATGTCGGCCGAGGGGTCCAGTCCATCCGGCAGCGTCATGCGCAAGGTGCCGTCGCGCGGGACCAGCCCGATCGATACCGGGGCCGAGCCGTCGGGTTTCACCCACCAGATCTCCCAGTCGCGGTCATCGGGGGCGGCGCCGCTTTCCAGCGCGATCTCCATGTCGCGCCCGTCGATGCGGGCAGCGACGCGCAGGACCTGATCCTGGGTCGCAAGCTGTGCCTGATAGGCGGGGGCGGCGGGCTGCTGCAGCCCGGGCAGCCACAGGAACGCGGCTGTCGCGGCGACGGCCAGCAACCCGGCCAGCGCGCCCATCGGACCGCGCCACCAGGCCCGCCGTTCGGTCGGGTCGTTGGCCAGGGGCGGGGTGACGTGGCCCAACCGTTCGCGGATCGCTTGGCGCGCGCGGGCAGGGGCCATGACCGGGGTCAGCGCCTCGGCGATGCCGGCCATGCGTTCGTACCAGTCGTGGACGATGCGGGCGAAATCCGGGTCGGTGGACATGCGGGCCGTCGCGGCGGCGGCCTCGGGTCCGTCCAAAAGGCCAAGCGCCAGCTCGGCCGCCAGCGCCTGGTCTTCCTGGGACGGGGTCAGCGGGGCGTCGTCGGTCATTGGCTTACGCAATCCTTCAGTCGCAGCAGGCTGCGGCGCAGCCAGCTGCGCACGGTGTTGATGGGAAGCCCCTCACGCGCGGCCAGGTCGGCATAGCTGACCCCCTCGAGGTAGACGGCGCGCACGGCGCCCGCCTGCGCCTCGGCCAGCCTGGCCAGGCAGTCGTCCAGCATGCGGCGTTCCTGGGCCATGATCGTGGCCGATTCGGGACCCGGCGCGCTGCAGGCGACGAAGGCCGCGGCATCTTCGGGCGCGGTCACCGGGCGTGATCCGCGGGCGCGCAGCCTGTCGATGGATCGGTTGCGGGCGATGGTGATCAGCCAGGTCATCGGCGACAGCCCGTTCGAGGCATAGCGCGCGGCGCTTTGCCACACGCGGATATAGACCTCCTGCAGGGTCTCCTCGGCCTCGGGGCGGTCCTTGAGAACGGACAGGCACACGGCGTGCAGCTTGGCCGATGTCGCGTCGTACAGGCGGTCAAAGGCGTCGCGATCACCCATGGCGGTACGGGCGATCAGGGTTTCCAGTTCGGAACGGCGTGCGTCTGTCAAAACCGGGGCATCCTTCCAAGGGTTGTGGGCACCTTATGAAGCACACCCTCGCGCGTCAACGCGCGCACGGGGTGGCGGCCGCCCGCGCCGTGCCTTGCACCCGTTGCTCGAATGCGCGATCAATGCGCCGATGTGATGGAAAGGGCTAGGGCCGATGCTGGACATGAACGCGAAACCCACCGAAGAGATCGACCTGCGCGAGGTGTTCGGTCTGGACAGCGACATGAAGGTCAAGGGCTTTGCCGACCGCACGGATCGCGTCCCCGAGATCGACAGCACCTACAAGTTCGATCCCGACACGACGATGGCGATCCTGGCAGGCTTTGCCTACAACCGCCGCGTCATGGTCCAGGGCTATCACGGGACGGGCAAGTCCACCCATATCGAACAGATCGCGGCGCGCCTGAACTGGCCCTGCGTGCGCGTGAACCTGGACAGCCACGTCAGCCGGATCGACCTGATCGGCAAGGACGCGATCAAGCTGGTCGACGGCAAGCAGGTCACCGTGTTCCACGAGGGCATCCTGCCCTGGGCGTTGAGGAACCCGACCGCGATCGTCTTTGACGAATACGACGCGGGCCGCGCGGACGTGATGTTCGTGATCCAGCGCGTGCTGGAGGCCGACGGCAAGCTGACGCTTCTGGACCAGAACGAGGTCATCACGCCGAACCCCTATTTCCGCCTGTTCGCCACCGCCAACACGGTGGGCCTGGGCGACACGACCGGCCTCTATCACGGCACCCAGCAGATCAACCAGGGCCAGATGGACCGCTGGTCGCTGGTCGCGACGCTGAACTATCTGCGTCACGACGCCGAAGCCGCGATCGTGCTGGCCAAGGTGCCGCATTACAACACCGAGAAGGGCCGCAAGACCATCAACCAGATGGTGACGCTGGCCGACCTGACGCGGACCGCCTTCATGCAGGGCGACCTGTCCACCGTCATGAGCCCGCGCACGGTCATTTCCTGGGCGCAGAACGCGCGCATCTTCGACAACGTGGGATACGCGTTCCGCCTGACCTTCCTGAACAAATGCGACGAGCTGGAGCGCCAGACCGTGGCAGAGTTCTATCAGCGCCTGTTCGACGAGGAATTGCCGGAAAGCGCAGCCGCCAAGGCGGGCTGAGGCCCGCGCGGCCAAGGGGGCCATCCGCAGATGAAGAAATCCGACAACCCCGCCGACCCGTTCAAGAAGGCCCTGACCGAGGCGACGCGCGCGCTGGCGGGCGAACACGAACTGAACGTGACCTTCAGCGCGGACCCGGCCGGGGTTGCGGGCGACACGATGCGCCTGCCGCAGATCAGCCGCCGCATGGGCCGCGACGAGGTGCTGTTGGCGCGCGGCACGGCCGACGCGCTGGCCATGCGGATGCGCCACCACGATGCGGGCACCCATGCCCGCTATTCCCCCGCGGGCCCGATGGCCCGCGAGCTGTACGAGGCGCTGGAGACCGCGCGCTGCGAGGCGCTTGGCGCGCGGGACATGCCGGGGGCGCTGTCCAACATCGACGCCAAGATCGGCGCCGAGGCCGACAAGAAGGGCTATGCCCAGATCAAGGCCCCGGCCGATGCGCCGCTGTCGGTGGCGGCGGGTTACATCCTGCGCCAGGCTGCGACCGGGCGGGCGCTGCCTGCGGGCGCGCAGCATGTCGCCGACCTGTGGCGGCCCTTTGTCGAGAGCCAGGCCTCGGGGGCGCTGGCGGACGTGAACGATGCGCTGGCGGATCAGGCCGCGTTCTCTCGGCTGTCGCGGCGGATCATCACCGACCTGGGCTATGGCGACCAGCTGGGCGAGGATCCGGACCAGCCCGAGGATGACGACAGCGACGAGAACGCCGAGCAGGACGAGGAATCCGGCGACAGCGAATCGCAGGATCAGGACGACAGCGAGGAGAGCGACGCCAGCCCCGAGCGCAGCCAGGAGCAGACCCAGGACGAGCGCCAGGCCCAGGTCGGCATGGACGACACCGCCGAGGACGAGATGGCGGACGAGGCGGAGATGCCCGATCAGGACAGCCCGCCCGACCTGCCGCCCCCGGTCAGCGAGGCCAGCCCCGATTACCGCGTCTTTGCCCAGACCTGGGACGAGGAGATCCGCGCGGAGGATCTGGCCGACATCGCCGAGCTGGAGCGCCTGCGGGCCTATCTGGACAAGCAGCTGGAGCCCCTGCGCGGGGCCGTCAGCCGTCTTGCCAACAAGTTGCAGCGCCGCCTGCAGGCCCAGCAGAACCGCAGCTGGGAGTTCGACAAGGAGGAGGGCGTCCTGGACGCCGGCCGCCTGGCCCGCGTGGTGGCGAACCCGACCATGCCGCTGTCCTTCAAGATCGAGAAGGACACCGAGTTCCGCGACACGGTCGTGACGCTGCTGATCGACAATTCCGGGTCGATGCGCGGTCGTCCGATCAGCATCGCGGCGATCTGCGCCGACGTGCTGGCCCGCACGCTGGAGCGGTGCAACGTCAAGGTCGAGATCCTGGGCTTTACCACGCGCGCCTGGAAGGGCGGGCAGTCGCGCGAGGCGTGGCTGGCCGCGGGCCGTCCGGCCCAGCCCGGGCGCCTGAACGACCTGCGCCACATCGTCTACAAGTCCGCCGATGCGCCCTGGCGCCGCGTCCGTCCCAATCTGGGGCTGATGATGAAGGAGGGGCTGCTGAAGGAGAACATCGACGGCGAGGCGCTGGAATGGGCGCACAAGCGCCTGACCCGCCGCCCCGAGGCACGCAAGATCCTGATGGTGATCTCGGACGGCGCGCCGGTCGATGACAGCACCCTGTCGGTCAACCCTGCCAACTTCCTGGAACGCCACCTGCGCGACGTGATCGCGATGGTCGAGAAGCGCCGCGCCGTCGAGTTGCTGGCGATCGGCATAGGCCATGACGTCACCCGCTATTACCAGCGGGCCGTGACGATCACCGATGCGGAGCAGTTGGCCGGGGCGATCACCGAGCAGCTGGCGGCGCTGTTCGACAGCGATCCGCGCAAGCGGGCGCGGGTGCTGGGCATGGCGTCGATCCGGCGAGGCTGATTGCGTCCCGCGACGCCGGGGGGCGCTGCCCCCCGGACCCCCCGAAGGCATCGCTGATCCGTGACCTAGTCCCGCAGCAATCGACGGATCGTGTGGCGCAGCAGGCGATCACCCCCGGGTTGCCATCCGGCGCCGATCAGTGCCGTGCAGTCCGGGACGCGCAGGCGTGACGCATCGGCACGCGTTGGCAACGGGTGACGGCTGCCGGTGGCGTCGCGGACGATCGCCAGCAGGTCGTGATGATCCAACACAAGATCACTGCAATTGACGGTGGATGGCAGCACCCCCGTCGACAGAAGCAGGACCAGCGCCCGGGCGAGGTCGGCGGCGTGGACCTCGGTCGCGATGCGCGAGGCGATGGGGCGACCGGACAGGTAGTTGGCGAACAACGTCCGCCATTTATGCGCGGGGCCGGGACCATAGACGCCGGTCGCGCGGATCGCGCAGCCGGCCAGCGGCAGCGATGCCAGATACGCCTCTGCCCCGGCCTTGACCTGGCCGTAGAGCGTGGTCGGCGCGGCGGGCAGGTCGTCGGGCAGGCGCATCCCCGGCGGATGACCGTCATGCACCGCGCGCGAGGACAGGAACAGCACCCGCCCCACCCCCTGCCGCACGGCTTGATCGAACAGGGCACGCGTGCCGTCCAGGTTGGCAGCGATGAAGGCCGCGGGGTCGTCGCCTTCTCCGCCGCGATAGCGGCCCGGCGCGTGGGCGAAGGCACAGTGGATCAGCGCGTCATGGCCCTGCAGCGGCGCAGGGTCGCCCAACGCCCAGCCATGGGCCCGGTCCAGGGGCGTGACGTCGTGGCCCGCCCGGCCAAGGGCGCGCGCGGCATAGCGACCGACGATCCCGGACGCGCCGGTCAGGGCCACGCGCATCAGGCGGGCGGGCCGGGCAGGGCGTTCAGGTCGGGCAGGGGTCCGCCTGCCGCGATCTGGCGCCAGAGGTCGATCAGCGGGCGCAGACTGTCGGCCTTGGGGTGATCCTGCCAAGGCTTTTCGTACTGGAAATGCAGGATGCGGATCTGGGTCCAGTCCCAAAGCTGCGGCATGTGCGTCCAGACGTATTGCAGCAGGTTATGGTGGATCGACAGCCCCTGCCAGTCGGGAAAGTACTCCTGCAGGAAGGTCTGGTCCGTGCGCCGCCAGAAGGCGCCCGGCCGGTCCAGACGGGCCATCATCGCGGCGAAGGTCGCGGGATCGGGGCGTGCGGTGAAGACGCCCGAATTCATCCGGCCGAACCCGTCCAGCCCGTCATAGACGTTGGGCGCGGCGCAGAATTCCGGAAAATCGAACAGCTTGTCGACCGGGCGCAGCACGATCGCGTCGGCGTCGATGAAGACGCAGGCGTCGTAGTCCAGCTGCCACAGCCGCAGCTTGATGAAATTGTCCAAGGGGGTATGGAAATCCGGCTTTCCGCCCTTGAGGAATGCGGCCCGTGCATGCAGCGCGTCGCGGGCGTGGGCCTGGTCGAAGGCGTCCGACGTGGGCAGCAGGTCGGCGCGGATCAGCCTGGCCCCAAGCGCCGACAGGCGGGCCTGCGCATCCGCATCGAGGCCGCGGTGCATCACCGCCAGATCGGCGGAGGTCCCGGTCAGCCTGAGGGAACGCAGGAGCGCCTCGGCGCCCGGCAGGTAGGCGGCATTGCTGACCAGGGTGACGAAGGCGCGGCGTGCTGTCGCAGGTCCGTCCGCGACTAGTCCGGGGGGTAGCGTGGGATCGGTCATCTGCGCGGGTCCTGATCGGGGCGGGTGTCGGGCCTTCATGGCAGACGGACGCGGGGTTTGCCAAGCTGTTGCGGAACCGCCCACCCCCGGCCACGTTTCCTTGCGAGTCCAACAGGAAAGTGATCCCATGTCCCACAACCACGAGCCGGAAAAAGCCGCGCGCAACCACAAGCCCGCGATCATCGCCATCATCGTCGCGCTGGTCGTGGCGGCACTGGTGTTCTTCGTCTTCACGCCTGGCGTGGACGAACAGGAAGACGGCATCGCCACGACCGCCCCGCCCGCCGACACGCCGATCAGCGATGCCGAGGGTCTGGGCGAAGATGTCGGCGAACCCACCACGCCCGGCGCGGATACCCCGGCCGACGCCACGACCGCCCCCACCGGCACCGCCGACCGGCCCGCAGGCGACGACGCCCCTGCCCCCGCGAACTGAGCCGCGCCCACATTCCGCATTCCCCGCGCCCGGACCCGAAATGGTCCGGGCGTTCTTCTGACGCAACCGTGACCGGCTTGGGCCGATGACATTGCCTCACGGGTTTGAGATAACGGCCACAGAATGGCGCGCAAAGCGCCGCGGGCGGTATCTTCGGACAGAAGAAGGGGCAGGCATGAAATTTCTGACAAAGCTGTTGCTGGGGTTGGCGGTGGTGACATTCGCCGTCTCCTGCGGACGGACGCCGCCGCGGGGGCAGGCGCCTGGCGGCTACCAGGTCGCGCCCGGACCCGGGGCGAACCCGCAGCTGGGCGACCGCGCGCCGCACCAGTGGCGCAACGGCGCGCCCTATGGGCATGCGGTGCACGGCATCGACATCTCGCGCTGGCAGGGGGACATCGACTGGAACCGGGTGCGCGGCGCGGGCATCAGCTTCGCCTTCATCAAGGCGACCGAGGGGGGCGATCACGCCGACCCGAACTTCCGCCGCTACTGGTACGAGGCCGCGCAGGCCCGGATCCCGCGGGGCGCCTATCATTTCTACTATTTCTGCCGCTCGGGCGCCGAGAACGCCTATTGGTACATCCAAAACGTCCCGCGCGAGGCCGGATCGCTGCCGCCCGTCCTGGACATGGAATGGACCAATTCGCGCAACTGTCCCCGCCGCCCCCCGGCTGCCGAGGTTCTGCGCGAGGCCGAGGTGTTCATGCAGATCGTCGGCCGCCATTACGGCCAGCGCCCGATCATCTACACCACCGTCGATTTCTATCGCGAGAACCAGATGGGCCGCATGAACGCCGAGTTCTGGCTGCGCTCGGTCGCGGATCATCCCAGTGTCACCTATCCGGGCCAGCGCTGGACGTTCTGGCAGTATACCGGCACGGGCATCGTTCCGGGCATCCGCGGTGACACGGACATCAACGCCTTTGCGGGCTCGGCTGCGGATTGGGCGCGATGGTTGCAGGCGCGTCTGGTTCGCTAGCCCCGCGGCGCTGGCTGCAGGTCGAGTTCGCGGCGCTCTATGTCGGGGCGCCGCTGGCCATCGCACTGTTCCTGCCGCCCGATCAGCTGTTCACCGCGCTGGCGGTGTTCAGCTTGGCCGGGATGGCGCTGCTGTGGATCACCGGCGGGTTCCGCTGGCGCGTTCTGGTGCGGGGCTGGCGGCGGATGCCCTGGCAGGAGCTGGCGGGCATCGCGCTGGCGACGCTGGCGGCGGGCTGGCTGATCCTGGCCTGGATGCGCCCCGAGGCGCTGTTCTCGATCCCCCGCAACCGGCCCGAATTCCTGCTGGTCATCTGGACCTTCTATCCGATCCTGTCGGCGCTGCCGCAGGAGCTGATCTTCCGCCCGCTGTTCTTTCACCGCTACGGCGCGATCCTGCCCCAGGGGCGGGCGGCCATCGCGCTGAACGCGGCCATCTTTTCGTTCGCGCATCTGATGTACTGGTCCTGGATCGTGGCGATCATGACCTTCGTGGGCGGCTGGTTCTTTGCCCGCGCCTATCTGCGGCACGGCTTTCCGGCGGCCTGGGCGCTGCACGCGGTGGCCGGGAACGTGCTGTTCGCCGTCGGCATGGGCGTCTATTTCTACAGCGGCAACGTGGTGCGGCCGTTCTGAAGGCCCGCTCTAAGAGGTTGACTTCCCGCCCGGCCCGCGCTTTGTGCGGGGGCTGAAAAACTGGGGAAAACGCTCATGCACGCCTATCGCAGCCATACCTGCGGCGACCTGAAGGCCGCCGATGCCGGAACCACCGTCCGCCTGTCGGGCTGGGTCCACCGGGTCCGCGACCACGGGGGCGTGCTGTTCGTCGACCTGCGCGACCATTACGGCATGACGCAGGTTCTGGCCGACAGCGACAGCCCGGCCTTTGCCGCGATGGACAAGCTGCGGGCAGAGACGGTCATCCGCATCGACGGCCGGGTCAAGATGCGTGACGCGTCGCTGGTCAACGCCAAGCTGCCCACCGGCGAGATCGAGGTCTATGCCACCGAAATCGAGGTGCTGGGACCCGCGGACGAACTGCCCCTGCCGGTCTTCGGCGACCAGGACTATCCCGAGGAGACGCGACTGGCCTATCGCTTTCTGGACCTGCGCCGCGACAGCCTGCACAACAACATCATGCTGCGGTCCAAGGTCATCCGGTCGATCCGCAACCGCATGTGGGACCAGAACTTCACCGAATTCCAGACGCCGATCATCACGGCCAGCAGCCCCGAGGGCGCGCGCGACTTCCTGGTGCCATCGCGGCTGCATCCGGGCAAGTTCTATGCCCTGCCGCAGGCGCCCCAGCAGTTCAAGCAGCTGATCATGGTCGCGGGTTTCGACAAGTATTTCCAGATCGCCCCCTGCTTCCGCGACGAGGACCCGCGCGCCGACCGCAGCCCGACCGATTTCTATCAGCTGGACATGGAGATGTCCTTTGTCCGTCAGGAGGACGTCTTTGCCACCGTCCAGCCGGTGATCCAGGGCCTGTTCGAGGAGTTCGGTGGCGGCCGCCGCGTGGACGCCGACTGGCCGCTGATCCCCTATGCCGACAGCCTGCTGAAATACGGCACCGACAAGCCGGACCTCCGGAACCCGATCGAGATGCAGGTGGTCAGCGATCACTTCCGCGGGTCGGGCTTCGGCATCTTCGCCAAGCTGCTGGAACAGGAGGGCACCCAGGTCCGCGCCATTCCCGCGCCCACCGGCGGCAGCCGCAAGTTCGCAGACCGCATGAACGCTTTTGCGCAAGGGCAGGGGCTGCCCGGCATGGGCTACATCATCTGGCGCCGCGCCGAGGACGGTTCGACCGAGGCCGCCGGTCCCATCGCCAAGGCGCTTGGCGTCGAGAAGACCGAGGCGATCCGCACGCAGCTGGGCTTGGCCGAGGGTGACGCGGCCTTCTTCCTGGGCGGCCGTCCCGACCAGTTCGAGGCCGTCGCGGGCCGCGCCCGCACCGAGATCGGGCGCGAGCTGGGCCTGATCGACGAGAACCAGTTCAAGTTCGCCTGGATCGTCGATTTCCCGATGTACGAGAAGACCGACGACGGCAAGATCGACTTCAGCCACAACCCCTTCTCGATGCCGCAGGGCGGGATGGAGGCGCTGAACGGCGACCCGCTGGAGGTTCTGGGATACCAGTACGACCTGGCCTGCAACGGCTATGAGCTGATCAGCGGCGCGATCCGCAACCACAAGCCCGAGATCATGTTTAAGGCATTCGAGCTGGCCGGCTATCCGGCAAGTGAGGTCGAAAAGCGGTTCGGCGGCATGGTCAAGGCGTTCCGCTATGGTGCGCCGCCGCACGGGGGTTGTGCCGCGGGCATCGACCGCATCGTGATGCTGCTGGCGGACGAGCAGAACATCCGCGAGGTCATCATGTTCCCGATGAACCAGCGCGCCGAGGACCTGATGATGGGCGCCCCGTCAGAGCCCACCAACGAACAGATGCGCGACCTGCGTCTGCGCGCGTTGCCGAAAGAGTGACCTGACCCCGGGCGGCGGGCATGGCATGATGCTGCACAGCAGCACCAGCCGGAGCCTGTCGCCCGATGCCGTCCTATGCTGAAATCGCCGCGATCCGCCTTGGCTTCGGCCTGTCGCCGCGCCTGACACCGCCCGCCGACCCGGCGGGAATGGCGGCATCGGTTGCGGCGGCCACGCGGATCGGGCCGCAGGCCGTGACGCTGGACAAGGTCCGCGCCTGGCAGGACAAGGGCCTTGACCTTGGCGCCGCCGCCCGCGCCGGCGATCCTGCCGCCCGCGATCGCGATGTCGCCTATCGGCGCAGGCTGGGCGGCATCTATCGTGCGGCGATCCAGAACCGTTTCGCGCGCGCAGTCGATGACCATTCCGGCTTCGGGGAACGTCTGGTCTGGTTCTGGGCCGATCATTTCACCGTCACCGGTGGCACGGTCTATTGGAACCTGATGACCGACGCCTTTGTCCAGGATGCGATCCGTCCGCATCTGACCGGTCGGTTCGCCGACATGATGCTGGCGGCCGAAATCCATCCGGCGATGGTGCGCTATCTGGATCAGGACCGGTCGGTCGGCCCCAACTCGGCCCGCGCGCGCAGAAATCCCGACAAGCCGTTGGGATTGAACGAGAACCTGGCGCGCGAGATGATCGAACTGCACAGCCTTGGCGTGGGGGCCGATTACTCCCAGCAGGACGTGACGCAGCTGGCCGAACTGCTGACCGGACTGGCCTATCACCCCCGGCAGACGGGCATCTTCCGTCCCGGCCAGGCCGAACCGGGGGCCGAGACGGTTCTGGGCGCCCGCTATGGTGGGGGGCGCGCCAGTCTGGACGACATTCGCGGGGTCATCGCCGATCTGGCCCGCCATCCGGCGACCGCCCGGCATATCGCCCGCAAGATGGCCGTGCATTTCGTCGCGGACGATCCGCCGCAGCCGCTGGTCGATCGGTTGGCGGCCGTGTTCGCCGATACCGGCGGCGATCTGGGCGCGATGAACCTGGCGCTGGCAGAGGCGCCGGAACTGCGGCAGCAGTTCCGCCAGAAGATGCGGCAGCCCTTCGACTTTCTGGTGGCCGCCCTGCGCGGCCTTGGCGTCGACGGGCGGCAGGTCCGCGACATGAAGCCGGGCCAGCTGCAGCGTTTGTTGCTGCAGCCGATGACCGCGATGGGGCAGGCCTGGGGCAGCCCCTTGGGGCCCGACGGCTGGCCCGAGGATCAGGCGGCCTGGGCCAGCCCGCAGGGCTTGGCAATGCGCATCACCTGGGCGCTGAGCGCGCCGTCGCGGCTGACCGACCCGCTGCCCGACGCACGCCAGCTGCTGCGTGCGGCCTTGGGCGACACCGCGTCCGAGGCGCTGTCCTGGGCGGTCCCGCGCGCCGAAAGCCAGGCCGAGGGCGTGGCCTTGATCCTGGCCTCGGCCGATTTCAACCGGAGGTGACGCGATGCTGTCTCGGCGGCTGTTCCTGAAATCGACGGCGCTGATCGGCTGCTCGGCCGCCGCGCATCCGCTGCTGTCGTCGGCGACCTTCGCGGCGGCGCCGGGCGACAATCGCCTGGTCGTCATCATCCTGCGCGGCGCGATGGACGGGCTGGACGCGTTTCAGCCCTATGGCGACCCCGCACTTCGGGGGCTGCGCCAGACCCTGTCGCTTGGACCCGATCACGGCGCCACCGATCTGGACGGGTTCTTTGCGCTGCATCGGGGCCTGTCGGAGCTGATGCCGCTGTGGCAGGCAGGGCAACTGGCCTTCGCGCCCGCCGTCTCGACGCCCTATCGCGACAAGCGCAGCCATTTCGACGGCCAGACCATGCTGGAGGCCGGCACGGGCACCGACCTGAACCTGGATGCCCAGCAGGACGGCTGGCTGAACCGGCTGCTGCAGGCGATGCCGGGGCAGGCGTCGGAGACCGCCTATTCTGTAGGGGTCTCGCAGATGCGCATCCTGCAGGGGCAGGCCCCGGCCAAAAGCTGGACCCCCAAGGCGCAGATGGACCTCAGCCCGCAGGCCGAGCAGCTGCTGACGCGCATCTATCACGATGACCCGCTGTTCCGCGACGCCAGTGCGCAGGCGATGGAGATCGTGGCCAGCCTGTCGCCGGACCTTGCCACAGGCAAGCCGGGACAGGACCACCTGGAGATCGCGCGTTTTGCCGCGGACCGCCTGAACGGCCAGACGCGGATCGCCAGCTTTTCCATCGGCGGGTGGGACACCCATGCGGGGCAGGCGGGGTCGCTGCCGCGGATGCTGGGGCGGCTGGCCGACACGATTCTGACGCTGAAGGCGGATCTGGGCGCGAACTGGGCCCGCACCACCGTCATGGCGATGACCGAGTTCGGACGCACCGTCCGCGAGAACGGATCGGCGGGGACCGATCACGGCACCGGGGGCACGCTGCTGGCGGCGGGGGGCGCCGTGCGCGGCGGGCGGATGATGGGCGATTGGCCGGGTCTGGCAGAGGACGACCTGTACGACGGGCGCGACCTGATGCCCCTTCGCGACATTCGCGCCTATGCGGCCTGGGCGATGCACGCCAAGTTCGGCATCGATCGTGCCACCCTGGAGGGGTCGGTCTTTCCCGGACTGGACATGGGGTCCGATCCGCGGATGACCGCCTGATCCTACATCTCGGCCACGCGGGACAGGCGGTCCTGGACCATGCCGCTGATGCGGGCCAGATCCGTCGCAAGCGCGTGGCCCGCGTTATAGTCGCGCGCAAGTGCTGTGGCCGCAGCCTCCAGCGCGGGGTCGTGCGCCGAGCGGGCGACGCCGGCCAGGAAGCGGGCGATATAGTCGATCTCGGTCGTGTCATGGGCGCTGGACAGCACCTCGGCCACGTGGGCCAGATCGTCGCGCAGGCCCGAGGGGTCGGGCTGGATCACGTCGTCGGGCAGCGCCCGCAGCGTCATCGCCCCGGTATCGGCGGGCAGCACCCGCAGGATCGCCTGCTGGAACACCGCCAGGCTCTCGACCGGCTTGGGCAGGAACCCGTCCGCACCCGCCGCCAGCGCCTCGGACGCGCGGTCGGGATCGCCGGACATCGCCAGGATCACCGGCACCCGCAGTTCGGCGGCGTGCAGTTCCGCGATCAGCGCGACCCCGTCGCCATCGGGCAGGCCCAGGTCGATCACCACCACCGCCGGACGATAGCTGCGCAGATGTCGCGCCGCGGACCGCAGGCAATCCGCGCGGCGAATCCGCGCACCGGACTTGAGACATAGCAGCCGCACGGCCTCGCTGGCAAAGCGCGAATCCTCGATCACCAGCACCGTCAGGCCTGTCAGCGGTCTGTTGGGCAGCGACAAACGCCATTGCGGCAAGGGCTTGGGCGTGTCGGCCGTGATATCCGTCAGCATGTCTGTGTCCCCATCCACGTCTTCACGCCCAGTTAAGCCCCGATTCGCTAAGAACCGGTTAACGGCGATGCTTTTCCTTTCCCGCGGCGCGCCCAGGGCTTAGAACCGCCTGAAACGGAGGATGTGACGATGATCGGTCGCCTGAACCATGTCGCTATTGCCGTCCCCGACCTGCAGGCGGCGGCGGCACAGTACCAGACCACCCTGGGGGCCACGGTCGGCCCGCCCCAGGACGAACCCGACCACGGCGTGACCGTGGTGTTCATCGAACTGCCGAACACCAAGATCGAGCTTTTGTACCCCCTGGGCGACGACAGCCCGATCCGCGGGTTCCTGGACAAGAACCCGTCGGGCGGCATCCATCACATGTGCTTCGAGGTGGATGACATCATCGCCGCGCGCGACCACATGAAGACACAAGGCGCCCGCGTGCTGGGCACCGGAGAGCCGAAGATCGGCGCCCATGGCAAGCCCGTGCTGTTCCTGCACCCCAAGGATTTCAACGGCTGCCTGATCGAACTGGAGCAAATCTGATGAACCTGACCGGCGGTATTGTTCTGTTCGCCTCGCTGTGGTTCCTGACCCTGTTCTGCGTCATGCCCATCGGGCAGCGCAGTCAGGCCGATGCCGGAGAGGTCATTCCCGGCACCCATGCGGGCGCACCGTCGGGCGTGAACTGGCGGCGCAAGCTGATCTGGACCACGGCCATCACCAGCGCCATCTGGGCCGTGCTGGCGTGGATCATCCTGGGCGGCGTGATCACGCGCGCGGATATCTCGAATCTGGACCAGTGGATCCGCTGATCATCTGGAACAGGTGGGTGAAGGCCGCCGCCGCCAGCAGCGGCACGGCGATGTTGACCACGGGGATGACCAGGCCCACCGCGACCAGCACGCCCGTCAGGGTCACGCGCGCCGAATGGGCGCGGCGCAGGTCGTTGGCCGGGCCTTCGTCCAGGTGGCGGCGGGCGGCCATCTGAAAGAACTCGCGCCCCAGCAGCCAGCCGTTCGCGCTCAGGAACAGCAGGGGCGCAAAGGGGCCGATGAAGGGCGTCAGGATCAGGCTGATCACCAGCACCCCCAGGACCGCCAGCACGACCGCCACGGATTCCAGCAGCCCGTCGAAGAAGTCCAGCGACGTGCCGCGGCGGTCCGGGTAATGGATCGCCTCGACCTTTTCGGCAACGGTTTCCGCGAAGAGGCCCGCAAAACCGGCGGCGACCGGGGCCATCAGGAAGATCCCCATCACCGGAAACAGCGCCAGCGATCCCCAGGACAGCACCTGACCGAACTCGATCTGGCCCAGCCAGGGCAGCGTGACCCCGCCCGGCAGCCACAGCCGCAGCGCCCAGAAGATCGCCGCCTGCAGGGCCACGAACAGCACCAGCGTCAGCCCGATGCCCAGCAGCACCAGCCGCAGCACCGATGGGCGCAGCAGGTCGGCCCAACCCCGCAGCAGCGCGCGAATGGGCATCATGGCCGCCACTCGGTCTTGGCGGCGATGTCGGGGCGCGGGCGTTCCGGGGGCTGCGCGCCGCGGGTGCCGATATGGATCAGCCCCGCGACGCGCTCATGCGCCGCGATGCCCAGATGCGCCTGCGCGAAGGATTGGTCCAGCGCCGCAAAGCCCGTCAGCCAGGCGGCGCCCCAACCGGATGCCAGCGCCGCGTTGACCAGCCCCAGGCACAGCGCGCCCGTCGACAGGACCTGCTCCCATTCGGGAACCTTGGGACTGTCGACCGGGGAGAAGACAACCGCCACGATCACCGGCGACGCCATGGCCGAGGCCGCCTTGTCCGCCGCCGCCTGATCCTGCCCCGCGGCCAGGACCGCATCGCGCAGCCGCGGCGCCATCGCATCCAGGGTTTGGCGGCCCAGCACGACAAAGCGCCACGGCTCCAGCTTGCCATGATCGGGAACGCGGGCCGCCAGGGTCAGCAGATCGGCCAGCTGGTCAGGGTCCGGGCCCGGGCCGGTCATCATCTTGGGCGGGTGGGACCGGCGGGTGGCCAGAAACTGCAGGGCGGCGTCGTTGCGGTGGTCCATGCGGATCTCCTGTAAGATCAGGGGCGGTAGCCGAGAAGCTGGCCGCGGGCGGGCGTTTAGTCTTCCTTTTCGATGCGGTAATTGCCCTCGGGCAGGTTCAGCGCAAGGCGCAGTTCGGTCAGCTGATGCATGGACAGGGTGATGCGTACGACCTCTTCGCCGTCATCGCTCATCTGTTCCAGAATCACCCGGTCGTCAAAGCCCAGGATGACGACGTCCTCGTTCAGCGGGCGTGTCTGGGCCTCGGCCTCGTCGATCAGGGTGATCACGGTCGCGTCGAAGTCGTGTTCGATGGTGAACATCCGAATCTCCTTGGGAAAGGCCCGACAATCGCGTGAAAGGGGGGCTGCGGCAAGCGGTCGGGGTTTACGCCGGACGGGCAGGGGGTATTCTGCGCCGACAGGATCGCGCCGACGCCGGGGCGGCGCAACAGGGCAGGGACGATGGGACAGATGATGGCGCGCAGCTGGCTGGCAGGGTTGATCGCGGCAGTGGCCGTCGCGGGCTGTGCGCCGCTGCCCGCACCCGGCACCGCCCGCATGCCCGCGCCCGTCCCGCAGGTCCCGGTCCTGCCGGCCCCGTCGGCCCCGCACGCGGCAACGCCGGACGGCGCTGCGCGCAGCTTTGTCCAGGTGATGCGCCGGATGGAGCCCGCCGTCCGCCAAGACTGCCTTAACCGCCGCACCGCGCCGATCAGCTGCGATTTCCTGTTCGTCGTCGACGACCGCCCGGGGCTGGAGCCGAACGCGTTCCAGACCGTCGACCGCAACGGGCGCCCGGTCGTGGGCTTTACCCTGTCACTGATCGCGCAGACCCAGAACCCGGACGAGATCGCCTTCGTCGTGGGGCACGAGGCCGCGCACCACATCCTGAACCACCTGGATCGCAAGTCCGGGGCGGCTACCGCCGCGGCCGTCGTCCTTGGCAGCCTGGCCTCCGCCTATGGCGGCGACACCGGCGCCATCGCCCGCGCGCAAGAGATCGGTGCATCGGTCGGCGCACGCTACTATTCCAAGGAATGGGAGCTGGAGGCGGACTATCTTGGCGCGATCATCACGCTGAACGCAGGCTATGATCCGATCTCTGGTTCGGGCCTGTTCCAGCGAATCCCCGACCCCGGAAACCACGTCCTGGGCACACACCCGGCACGCGGGCAACGCCTGGCGCAGGTCCGCCGCGCGGTGGCCGACGTGCAGGCGGGGCGCATCCGCTAGGGCTGGTGGTGGGGTTGTGCCTGCGCCGCAACGCGACAACCTCCGGCTGCAATAAAATTCACGTGGTGAAAGGAAAAAGCTGGCATACCGGCGGTTTTCTGCTTTAGTCGGCAAAGGTTTGCACAAGACAGATCCTTGAATCGATACCATCCGGCGCTTCGGCGCCTTTTCTATGAAGGGGCGCCCATGATCGGGGTTGTCGTATGGAGCAGCGGGTCGCGTGAAAAGGCGATCATCTGGTGCGAAGATCAAGCAACGCTGGCCTATCTGCAGGGAACCGCGAATTTCGCCGGGCCCGGCGAATGGCCCCAGCCCGGTGATCTGGTCGAACTGGAAACCCGGACCGTCGGCAACCTGCGCCATGCCCTGAACGTGACCATGCTGTCGGAGAAAAGCTGTTTGCAGCTGCCGCGAATCCTGGCCGATTCGCAGCAACAGCAGGCGTCACGGCCAGCCCTGCGCGTCGTGGCGCATCAGGATGCCGTGCCAAGCGGATCCGTGGCGTCGTCCACCCGGCGCCCGGCGACGACCTATGCGCGACCCCGCAGCGGGGCCGCACGCTAAGGGGGCGATCAGGCGCCGCGTGACAGTGCGGCGACCCCTGTGCGCGCCAGGTCGGTCAGACCTAGGGGACGCATCAGATCGGCAAAGGCCTCCAGCTTGGACGGCGTGCCGACCAATTCGAAGACAAAGCTTTCCAACGTTGAATCGACCACGTTCGCGCGAAAGATCTCGGCGATGCGCAACGCCTCGACGCGCTTGTCGCCGGTGCCACGCACCTTGAACAGGCCCAGTTCGCGTTCCACCACCGGCCCCTCGACCGTCAGGTCATGGACCTCGTGGACGACCACGATGCGGCCCAGCTGCGCCTTGATCTGCTCGATCACCTCGGGGGTGCCGCGCGTGACCACCGTGATACGCGAGCGGTGGCCGCTGTGGTCGACCTCGGCCACGGTCAGGCTGTCGATATTGTAGCCGCGCCCTGCGAACAGGCCGATCACGCGCGCCAGGACGCCCGGCTCGTTCTCGACTAGGACGGCCAGGGTGTGGCTCTCCTCGCGCGGGGCGTGCGGATCGCGCAGGTCATAGGCCGAATGGCTGGACATGCCCTTCTGGATGTTCAAAGCGTTCATGGTTCTGCTCTCTTTCCGGCCGGTCTCAGACCAGCACCGCGCCTTCGGATTCGATTACGCCCTGCGTCTCGGCCTCGCCCAGCAGCATCTCGTTATGCGGCTTGCCGGAAGGGATCATCGGGAAGCAGTTCTCGTGCTTCTCGACCAGCACGTCCAGGATGAAGGGGCCGTCGTAATCGATCATCTGCTGGATCGCGGCGTCCAGATCCTTAGGGTCGCGCACCTGCGCGCCGGCGCAGCCGAAGGCCTCGGCCAGCTTGACGAAATCGGGCAGGCTGTCGGACCAGGACTGGCTGTAACGCTCGCCGTGCAGCAGCTGCTGCCACTGGCGGACCATGCCAAGGCGTTCGTTGTTCAGGATGAACTGCTTGACCGGCAGGCGGAACTGTACGGCCGTGCCCATCTCCTGCATGTTCATCAGCCAGCTGGCATCACCCGCGACGTTGATCACCAGTGCCTCGGGATGGGCCATCTGCACACCGATGGATGCGGGCAGGCCATAGCCCATCGTGCCCAGACCGCCCGAGGTCATCCAACGGTTCGGCCCTTCAAAGCCCAGGTACTGCGCCGCCCACATCTGGTGCTGGCCGACCTCGGTGGTGATGTAGCGGTCGTGGCCCTTGGTCAGCGCCTCCAGCCGTTCCAGCGCGTGCTGCGGCTTGATGATCGTGTCGCTAGGGCGATAGGCCAGGCATTTCCGGGCCCGCCATTGCTCGATCTGGCCCCACCATTGCTGGACCGCGGCGCTGTTCGTCTTGCGGCCGCGCGATTTCCAGACCTTCAGCAGATCCTCCAGCACATGGCCCACGTCCCCGACGATCGGCACGTCGACGCGCACGACCTTGTTGATGGACGACGGGTCGATGTCGATATGCGCCTTGACCGATCCGGGGCTGAAATCCGCGATCCGCCCGGTGATCCGGTCGTCGAAGCGCGCGCCGATATTGATCATCAGGTCGCAGCCGTGCATGGCCAGGTTCGCCTCGTAGGTGCCGTGCATCCCCAGCATGCCCAGCCACTTGTCGCCCGATGCCGGATAGCAGCCCAGCCCCATCAGCGTCGAGGTGACCGGAAAGCCCGTCGCTTCGGCCAGTTCGCGCAGCAGTTGGCTGGCGCCGGGACCCGAATTGATGACGCCGCCGCCGGTATAGAGGATCGGACGCTCGGCCTGCTCGATCAGTTCGACCAGGCGGGTGATCGCGCCCAGATCGCCCTTCTTCGTCGGCTGATAGCGGCCCGTGTCGACCTGCTTTGGCCCGACATAGGTGCCGGTCGCGAACTGCACGTCCTTGGGGATGTCGATCAGCACCGGACCGGGACGGCCCGAGGTGGCGACGTGGAAACCCTTGTGGATCGTCGCGGCCAGCTTGTCCGTGTCCTTCACCAGCCAGTTGTGCTTGGTGCAGGGGCGGGTGATGCCGACCGTGTCGGCCTCCTGGAAGCCGTCGGTGCCGATCATGAAGGTCGGGACCTGGCCCGACAGCACGACCAGCGGGATCGAATCCAGCAGCGCGTCGGTCAGGCCGGTGACCGCGTTCGTGGCGCCGGGGCCCGACGTGACCAACACGACGCCCGGTTTCCCGGTCGCGCGGGCATAGCCCTCGGCCATGTGGACGGCGCCCTGTTCGTGGCGGACCAGGACATGGGTGATGTCGTTCTGCTGAAAGATCTCGTCATAGATGGGTAGGACGGCCCCGCCCGGATAGCCGAATACGGTATCGACGCCCTGATCGCGCAGCGCCTCGACCACCATTCTCGCACCCGTCATTGTTCGGGACATCGTCTTGCTCCATCCATCAAAAACACCCGCAAAGCGCACTCGTCTCGGCCCCGCGTCGGCGCAACCTAGGGTCACGTTCGGACAGGGTCAATGGCATTTGGCGGAGAAAGTGACGCAGGCACGCCGGAAATTGAAACTTTATTTCGCGGTTTGACGAACGCTATCGGTCGAATTGCGGCAGCGCGATACGGGCGACCTGTTCGACGATCGGATCGACGGACAGGGGATGCGCTTCGTTCGAATGATCCTCGGGGTTGCCGATATCCTGCCAGACGCCACCCTTGTAGATCTCTAGCGCGCTGAAGCGGGCCTTGTAGTCCATCTTGCGGCTGCCCGGCACCCAATAGCCCAGATAGACATAGGGCAGGCCCGCGGCCCGCGCGATCTCGATATGGTCCAGGATGATGTAGGTGCCCATGCTGGCCGGCCGCAGCAGCGGATCGTAGAAGCTGTAGACAAGGCTCAGCCCGTCATCCAGCACGTCGGTCAGGCACACACCGGCCAGGTGATCGTCGCCCTGCGCCAGCGCCGGCATCGCATCGTCGCTGCACCGATATTCGATGACGCGGGTCTTGACCGGCGTCTCTTCGATCATCGCGGCGAATTCAAAGATGTCCATGTCCGCCATGCCACCATCCGCATGGCGGCTGTCCAGATAACGGCGGAACAGTTCGAACTGATCCTCGGTCGCCCAGGCACTGGTGGCCAAGCGGCGCAGGGCGGCGTTGCGGGTCGTGATGCGGCGTTGCGTCTTGGAGGGGCGGAAATCGGCCACCCGGATGCGCGCCGACATGCAGGCCACGCAGCTTTCGCAGCTGGGTCGGTAAAGCACGTTCTGCGACCGGCGGAATCCCTGCCGCGACAGCGCGTTGTTCAGTTCCGCCGCATTGTCGCCCTGCAGCGCGGTGAACAGCTTGCGTTCGGCCCGCCCGTGCAGGTACGGACAGGGCTGTGGCGCGGTCACATAGAACTGCGGCGCATGGGGCAGCGTATGGCGCATCAGGTGCGCCCCTTGCAGCATCTGGTCAGGTCGCAACTGATCATGCGGGCGCAGAAGGTTCCGTATCGCGGGTTGGTGTGCGCGAAAGCCTAGCAACGATTTCCCGGCAGGCCAAGCGTGGAAAGCAGCGGGCCCGCCGGTTCCGCGCAACATGGTTTACCGCGCGTTGCGTTGACGGGCCGGGGCGACCCCGGCAAGGTGGCGCGCATGAGCTTTCAGTCCCGCATCACCCGCCTTCCGCTGCCCGTCGATGCCGCCCGCGGTGCGGATGCGGCGGCACTGTTCCCGACCCTGTCCGACCGGATGCGCGACCTGATCGCGGGCGCCGCGGGCAGCAGCCCCTATCTGGCCGGTCTGCTGCGGTCCGAGGTCGACTGGCTGCCCGATGCGCTGGACCATGACGACGTCGTCGCGCGCGAGACTGCGGGCCTGCAATCGCTGGACGCGGATGCCCTGGGCGTGGCGCTGCGCCGCGCCAAGCGGCGGGTGGCGCTGCTGGCGGCGTTGGCCGATCTGGGCGGCGTCTGGACGCTGGAGCAGGTGACCGGCGCGCTGTCCGACCTGGCCGACCGCGCCGTCGACCTGGCCCTGCGCGCCCATGTCGCGACCGAGATCCGTCGCGGCATGCTGCCCGCCACGGACGCCGATGCGGGCGGCATCTTCGCGCTGGCGATGGGCAAGGGCGGCGCGCGCGAACTGAACTACAGCTCGGACATCGACCTGATCGTCCTGTTCGACGAGACCGCCTATGCCGAGGCCGACCAGATGGAGGCGCGCGCCGCCCTGATCCGAGCCACGCGGCGGATGGCCGCGACCCTGTCCGACGTGACCGATCACGGCTATGTCTTTCGCACCGACCTGCGGCTGCGGCCCGATGCGGCGGTGACGCCGGTCTGCATCTCGACCGCCGCGGCGCTGGCCTATTACGAGGCCGAGGGGCGGACCTGGGAACGCGCCGCCTTCATCAAGGCGCGCGCGGCGGCGGGCGACATCGCCGCGGGCGAACGACTGCTGCGCGAATTGCGGCCCTTCGTCTGGCGCAAGCACCTGGATTTCGCGGCCATCCAGGACGCCCATGACATGCGGCTGCGCATCCGCGACCACAAGGGTCTGGGCGGGCGGCTGGAGGTGGCGGGCCACAACCTGAAACTGGGCCGCGGCGGCATCCGCGAAATCGAGTTCTTCACCCAGACCCGCCAGCTGATCGCGGGCGGGCGCGACCGCGACCTGCAATGCCGCGACACGGTCGGCGGGCTGGCGGCGCTGGCGGCCAAGAACTGGATCCCCCGGGACGTCGCAGAGGAACTGACGGCGCATTACCGCGACCATCGCGACATCGAACACCGCATCCAGATGGTGAACGACGCCCAGACCCACAGCCTGCCCAAGGACGATCAGGGATTGGCCACGATCGCCGCCCTGATGGGCGAGGCTGATGTCCAAGCCTGGTGCGCCCGGCTGAAATCGCGGCTGGAACGTGTGCATGCGCTGACCGAACGGTTCTTCGCCCCAACCGAACCGACCGAAAGCCTGCCCGACCTGTCGGACGAATCGCGGGCGGTGATCCAGCGCTGGCAGACCTATCCCGCGCTGCGGTCCGACCGGGCGCGCCAGATCTTTCGCCGGATCGAGGCGCCGCTCTTGTCGCGCATGGCCCGCGCGGGCCACCCCGCCGAGGCGCTGGCCCGCTTCGACAGTTTCCTGTCCGGCCTGCCTGCGGGGGTCCAGCTGTTCTCGCTGTTCGAGGCCAATCCTCAGCTGATCGACCTGATCGTCGACATCTGCGGAACGGCGCCCGCGCTGGCCGCCTATCTGGCGCGCCATCCGTCCGTTCTGGACGGCGTGCTGGCAGGCAGCTTCTTCGCCCCCTGGCCGCGGGAGGCCGGGTTGGTCCAGGAACTTGACGCGGTCCTGCAACGGGCCCTGAGCCAGCCTGGCGGTGGCTATGAACGGGCGCTGGATGCAGCGCGGCGGTGGGCGCATGAATGGCAGTTCCGCATCGGCGTCCATCACCTGCGCGGCCTGATCGGCGCGGACGAGGCGGCGGTGCAATACGCGGACCTTGCGGGGGCCTGCGTGGCGGCGCTGCTGCCGGTGACCGCCGCCGATTTCGCGCGCCGCCATGGCCCGCCGCCGGGCCGCGGCGCGGTCGTGGTGGGCATGGGTTCCCTGGGCGCGCGGGTGCTGAACGCCGGGTCGGACCTGGATCTGATCGTGATCTATGACGCGGACGGGGTCGATGCCTCGGACGGGCCGCGCCCGCTGGCCGCGCGCCCCTATTACGCCCGGTTGACGCAGGCGATGGTCACCGCCCTGTCTGCGCCCACCGCCGAAGGCCGGCTGTACGAGGTCGACATGCGGCTGCGCCCGTCGGGGCGGCAAGGGCCGGTGGCGACCTCGATCGACAGCTTCGGCACCTACCAGATGACCGAGGCCTGGACATGGGAGCATCTGGCCCTGACCCGCGCGCGCTGCGTCGCGCAGATCGGGCCCGATGCGGATATGCTGTGCCAGCAGATCGAGACCCTACGGCTGAAGGTGCTGGCCGAACGCGGCATCGATCCGCGTGTTTTGCCCGACACAGGCCAGATGCGTGACCGCCTGTTCGCCGCAAAGCCGCCGGGCGGGGCCTTCGACGTGCGACAGGGGGCCGGGCGGCTGCAGGACATCGACCTGCTGGCGCAGAGCTGCGCCTTGCGGGCGGGCGATCCAGCGCGGTCGACGCTGGCGCAGTTGCGGGCGGGTCGCCGGGCGGGGCTGCTGACGGCGGAACAGGCGGACCGCCTGTCGTCGATCTGGCGGGGATTGTGGCGCGTGCATGCCGCCGCCCGCCTGTTGACGGACAGGCCGCTGGACATGGACGTGATCGGGCGCGGTGGCCAGGATTTCCTGCTGCGCGAGGTCGAGGCCGACAGCCCCGATACTCTGCGTGATCGGCTGTCCGACGATTTCGCCACGGTGCAGGCCATCGTCGAGGGACATCTGTCGGACGAAAGTCCGCCCGACTAGCCGCTGGCGGCGCGGTCCTGAGGATAGCGCATGGCATCCGGTTCGACTGCCGGCGCATCGATCTGGACCAGGTTGGGCTGTCCCGCGGTGGCCTGTCCGGCGCTGCTCTGCAGGTCCGCCGCCACCTCTGCCAGGGACCGGCCGCCGATCTGGCCCAGGACCGGGATCGAGACCATGCCCGGTGCCAGGGGGATGACGGGGGCATCCGCCGCCTCGACGAACAGGCCGTGGGCGGTCTTGTCCCAGTAGAAGGGCTTGGCCACGACCTCGTAGATGGCCTTCCACCCGGCCAGGCATCCAAGCGGAAAATAGAGATGGAGCGTCGGCACCCAAGGCATCAGATGGCGGTGCTTTGCCCCACTGACCGCACGCATGCCGACGAAGATGCTCAGCGCCTCGGACGCGACGAACAATCCGAACAGGCCGACGATCGCCCAAGAGCCTACCCCGGATTCCAGCGGTGCGCGCAGCGGATGCGGCAGGCCGAAGGTCAGCAGCCAGAAGCTCCACAGGATCGGTGCCAGAAGGTATTGCGACAGCGCCCCCAGGAACTGGACCTGAAAGCCCCAGAAGCGCCACGCCCCCAGATCGCGGTAGAGCGCCGCAGGATCGCGCATGTGCACCGCCCAGGTCATCGCGTATCCCTTGAGCCAGCGCGACCGCTGCTTGACCCATGGCAGGGCGCGGCAGTTCGCCTCCTCATCGGTCGTGGTCTCGATGATCTCTGTCCGGTATCCGCGCCGGGCCAGGCGGACGCCCAGATCGGCGTCCTCGGTCACGTTCCATGCATCCCATGCGCCGACCTCTTCCAGCAGGTGGCGGCGAAAGAACAGGGTGGTGCCGCCCAGGGGCACGATCAGCCCTAGACGCGCGACCCCCGGCAGCAGGATGCGGAACCAGCTTGCGTATTCGATGGTAAAGCACCGCGCCAGCCAGTTGGTGCGCGGGTTATAGTAATCCAGCGCTCCCTGCAGGCATGCGACGTCCGCAGGCGCGACATGAAAGCGGCGCGCAACCTTGTGCAGCTGATCGGGATCGGGTCGGTCCTCGGCGTCCCAGATGCCCACGATCTGGCCGCGGCAGAAGTTCAGCGCATAATTCAGCGCCCGGGGCTTGGTCTTGATCGGCCCGTCGGGCACCCGCACGACGCGGATCCAATGCGGCAGGCGCACGCCGTCCAGCGCGCCCTCGGTGATCTCGTCGCTGGCCTCGATCACCAGCAGGATGTCGGTCAGTTCCCGCGGATAGTCCAGCCGCGCCAGCCGTGCGACCAGCTTGCCCGCGACGTCCTTTTCGTGAAACAGCGGCACCATGACCGAGATCAGCGGCAGCGCGGCCTCCATCAGCGGGGGGATGGGATGACCCTGTCGGATGGCCAGCGCATGGGCATCCTGCTCGCGCAGCGCCCGCCGCGCCGCCAGGAACGACGCCAGCTTCAGCCCGCTCTGCGTCAGCAGGGTCAGCACCGCCCAGGAGGTCAGCAGCCCCACGATCAGCGTCGGGACCAGGATCAGGCCGGCCGCGGTTAGGGCCAGCGCCGCGATCGCCAGGCGTGCCGTCCGGGCCTGGTCCTGCGTGCGACAGCTTTCGATGGCGGGGACGCGCGTCTCCGCCTCGCGGATCAGGCGGGTCCGGCGGGAGTTCAGCACACCGCCCTGGGCCTGGTCCGCACTGCACAGCAACATGCGGACCTGGCCGAACTGGCGCGGTAGCAGGGGCAGCACGGCCGCGAAATCATCGGGCCGCGCCGTCGCGATCCAGGTGACCCCGCCGATTCGCCGCCAGGGTAGCAGCCCGTGCGTCAGGCAGAACCCGGCCCCCGCGTCGTCGATCAGCCGCGGGTCGGCGGGCGTCACGTCGGGGTCGATGGCGGTGGTGCGCCACTGCCGCGACAGCGCGCGGGCCAAGGCGGCGGGCTGAACCATCCCCTGGGCCAGCAATACCTGGTCCAGCCGCAGGCGCAGCTTTTGCTGGATCACCGTCGCCTTGAGCAGGTCCCCCGCATCGACCGCCCCGTCTTCCAGCAGGATCTGCCCAAGCGACCGGCGGTCGCGCGGTGCCAGCGTCGGCCCGCACAGGACCGCGCTGCCGGCGGTGGCCGGATCGGGCAGGTTGGCAGGCCGGGGCAGGGGGGCAGGCTGCGCCATGGTCGTTTCCCATCAGGATCGACCCGTCTTGGCACATGATGCGTTAACAGAAGATTAAGCGATCCCGCGCGACCGGCAAAATCCGGTCGCACGGGACGAATTCGTCATCACGCGCGGCGCGCGCGCATCGAATCGGTGAACCGCTTGAACAGGTACAGGCTGTCCTGGGGACCGGGCGAGGCCTCCGGGTGGTGCTGAACGGAAAAGACCGGCTTGTCCTGCATGCGGATGCCGCAGTTGCTGCCGTCGAACAGGCTGACATGGGTCTCGATCACGCCGACCGGCAGGCTTTGCGAATCGACGGCGAAACCGTGGTTCATCGAGGTGATCTCGACCTTGCCGGTCTCGACGTCGCGCACGGGGTGGTTTGCGCCGTGATGGCCATGGCCCATCTTGACCGTCTTGGCCCCGAGCGCCAGCGCCAGCATCTGGTGACCCAGGCAGATGCCGAAGATCGGCATGTCGCGGCCCAGCAGGTCCTTGATCATCGGGACGGCATATTCCCCCGTGGCCGCCGGATCGCCGGGGCCGTTCGACAGGAAGACGCCCTCGGGCTCGTGCGCCATCACCTCCTCGGCGGTGGCGGTGGCGGGCAGGACGGTGACATCGGCGCCATGGGCCACCAGAGAGCGCAGGATGTTGCGTTTCGCACCGTAATCCAGCGCCACGACCTTGAACGGCTTGTCGCCGGGTGCGGTGCCGAAGCCTGTGCCCCATTCCCACGACCCCTGATCCCACCGATAGCTTTGGGCGCAGCTGACGCCGCGGGCCAGATCCAGGCCGACCAGGCCCTGCCAGTCGCGGGCGCGGGCGATCATCGCCTCGATGTCGAAATTGCCGTCGGGATCATGCGCCAGGACGACGTGGGGTGCACCCTGCTGACGGATCGCGCGGGTCAGGCGACGGGTGTCCACGCCGCCGATGCCGATGCGGCCACGGCGGGCCATCCAGTCGGTCAGTTCGGACGTGCTGCGCCAGTTCGACGGCTCGGTCGGGTCCCACCGCACGACGATACCGCTGGCGACAGGATCGGGCGCCTCGTCATCCTCCGGCGTGACGCCGGTATTGCCGATATGGGGAAAGGTGAAGGTCACGACCTGGCTGGCATAGGACGGATCGGTCATGATCTCCTGATAGCCGGTCATCGCGGTGTTGAAGACCAGCTCGGCGACGACCTCGCCGGGGGCGCCAAAGCCCATGCCATAGAAGACGGTCCCGTCGGCAAGCGCCAGGCAGGCGGTCGGTTTAGCAGCCATGTCGGCACCTCTGGAATGAAATCAGCCGGTGAATAGGGGGCGGACGCCCCAAGGTCAACCCGCAGCGGCCGGGGAGCCGCGCTTGAAACGCAGGCGCCGGGGGGCTAGATGCGGTTCTTTCGGGCGCATCCCGCGCCTTGGGTTGGAGACGAAGATGGATCTGCGCGCCAAGCTGCAAGCCGCCACCAAAGAGGCGATGAAGGCCCGCGACAGCGCCCGGCTGTCGACGCTGCGCCTGATCGCCGCCGCCGTCAAGGACCGCGAGATCGCCGCGCGCAGCGGGGACACCGACGGCACCCTGACCGAGGGCGACCTGGTCATGATCCTGTCGCGCATGGTCAAGCAGCGCCAGGAATCGGCCAAGGCCTATGAGGAGGGCGGCCGTCTGGAGCTGGCCGCCAAGGAGGAAGACGAGATCGGCGTGATCCAGGAGTTCCTGCCGCGCCAGATGAACAGCGTCGAGACGACCGCCGCGATCGACGCGGCCATCGTCGATCTGGGTGCCGAGGGCATCCGCGACATGGGTCGCGTGATGGCCGCGCTGAAGGAGCGCCATGCCGGCCAGATGGATTTCGGTGCGGTGGGTCCGGCCGTCAAGGCGCGCCTGCTGGCCTGAAACCCGCGCGTCGCGTCACGCGTTGTGCGGGCAGGAGGTGACCCCATGCCCGCACGATCCAAAGCCCAGCAACGCGCCGCAGGCGCCGCCCTGTCCGCCAAGCGCGGCGAGACGAAGGTCGGCGACCTACAGGGCGCGTCCAAGGACATGTATCACAGCATGACCGAGGCAGAGTTGGAAGACTTTGCCAAGACCGACCACGACGACCTGCCGGACCGCGCCGACGACGACTAGCGCAGCCGCGCCAGCCGCCGCATCAGCTCGTCGCACAGGTCGCGGCGTTCATCGGGGGTCAGGAACGCGCCCAGCTCGATCTCGCGCTGGCCGTCGGACAGGGTCAGATAGGCCTCGACCGGGCCATTGCGCAGGCCCGGGCGCACCCAATAGCTGTTGGTCTGCCACAGGCGCTCTGGACGTCCCGGATCGTTGCGCCGGATCTGCAGGCGGCTGCGGTCCATGACCAGCTCCTCGCGCGTCTGTCCGGTGCGATAGGTCTGGTGCAGGGCGATCCACACGCCCCCCACCGTCAGCATCATGAAGGGCAGCAGCCCCCACAGCACCTGCGTCCCCAGAACCGCCAGAATCGGTAGCAGCAGCAGCGTGGCCGTCGTTCCGATGAACCACACGAAGCCCCGTTTGGGCAGCGATCGGTGCGGCCACAGGGTCACGGTTTGCAAAAAGGCCCCGGACGTGTCCGGGGCCGTTTCTGTCCAACGATAGGGCATCGAGGGATGTGCCTCAGTGGGCCGGGCTGCGGTCCCAGTCCTCGCGCTTGGGCAGCTGCTCGAACGTGTGCTCGGGCGGGGGCGAGGGCAGGGTCCATTCCAGCGTGTCGGCGTACTCGTTCCAGTAGTTGTTCTGGGTGACGCGCTTGCCGGCGAACAGGGTGTAGAACATCACGCCGATGAAGAAGATGAACGACGCGAAGGACAGATAGGCGCCCCACGAGCTGATCGCGTTCCAGAAGGCGTATTCCACCGGATAGTCGATATAGCGGCGGGGCATGCCCTGACGGCCCAGGAAGTGCTGGGGGAAGAAGGTCAGGTTCGCACCGATGAACATCGCCCAGAAGTGCAGCTTGCCGGCCCATTCCGGGTACTGGCGACCCGACATCTTGCCGATCCAGTAGTAGATGCCCGCAAAGATCGCGAAGACCGCGCCGAGCGACATCACATAGTGGAAGTGCGCCACGACATAGTAGGTGTCGTGATACACGCGGTCCAGCGGCGCTTGGCTCAGCACCACGCCGGTCACGCCGCCGACGGTGAACAGGAACAG
Organism: Paracoccus marcusii; assembly: GCF_028621715.1. Taxonomy (NCBI): domain Bacteria; kingdom Pseudomonadati; phylum Pseudomonadota; class Alphaproteobacteria; order Rhodobacterales; family Paracoccaceae; genus Paracoccus; species Paracoccus marcusii. Next base: position 58,849 of record NZ_CP117466.1, on the reverse strand, counting down.
GAAGCCGAAGGCCCAGAGCATCGGCGTCTTGAACTCGACCGAGCCGCCCCACATCGTCGCGATCCACGAGAAGACCTTGATGCCCGTAGGCACGGCGATCGTCATCGTGGCCAGCATGAAGTAGCTCTGCTGGGTCAGCGACATGCCGACGGTGTACATGTGGTGCGCCCAGACGACGAAGCCCAGGATCCCGATCGCGGCCATCGCCAGTACCATCGGCAGGTAGCCGAAGATCGGCTTGCGCGAGAAGGTCGCGATGACGTGGCTGATGATGCCGAAGCCGGGCAGGATGATGATGTACACTTCCGGGTGGCCGAAGAACCACAGGATGTGCTGGTACAGCACCGGGTCACCGCCGCCGGCCGGGTTGAAGAAGTTCGTGCCGAAGTTGCGGTCCATCAGCAGCATGGTGATGGCGCCGGCCAGGACGGGCAGGGCCAGCAGGATCAGCCAGGCGGTGATGAACACCGACCAGGCGAACAGCGGCACCTTGAACAGCGTCATGCCGGGGGCGCGCATGTTCAGGAAGGTGGTGATGATGTTGATGGCACCGACGATCGACGAGGCGCCCGAGACGTGAACCGCGAAGATCGCGAGGTCGGTCGAATAGCCGCCCTCGGTCGTCGACAGCGGCGGGTACAGCACCCAGCCGATGCCCGAACCGGGCTGCTGGTTGCCGCCCGGTGCCAGCAGCGAGGCGATGCCCAGCAGCAGGCCCGCGACATAGAGCCAGTAGCTGAGGTTGTTCATCCGCGGGAAGCTCATGTCCGGTGCACCGATCTGCAGCGGCATGAAGTAGTTGCCGAAACCGCCGAACAGCGCCGGAATGACGACGAAGAACATCATCAGCACGCCATGATACGTGATCATGACGTTCCACAGGTGACCGTTGGGGGTGCATTCGGCCGCGGCATTCGCAAAGAATCGCGCGCCTTCCATGCACATGTACTGCACACCCGGCTCGTGCAGTTCCATCCGCATGTAGACGGTGAAGCTGACCGAGATCAGGCCGGCCAGGCCGGCGGTGAAAAGGTAAAGAATACCAATGTCTTTGTGATTGGTGGACATGAACCAGCGGGTGAAGAACCCGCGTGTGTCATGATGGTCGTCGTGGCCGTGTGCGGCTGCGTCTGCCATACCCGAACTCCCTCAAGATGTCGTCGATCCGGCCTGTCGACCGTCATTATCACGCATTCTTTAGACCACCTGCGGGCACCGGGCAATGCGTCACAGTGGCCCCGGAGGCAAACGCCCCGGCCGGGTCCGAAAAACCCGGCCGGGGCGCCAAGGCGGCACGGTGCCGCGTCAGAGGATCATTCGGCGGGCGCGTCCGGCGAAACCGAGGCCAGATAGGCCGCGACGTCCGCCTGGTTGCGGTTCAGCTTGAAGGTCATCTTGCTGCGGGCCGAATCGTCGCCCGACTTTTCCTTCACCCAGGCCGTCGGATCGGTCACGTAGGCGACCAGCTCCTCCTCGGTCCAGACCATGTCCGGGTTGGCTTCCTTGGCGGCCAGCAGGCCGTCGCCATAGTTGAAGCCTTCCATGTGGGCGATGGGCGCGCCGACGATGTTCCACAGGTTGGGACCGGTGGCCCCGCCCTTGACGATGTCGGTCCCGCTGTCGTCCTGGATCATGTGGCAGGCGCGGCATTTGCGGAATTCGCCCTCGCCCGCGGCGGCGTCGCCCGCTTCCTGCGCGACGGCGGGGATGGCTAGGGTCGCGCCCAACAGGGCGCCGACAATGGCTGATTTCATGCGTAGTTCCTCGCTGGGCCCTGGAGGGGCCGTGGTCTCCCGAAGAGCACCGTAGGACCAACGCGCCCCGGAAATCCAGCCATCGAAAGGTCGCATTGAAAGAATTGATCGCCGGCCTAGCCGAATGTGCGCGCAAAACCCTGGCGCAGCGCCACGTCCAGATCGGCCATCCCCACCGGCAGCCCCAGATCGACCAGCGAGGTCACGCCGTGCCCGCTGATCCCGCAGGGCACGATTCCGCCGTAATGCGACAGGTCGGGGTCCACGTTGACGGCGATGCCGTGAAAGCTGACCCATCGGCGCAGCTTGACGCCGATGGCGGCGATCTTGTCCTCGCGCATCTGGCCATCGGGCAGGGGGGGCTTGTCGGGACGCGGCACCCAGACGCCCACGCGCCCCTCGCGGATCTGGCCTGACACGCCGAAGCTGGCAAGCGCGTCGATCACCCACCCCTCCAGCTGTCCGACAAAGGCGCGCACGTCGCGGCCGCGCCGGTTCAGGTCCAGCATGACATAGGCCACGCGCTGGCCCGGCCCGTGATAGGTGTACTGACCGCCCCGCCCGGTCTGGTGCACCGGAAAGCGCGCGTCCAGCAGGTCCTGGGGGCGGGCGCTGGTCCCGGCCGTGTACAGGGGCGGGTGTTCGACCAGCCAGACGGCCTCGGGGGCCTGGCCTGCATGGATCTGCGCCACGCGATCCTCCATCAGGGCCACGGCGTCGGCATGCGCGGTCAGGCCGCTGCTGATGATCCATTCAACCATGGTTGCGATGTGGCCTCTTCGTCCGTCCCCGTCAACATCCGTCGGCATCCGCAGAAACCGCTTTTCTTTGCAATCTGCCTCGGCTATCAGGCGCGCACTGCCCGGATGCGGCCGTGGCGGAATTGGTAGACGCGCAGCGTTGAGGTCGCTGTTCCTTAACCGGAGTGGAAGTTCGAGTCTTCTCGGCCGCACCAACCCCCCCCCCCTTTCATCGATGCCTTGACCCCGATGCCGATCGGGTCATTCTGTCCCCCGACAACCGGGGATGGTCATGGCCACGTATGCCGCCACAGCGCGCGACCACAGATTTCGCTTTGACAGCCTGGCTGCGGTGATGGCCGCGGCCTCGCCGGAACGGTCGGGCGATCAGCTGGCCGGGATCGCGGCGGGCAGCGCGCTGGAACGCGTGGCGGCGCGGCGCGTGCTGATGGACCTGCCACTGTCCACGTTCCTCTCCGATGCGCTGGTTGCCTATGAGGATGACGAGGTCACACGCCTGATCATCGATGGCCACGACCGCGCGGCCTTTGCGCCGGTCGCGTCGATGACCGTGGGCGATCTGCGCGACTGGCTGCTGTCACCCGCCACGGACGGTGCGGCCCTGGCCGCCGTCGCCCCCGGCCTGACGCCGGAGATGGTGGCCGCGGTCAGCAAGCTGATGCGCAACCAAGACCTGATCCGCGTGGCGCGCAAGGTGCGGGTCGTCACGGCATTCCGGAACACCATTGGCGGGGCGGGGGTGCTGGCCTCGCGGCTGCAGCCCAATCATCCGGCGGATGACCCGCGCGGCATCGCGGTCGCGGTGCTGGACGGGCTGCTGCAGGGGGCGGGCGACGCAGTGATCGGGATCAACCCGGCGTCGGACAACCTGGCCAACTGCCACGCCCTGCTGACCGCCCTGGACGAGATGCGCCAGGCGCTGGACATCCCCACGCAGACCTGCGTGCTGACCCATGTGACCAACGCCCTGACCCTGCTGGAGCGGGGCGCGCCCGTGGACCTGATCTTCCAGTCGGTCGCGGGCAGCCAGGCTGCCAACGAAGGTTTCGGCATCACCCTGTCGATGCTGGAGGAGGCCCATCAGGCGGGACTGGCGGCGGGGCGGGGCACGGTCGGCCAGAACGTGATGTATTTCGAGACGGGGCAGGGGTCCGCCCTGTCGGCCGACGCCCATCACGGTGTCGATCAGCAGACGATGGAGGCCCGCGCCCAGGGCGTCGCCCGCGCCTATGCGCCGCTGCTGGTCAATACTGTCGTGGGCTTCATCGGGCCGGAATACCTGTTCGACGGCAAGCAGATCATCCGTGCGGGGCTGGAGGATCATTTCTGCGGCAAGCTGCTGGGCCTGCCGATGGGGGTCGATGTCTGCTATACCAACCATGTCGAGGCCGACCAGGACGACATGGACACGCTGTCGACGCTGCTGGCGCAGGCGGGGGTCAATTTCGTGATCGCCGTGCCGGGCGCCGACGACGTGATGCTGGGCTATCAAAGCCTGGCATTCGAGGACATCGCCTATCTGCGCGAAACCACCGGCCTGACCCCGGCACCCGAATTCGCGGCCTGGCTGGATGCGTTCGGCCTTGCGGGTGGGGCATTGCCCGATACCGGCGCGATGGCCCGCCGCCTGGGGCTGTCCGCATGAGCGCGCCGGACCTGCGCCGCCTGTCCGCCCTGACTCCGGCGCGGGTGCGGCTGCAGGCGGGGGCCGGGCCGACCGCCCTGCCGGACCTGCTGCGGTTTCAGCAGGACCACGCGGCGGCGCGCGATGCGATCCACGGGCAGGTGGATTGGGACGCGCTGACGCGGGACCTTGACCCGCTGCCGGTGCTGCGGGTGGACAGCATGGCGACCGACCGCGCCACCTATCTGCGCCGCCCAGACCTGGGGCGGCAGCTGGCGCCCCATGACCTGGCCCGGCTGGACGCGCCGCTGCAGGTGGTGATCGGGGACGGGCTGTCCGCGCCCGCGGTCATGGCGCAGGCCGCGGGCGTGGTGCGGGCGCTGCTCGCCTGCCTGCCGGAACTGGCGGGGCGTCCGGTGATTCTGGCGCAGGGCGCGCGGGTGGCCTTGGGCGATGCGATCGGGGCGGCCACGGGGGCGGGCATGGTGCTGATGCTGATCGGCGAACGGCCCGGACTGTCGGTGGCCGACAGCCTTGGCGCCTATCTGACCCATGCGCCCCGGATCGGGCTGCGCGACAACGCGCGCAACTGCGTGTCAAACATTCATCCGAACGGGGGGCTGTCCCATCAGGCCGCCGCCGAACGGCTGGCCTGGCTGGTGATGCAGGGGCGTCGGATCGGCGCGACGGGCATCGCGCTGAAGGACGAAAGCGGCGGCAGCGACCTGCTGCCGCCCCAGGATTAGTCGGCGATCCGCGCCACGGCGGCCCCCGCACCGGTCGCGATCTGCAGTGCGGCCCATTCCTTGGCGGCGTCGTTGCGGGCCGATGCGGCCTGCAGGCGTGCCGCCGCACGCTGGCGGTCGGCGTCCAGCAGATCGACCAGCGGCAGGGCGCCCGCCTCGAAGTTCGTGCGCGCCAAGGCATAGGCCCGGTCATAGCTCGCCGCCGCGCGGTCCAGCGCATCGACGCGCTGGCGCAGGCGGCGCAGGTTCGACTGGCTGGTCTGCACATCCTCGACCGAGGCCGCGACTTGGCTGCGCCATGCCAGATCGGCTTGGCGCGCCTCGGACACGCGGCGGGTGCGGGTTGCGCCCAGGATGCCCTGGTTGGCCACCGGCAGGCTGATGCGCGGGCCAAAGCCCCAGCCCGTCGCACCGCCCGTGTCGCTGACCGTCCCCGTCAGTGACAGCGAGGGCAGCATGTCCGCCGTCGCGACCCCCACCGCCGCCAGCGCCTGCACCAGATCCTGCTGGGCCGCGCGCACGTCTGGACGGTTACGCAGCAGTTCGGCCGGTACCCCGGTGCCGGGGCCGGGCGGGATGCGCAGCGCGCCCGATCCGCCCTGCATCTGCGACATCAGCGGCCCGGCCTGCTGGTTCAGCAGCGTCGACAGGCGATAGACCTGCGCGTTGAATTGCGCCTCGAAGGCGGGAAGGTCGGCCTGCGCGGTCTGCAGCAGAGCCTCGGTCTGGGCGATGTCGAAATCGGTGGCAAGACCCAGGGCCTGGCTGTCGCGGGTGACGCGCAGGGTGGCCTGGCGCGCCTCGATCGTGTCGCGGGTCAGAGCCAGCGCCTGCTGGTTGTAGCGCGCGTCGGAATAGGCGCTGATGACCTCGGCCAGCCATGCCAGCCGGGTGACCTGCGCCTGCGCCTCGGCCGATGCGACGCCCGCAGCGGCCCCTTCGCGGGCACGGCGCGCGCCCCCGAACAGGTCGAACACGAAGCCCGCCGACAGGTTGGCACTGCTGGTATAGCCGGTCGCCTGACCGTCGCCGCCCGACCGCACGCGGCTGGCCGATGCGGGCTCTCCGCTGATCTGGGCCGCCAGGGGCTGGGTCGCCTGAAGGTCGGCCGCTGCGGCACGGATGCGTTCGTTGGCGGTGATGATGTCCAGGCTGGTGTCCAGCCCGCCCGCGATCAGCCGCGACAGGGTGCGGTCCTGATAGCCCGACCAGAAGGCCGTGGTGCCGACCTGGCCCACGGGGCCGCCGCCGCCTTCGGCGAAGGCGCCCTGGACGCGGGTGTCGGGCAGGGCGGTGGGGTCTGGCCCCACCGCCGCGCAGGCGGAGATCATCAACAGCGCCGTCAGCGACAGCGTCGCGCGGGTCATACGGGGAAACGTCACGAGGTCTTTTCCTTCTTGCGCGACAGCAGCGACCGGATCTTGAGCACGGCCACATAGAAGACCGGCACCAGGAAGATCCCGATGACGGCAGAGGAAGCCATGCCGCCCAGAACGCCGATGCCGATCGAGTTCTGCGCCCCCGCACCGGCGCCCGACGCGATGGCCAGCGGCAGCACGCCCAGCATGAACGCGAACGTGGTCATCAGGATCGGACGCAGACGCTGGCGCGATGCGATCAGGGCGGCCTCGACCACGGTCTTGCCCTCCTTGACCTGCGCCTCGGCGAATTCGACGATCAGGATGGCGTTTCGGGCGGCAAGCCCGATGGTCGTCAGCAGACCCACCTTGAAGTACACGTCGTTCGACTGTCCGAAGAACAGCGCGGCCGCCAGGGCGCCCAGGATGCCCACCGGGACGGTCAGCATGACCGCCAGCGGCACCGACCAGCTTTCGTACAGCGCGGCCAGCGACAGGAACACGACCAGCGCCGACAGCGCGAACAGAAGCGGCGCCTGGTTGCCCGACAGCCGTTCCTGGAACGACAGCCCAGTCCATGCGGTGCCATAGCCGCCGTCCATGTCCGCCACCATCTGTTCCATCACGTCCATCGCCTCGCCCGAGGACAGGCCGGGAACGGCCGCCCCGCTGAGCTCCAGCGCCCGTGTGCCGCCGAAACGCGCCAGCGATTGCGGTTCCTGCTGCCAGCTTTGATCGGCGAAGGCGCCAAAGGACACCATTTCCCCCTGGCTGTTGCGGGCATACCAGCGTTCGATGTCCTCGGGCTGACTGCGGCTTGCGGCCTCGCCCTGGACCACCACGGGCCGCAGGTCGTTGCCAAGCGCAAAGTCGTTCACGTCGCGCCCTGCAAAGATCACCGACAGCATCGCGTTCACGTCACCGATGTTCAGCCCAAAGGCCGCGGCCTTCTGCTGATCGATGTCCAGGCGGAGGGCGGTCTGGGTGTTCGCGGTCTCGTTGCCGCGCAGGTTGGTGACCTGGCCACCCGCCTGCGCATCCGCGACAAGCTGGTTGGCGGCGGCGGCCAGCGCGTCCTGGCCCTGACCCGTCTGGTCCACCAGGTACATGGTAAAGCCGGAGGACGTGCCCAGGCCCTGGATCGCGGGCGGCTGCAGGGCAAAGATCTGGCCCTGGCGGTTGGTGGTGAAGAAATAGCCGTTCGCCCGGTTCACCAGCGACGCGATGTCGAACCCGTCGCGTTCGGCATAGTCGCGCAGCTTGATGAAGACCAGCGCGTTGCTTTGCCCGGTCCCGCCGAAGCTGAAGCCAAGCGCGGCAAAGACCGATTCCACCGTGTCGGTTTCCTGGGTCAGCAGGTACTGTTCAACCTTCTCGACCAGGGCCTGCGTCTGCTGGGTGGTCGATCCGTCCGGGCCCTGGATGATGGCCAGGGCGACGCCCTGATCCTCGTCGGGCAGGAACGACCCGGGCAGGCGGTCGAACAGCGTCATCACGCCGAATCCGATCGCGACCAGGACGATCAGCATCCGCAGCGGGCGCTTCACCAGCCGCGTGACGATGCCGACATAGCCGGTCGTGGTCCGGTCCAGGTTGCGGTTGAACCAGCGGGCGGGGGCGATGCCGCCCTGGCCATGCTTGCGCGCCTTGAGCAGGCTTGCGCACATGGCGGGGGTCAGGATCACGGCCACGCCCAGCGACAGGATCATCGCGGTGATGATGGTGATCGAGAACTGGCGATAGATGACCCCGGTGGCGCCGGTCTGGAACGCCATCGGCAGGAATACCGCCGACAGGACCAGCACGATGCCGACCAGCGCCGAGGTGATCTCGTCCATGCTCTTTTCGGTGGCCTCGACGGGGCCCAGGCCCTCTTCCTCCATCACCCGCTCGACGTTCTCCACGACCACGATGGCGTCGTCGACCAGAAGGCCGATGGCCAGCACCAGCGCGAACATCGTCAACGTGTTGATCGAGAAGCCCGCCACCGCCAGCACGGCGAAGGTGCCCAGCAGCACGACGGGGATCGCCACCACCGGGATGATCGTCGCCCGCCAGCTTTGCAGGAAGACCAGGATCACCAGGAACACCAGCAGCACGGCCTCGGCCAGAGTCTTGTAGACCTGGCTGATCGACTTTTCCACAAACGGAGAGGTGTCATAGGGATAGGTGATCTCGACCCCCGCGGGCAGGGCGTCGGCAAGGCCGTCGATGGTGTCGCGCACGGCGGCGGCGGTCGACACGGCGTTCGCGCCGGTCGCCAGGTTCACGGCGACGGCCGCGGCCGGGTTACCGTTATAGCGCGAGCTGCCGCCATAGCTTTCCTGACCGATCTCGATCCGGGCGACGTCGCCCAGAAAGACCGTCGATCCGTCGGGATCGACGCGCAGCAGGATGCTCTCGAACTCCTCGACCGTCGACAGCTGCGACTGCGCGGTGACCGACACGGTCAGCCGCTGGCCCTCGGCGGCGGGCTGCGCGCCCAGGTCGCCCACGGTGACGTTGGTGTTCTGCGCGGCCACGGCCGCGGTGACGTCGGCGGGCGTGACGCTGTACTGGACCATCTTCATCGGGTCCATCCAGACCCGCATCGCATAGCCCGAGCCGAAGGTGTTGATCGACCCGACGCCCGGCGTGCGCTTGACCGGATCCTCGATGAACTGCGAGATCAGGTCGCCCAGCTGGACGGTGGTATAGGTGCCCTCTTCCGCCGTCAGCGCCGCCACCAGCAGGATCGAGCTGGTCGAGCGTTCGACCTGCACGCCCTGCTGCTGCACCACGTCGGGCAGCTGCGACGTGACCAGCTGCAGCTTGTTCTGCACCTGGACCTGGGCGATCTCGGGGTCGACGGTGTCGTCGAAGGTCAGCGCGACCGATGCCGACCCCGGCGTCGAATTCGACGTCATGTAGGTCAGGCCGTCGATGCCGGTCATCGCGTCCTCGATCACCGTGGTGACCGAGGATTCGACGATCTCGGCCGAGGCGCCGTTATAGGTGGCCCGGACCTGCACCGTCGTGGGTGCGATCTGGGGATACTGTTCGATGGCCAGGCTGTTCAGGCCAAGCGCGCCGACCAGCATGGTGATCAGGGCGATCACCCATGCAAAGACGGGCCGGTGAATGAAGAAACGTGCCATGCGCGATTACTCCGTCGCGCCGGCGGGGGCGGCATCCGCCTCCGCGGGGGCTGCGTCGGCGGGGCCGGTGTCGGTTCCCGCGTCGGCCGCGGCTGCGTCGGGGGCCGTGTCGGCGGAGGCCGCATCCGTGGGGGCTGCATCGGCAGAGGCTGCATCGGCGGGGGCGCCTTGGGCGGGGGCCTGTTCGCGCACGACGCCGGTCTCGTCGATGGTCACGGGGACGGTGACGACCTCCATGCCCTCGGCCAGCCCGGTCAGGCCGTCGACGACCAGTGTCTCGCCATCCTCGATGCCGTCTGTGACGATCCACTGGTGCTTGTAGGTGCCGTCCTCGGTCAGCTGGCGCTGGCTGACCTTGCCATCCTCGACGACCCAGGCCGTCAGGGTGCCGACCTTGTCACGCGTGGCCGACGACTGCGACACCAGGATCGCCGAGGTCACGCCCAGATCGACCTGCCCGCGCAGGAACATGCCCGGCAGCAGCAGGTTGTCGGGATTGTCGAACCGGAACCGCGTGTCGATCGACCCGGTCGAGGTCGACACGGTCACGCCGGGCGCGACCAGCTGGCCAACCGCCTGGTATTCACGGCCGTTCTCCAGCGTCAGGGTCGCGGCCAGTTCGTCGTTCAGGCGCAGGTTGCCGTCGTTGATGTCGTCCAGCACGCTGAGGAAGCGCGACGAAGGTTCGTACATGTCGACCTCGATCGGGTCCAGCTGGGTGACGGTAGCCATGGCGTCGGCCTGTCCGGCGGTCACCAGATCGCCCACCGATGCCGCCGACACGCTGGCGATGCCCGACAGGGGGCTGGTGACCGTGGTCCAGCCCAGTTCGGCCTGTGCCAGCGTCAGGTCGGCCTCGGCCGATTGCAGCGCGGCGGTCGCCTGGTCCAGCGTGGCCTGGGCCTGTTCGACCTGGGCCTGGGTCGTCCCAGACCCTAGTAGCTGTTGGGTACGGTCAAAGGACGACTGCGACTGCGTCACCTGGGCGCGGGCAGAGGCGACCTGCGCCTCGGCACTGGCCAGGTTCGCCTGATAGGTGGTGTCCTCGATGCGGAACATCGGGGTGCCCGCCTCGATCGCAGCGCCGGGATCGTAAAGGATCTCGGTCACGATGCCGCCGACGCGGGGGCGGATGGCGGTCTCCGACACCGCGACCGCGCGACCGGGCAGGGTCACGATTCGCGGAACGTCCTGAACCGCCACCTGCATGACGCCCACTTGCTTGGGCGGCATCCCTTCGGGCGCCTGCGCCCAGGCCGCGGAGGTGGACAGAATCGCGGCGACCATGGCGGCGCCGGTCGCAAGGCTGTGTTTCGGCATCATCTTTGTCCTGGATAAGCACCCGACGGGGCGTCACTGTTGCGCGCTGATTGCATGTTTTTGCGGACTATGCAATGTTTGCTTCGACTGCACGAGGAGACTGCCCCGAAAATGACCAGCAACCTGCGCGACCGCCGCCGCCAGCAGACCGCCCGAGAGATCCAGCTGGCCGCGCTGCGGTTGAGCATCCGGTCGGGCTATGCGGCGGTCACCACCGATTCCATCGCCGCCGAGGCAGGGATTAGTCCGCGCACCTTCTTCAACTATTACGCCAACAAGCAGGCTGCGGTCCTGGGCATGCCGCCGCAGCTGGAACCCTGCACGGCCGATTGGATCGTGACGTCCAAGGGGGCACTGATCGACGATCTGGCGCTGTTGCTGGGACGGATGCTGGAACTGAAGGACCTGGACCGCCAGGTCGTCCGCATGATCGAACAGGTCTGGGACACCACCCCCGAGCTGATGGCCGTGTTCCGCAATTCGATGGACAACATCGCCCTGACGATCGGCGGGCTGCTGCACGCCCGCCTGGGCCCCGACCGCCAGGCCGAGGCGATGCTGATCGCCGAACTGGCGACCCACGCGCTGTCGCATGCCGTGCGCACCTGGGCGGGGGACGAGACGATGACCGAATCCGACATTCCCGACATGCTGCGCCAGCAGATGCGGCAGGTCGGCGCGCTGCTGACCTAGAAGGTCAGGCGGGTGCGGCGGCTGTCCGCGTCCAGCGTCACCTGCAACGTGCCGTCGATCTGCGATGTCGCCCCCTCCAGCAGGATCGAGCCGAAGCCCGCATCGGGTTCGTCCTGCGCCCGCGGCGCGTCATAGCGTTCGGTCCAGTCCAGCACCGCCCCGTCGCCATCGCGTCGCCACGTGATCTGCAACGCACCGTCGACCGGCCCCAGGACGCCGTACTTGAACGCGTTCGTGGCCAGTTCGTGCAGGATCAGCGACATCGGGACCACCAGGCGGGCCGGGATGGTCAGGTCGTCACCGCCGCTGTCGATCCGCGCACCGTCATAGGGCGCCAGCGTGGTCGCGATCAGGTCGGCCAGGGGCAGCTGCGATTTGGTGCCCCGCGCCGTGGTCAGTCCATGAGAGCTGGCCAGCGCATTGATCCGGGCGGAGACCTCCTCGACCACGGTCTGGGCGTCGTCGGTCTCGCGGGCTGCCATCCGCAGCATCGCCGAGATCTGGGTGAACAGGTTCTTGACCCGGTGGTCCATCTCGGAAATCACCGCTTCACGCAGCGTGGCGGCCGATTGCGCGGCGGTCACGTCCAGCATGACCCCCAGCACGCGGCAATCGCCGTCGTCGCTCCCGAACCGCGCGGCCGCCGTCTCCAACCGCACGGCGGAGCGTGCGTCGGACGAAGGCGACACGACACGCCGAAAGGCCGTGCCCGCGGCGCAGGCCTGCAGGTCGGCCAGCAGCCCGTCACGGTCGGCGGGCGCGATCAGGGCCGCAAAGGCCGACAGCGGCAGCTGCGCCGTCTGGCCCAGGCCCAGCAGGTCCGAGCTGTCGTCGATAGTCAGCATCCGCGATGCGGCGTCGTAATGCCAGACCGCGATCCGCGCCATGGACCGCACCGCGTTCAGCCGCTCCTCCTGCCGCTCGACCTCGACGCGCAGGTCGCGCAGCGCGGTGACGTCCTCGAAGACCAGCATGGCGCCGTCCAGATGCCCCTCGGGGCCGCGATAGGGCTTGGCGTCGACGCGCCAGACGCGGGTGCCGCCGGCCTCGACCAGCTCGGTTCCCTGCGCCTCGCCCTGGCGGGCCACCTCTGCCGCCATCGACAGCAGGACGTCGCTGGCGAAGACGTTGGACACGTCGGCCAGGGGGCGGCCGTGATCGGACCGGCGCAGCGGAAAGATCTGCAGCGCCGCGGCGGTGAAGTTGCGCACCCGCACGTCGCGGTCGACCACCAGCAGGGGGATCTTGGTCGCGGAAAAGAAGTTCTGCAGGTCGCTGTTGGCGGCCGTCAGATCGTCGATCTTGGACTTCAGCTCGTCGTTGACGGTGCTCAGCTCCTCGTTCGTGGACTGAAGCTCCTCGTTCATCGACATCATTTCTTCGTTCGAGCTCTTCAGCTCCTCGTTCGCGGTCTCAAGCTCTTGGACGGCGCCGTGCAGCTCGATCCGCGTCAGGCGCAGCTGCTCCTCCAGCAGGTCCGACCGGGATTCCGTGACGCTCAGCTCGTCCGTCTCGTCCAGCGTGTCGGGCAGGGCCTGTGCGCCCGCGTCGTGAAACACCAGCAGGACGCTGCGGTCGGGCAGAGGCTCCGCGAACAGGGTCACCGGCTGCGCCCCCAGGTCGGACCGCGCCAGCAGGTTGCGCAGGATGGCCGCGCGGCCCGTTCCGGCCACCTGGTCCAGCGCGGCGGTCACCGCCTCCTTGAGGCCCGGATGCACGATCTGCGGTGCCAGGATCGGCTTTCTGGCGGTCGGATCGACGGCCAGGAAACGGCCCAGCCTGCCCGCCGTCCACAGGACCTCTCCCGCAGGGGACACCTGCAGCGAGGCGGGCGCGAACCGGTCCAGCACCCTGCGCTGTGCGGCAAGGGCCCCGTCGCGGGCCGCGCCGTCCTCGGCCTTGCGGCTGCGGGGGCCGGGGGAGGGGCGGTCGCCCTCGGACCGCAGGAACGGCATGTCCAGCGGCAGGCGCGCGGGCGTCGCGTCACGCTGGAACAGCCGCGCGGGGCGGTCCAGCTCGGTGAAGTGCATGGATTCGCGACGCACCCCTTCGGACGGGCCCAGGAACAGGTAGCCGCCGGGGCGCAGGGCATAGTGGAACAGCGGCAGCACCTGAGACTGCAGATCTTCGTCCAGATAGATCAGCAGGTTGCGGCAGGAGATCAGGTCGACCCGCGCAAAGGGCGGATCGCGCAGCACCGAATGCAGCGAGAAACGCACCCGGTCGCGCAGCTGCGGCGTGATCTGCATCAGCGCGTCGCGATGTGTGGTATAGGCCGCGCGCATCTCCTCGGGGATGTCGGCCAGGGCGCTGATCGGATAGGTGCCGGCGCGGGCGATCTCGATCATCTTCTTGTCGATGTCGCTGGCGAACACGGTGAAGCGGGGCCGCAACCCGGCGGCGCGCATTTCCGTATCGATCAGCATCGCGACGGAGTAGGCCTCCTCGCCGGATGAGCAGCCGGCGACCCAGACGCGCAGCTCCTCTCCGTCGGCGGCCGCGACCATCGGGCGGATCGCCTGTTCGCGCAGGGCCTGGAACATCTCGGGGTCGCGGAAGAACCGCGTCACGTTGATCAGGAACTCGTTCAGCAGCGCCTCGCATTCGTCGGGATGGCGCTGCAGATGGCGCAGATAGTCGCGCGTGCCGGCAATGTTGAGGACCTGCAGCCGCCGGCGGATGCGCCGCACCAGCGTCGTCATCTTGTAGCCCGAGAAATCGTGCCCGCACCGGTCCAGCAGGTGTTGGCAGATCAGCCGCGCATCGGCCAGCATCGCGTCGTCGGCCTGCTGCGTTTCGCTGGAGTCGAAGAACTGCAGGATGGCGGGCACGATCCGTTCCGGCGGCAGAACATAGTCCACCAGCCCGGTCGACTGCGCCGAGAGGGGCATTCCGTCATACCGGGCGGTACGCGGTTCCTGGATGACGCAGATGCCGCCATGTTCCTTGACCGCGCGCAGCCCCAACGTGCCGTCCGCCCCCGTGCCCGACAGGATCACGCAGGCAGCGGCCGGGCCGCGGTCATGCGCCAGGCTTTCGAAGAAGTCGTCGATCGGGCGGCGCAGCCCGCGCGGCTGGTCGAAATCGGTCAGGTGCAGGCGTCCGTCGCTGATCAGCATCCGCGCGCCGGGGGGGATGGTATAGACATGACCCGGCTGCAGCACCGTGCCGTCGGTCGCCTGCTGCACGCTGAGCGCGGTGCGCCGGTCCAGCAGTTCGGCCAGAACGCTGTCATGCGTCGGGTCCAGGTGCTGGATGACGACATAGGCAGCCGGATCCTCGCGCCGGACGTCACGCAGCAGGTCGTGCAGCGCCTCGAGTCCCCCGGCAGAGGCGCCGATGCCGACGACGGCGAAGGGCGGACGCGTGGTGGCGCGTGCGGGCGAGGCGTCATTCATCGCGCAACGTGATCCTTGCAAGCGTGCTGATCGAACGGGCGATCAGCCCCGTGGAATCCGACATGATCAGTCCGAACTGTCCCGCGGCCCGGCGCAAGTCCGCCATGTTGCGGCTAAGTGCCACATCATCGCGCGCGATCGTTCCTGCCGCATCGGATGCGGTCACGTCGAACTGCGACCCGATCACGAAACGCAGCGTGCCGTCGCCGCCGCGCAGCTTGGACATGAACACCAAGTTCATGAACGACCGCCCATCGCGGGTGCGGTTCATAACCGGGAACCGCCCGTCGTCCTGTGCATCGTCGGCCAGGAACCGCGACATCGCGCCGATCTGGTCCCGCGGCGTTGCGGAGGATTGCAGAAAGCGGCAGTTGCGGCCCAAGCTGTCATCGGCGTCAAAGCCGGTCAGCCGGCAGAAGGCGTCGTTGACCATGCACAGCGGCATGTCGGGCATCGCCGCCGCCAGGGAAATGGCGATCCGCGACCGCGCGATCTGGGCGCGCAGGGCTTCGGGCAGCGTGGGGTCGGGCATCGTCATCCTGTTGCGGCGGGCCATGTCCCCGACGTTCAACCCTACAATATTAATCCCCGCCCCCTGGAACAAGTCACGTTTTTGCCGCCTGTCCGGTGCTGGCACGGACCACCAGATCGACGCCGAGGGTGATGCTGTCGGTGACCTGCTGGCCCTGCATGCGGGCCAGCAGGACTTCGGCGGCGCGCCGGCCAAGGCGGGCGCGGTGCTGGCGGATCGTGGTCAGGCCGGGGCTGCTGTAGGCCGCCATCTCGATGTTGTCGAACCCCATGACCGAGATGTCCTGCGGCACCCGCAGCCCGGCCACGATCAGCCCGTGCATCAGGCCGATCGCCATTTCGTCGTTGTCGCAGAAGACCGCGGTGGGACGGTCGGGCATGGCCAGCACCTGCGCGGCCATCTGCTGGCCGAACCGGGCGGTGAAATCACCGGTGATGCTGTCCCCGGGGTCGGGATCGGGCAGCCCCGCCTGCGCCAGACCCTGCAGGAAGCCCTGGCGGCGCGACAGGGTCAGCGAACTGCCCTGCGGCCCGGTCAGGTGCAGGATGCGGCGGTGCCCCAGGTCGGTCAGATGCCGGGCGGCCAGGCGGCCCCCTTCGACATTGTCGGCCAGCACGCGGGGGGCGGACAGGCCGTCGATCCATTCGCAGGCCTGCACCAGGGGCGGACAGCCGGGACTGGCGAACAGGCCCGGCTCCATCTGCCCGTCCAGCACGATCACCCCGTCCGAGCGCGACCGCGTCAGATAGGGGCCCAGCACCTTCATCGCCGGCTGGTCAGGCACCGCGGTCGTGTCCATCACCAAAAGGCTGAGGTTGTGGCGGCGCAGCACCTCGGAGATGCCCGACAGGATCTGCGAGAAGAACGGATTGGCCAGGTTCGGCACCAGCGCCAGCACGCCGCCCACCTGCTGCTGACGCAGGTTCCGGGCGGTGAAGTTCAGCGTATAGCCGGTCTGCGCGATCGCCGCCTCGACTGCCTTGCGCGTGGTTTCCGACACGATCGACGGGTTCGAGATGGCCCGGCTGACCGTCGCCACGGACACCCCCGCCAGCTTGGCGACATCATGGATTCGGGGTGGACGCGATTGATCTGACACAAGAAACCTTTGTTCGGGACAGCATCAGGCTTAGCGGAAAAATTGATGTTGTAAACCTTTTCATCCTGTGAGAACGTCAGATGAAACCGATTACATGACGCGGAATCGGGCAAGGGGAACTTCGGAGGGGAAGTTCCGGGAGGATGTATGAAGACGATCAAGGGCCCCGGCCTTTTCCTGGCCCAATTCGTGGGCCCGCAGGCACCGTTCGACAGCTTTGGCGCGATCACGGCATGGGCTGCCGATTGCGGCTATCTGGGCGTGCAGGTGCCGTCGGGGGCGGAGGCACTGATCGACCTGGATCTGGCCGCGATCTCGACCACGTATTGCGACGATCTGAAGGGGCAGGCCAACGGTTTGGCCGTCACCGAACTGTCGGCCCATATCCAGGGTCAGCTGGTCGCCGTCCATCCGGCCTTTGACGAGGCGTTCGACGGGTTCGCGCCGGCCACGCTGCGGGGCAATCCGACGGCCCGTCAGGCGTGGGCGGTGGACCAGATGCGCAAGACCATCGATGCGTCGGCCAACCTTGGCCTTGACCGGATGGCGGCGTTCTCGGGCGCGCTGGCCTGGCCGTACTTCTATCCTTGGCCGCAGCGCCCCGCGGGCCTGGTCGAGGCGGCATTCGACGAACTGGCCGCCCGCTGGCGTCCGATCCTGGACCATGCCGACAGCCGCGGTGTCGACATCTGCTTCGAGATCCATCCCGGAGAAGACCTGCACGACGGCGTCACCTTCGAGATGTTCCTGGACCGTCTGGACCAGCATCCGCGGGCCAAGATGCTGTATGATCCGTCGCACTACCTGCTGCAGCAGCTTGATTACCTTGAGAACCTGGACATCTATGCCGACCGGATCGGCATGGTCCATGTCAAGGACGCCGAATTCAACCCGACTGGTCGGCAGGGCGTTTATGGTGGATTTCAGCCCTGGGCGCAGCGCGCCGGCCGTTTCCGCAGCCTGGGCGACGGTCAGGTCGATTTCGGCGCGATCTTTTCCAAGCTGGCGGTGATGGGGTTCGACGGCTGGGCCGTGGTCGAATGGGAATGCGCCATCAAGCACCCCGAGGACGGCGCCCGCGAAGGGGCGGCCTTCGTGCGCGACCACATCATCCGCGTGACCGACCGCGCTTTTGACGATTTCGCCGATGGGGGTGCCGACATGGAAGCCAACCGCCGCATGCTGGGGCTGTCCCGATGAACCGCCCGATCCGTCTGGGCATGGTCGGGGGCGGCGAGGGGGCGATGATCGGCAACGTCCATCGCATCGCCGCGCGGCTGGATGGCCGGTTCGACCTGATCGCCGGCGCGCTGTCCTCGGACGAGACGCGCGCGGCCGAGAGTGCGCGTGCCTTGGGCATCACCCGCAGCTATGGCGATTTCCGCCAGATGGCACGTGACGAGGCTGCCCGTCCCGACGGGATCGAGGCCGTGTCGGTCTGCACCCCGAACCACCTGCATGAACCCGTGTCGCGCGCCTTTCTGGAACAGGGCATCCATGTCATCTGCGACAAGCCGATGACCGCGACGCTGGATCAGGCGCAGGCCTTGGCCGACGTGGCCGGGCGGTCCGATGCGCTGTTCATCCTGACGCACAACTATTCCGCCTATCCCCAGATCCGGCAGGCCCGGGCAATGATCGCGCGCGGCGATCTGGGCACGCTGCGGCTGGTCCAGGTCGAATACGCCCAGGATTGGCTGACCCAGGACACGGACAGCAAGCAGGCCGCATGGCGCGGCGACCCGGAACGCGCGGGCGCCGGCGGCGCGATCGGCGACATCGGCACGCATGCGTTCCAGTTGGCGCGGTTCGTTACTGGCGAATTGCCCGACCGGCTGGCCGCGGACCTGACCAGCTTCGTCCCCGGCCGCAGGCTGGACGACAACGCGCACATCCTGCTGCGCTATGCGTCGGGGGCCAAGGGGATGCTGTGGGCCTCGCAGGTGGCGCCGGGAACGGAGAACGGCCTGCGGCTGCGGGTCTATGGCGACAAGGGCGGCCTGGAATGGCAGCACGACACGCCCGAGACGCTGAGATACACCCCCTTCGGCAAGCCGGCGCAGATCCTGCGCCGCGCCGGGCCGGGCAGCACCCAGGACGGCAGCCGCGTGCCCCCCGGCCATCCGGAAGGATACTTGGAGGGGTTCGCGAACCTTTATGCCGAGGCCGCGCAGGCGATCCGCAGCGGCACCATGCCCGACACCCTTCCCGGCATCCGCGACGGGCTGGAGGGGTTGCAGTTCATCGACGCCTGCATCCGGTCGAACGCGGCGGATGTGGCCTGGGTCCAGGTGACGCCATGACCGATCCCATCCTGGCGCTGAACGGCGTCACCAAGTCCTTTGGTCCCATCGAGATCCTGCACGGTGTCGATTTCGCCCTGCATCCCGGAGAGGTCCACGCCCTGATCGGCGAGAACGGCGCAGGCAAGTCCACGACGATGAAGATCCTGGCCGGATACCTGGACCCCACGGGCGGGCAGGTGACGTGGCAGGGCAAGCCCATCACCTTTGCCGGGTCGGACGAGGCCGAGGATCTGGGCATCATCATGATCCATCAGGAGTTCAACCTGGCCGAACACCTGTCGGTCGATCAGAACGTCTTTCTGGGCCGCGAACTGCGGCGCGGGCTGCTGCTGGATCACAAGGCGATGCGGGCGCAGACGGCCGATCTGTTGGGCCAGCTGCAGTGCCGGGTCGATCCGGGCACGCCGGTCAACCGCATCTCGGTCCCCGACAAGCAGATGGTCGAGATCGCCAAGGCCCTGTCGCGCAAGGCGCGCGTCTTGATCATGGACGAACCGACCGCCGTGCTGACCGAACGCGAGACCGAGGTGCTGTTCGCCCAGATCGACCGCCTGCGGGCGGAAGGGGTGGCGATCCTGTACACCTCGCACAAGCTGGGCGAGGTCAAGCGCATCGCCGACCGCGTGACCGTCCTGCGCGACGGCACGATGGTGCGGTCGGACCTGACCGCCGACGTCACCGAAGACGACATGGCCACCGCGATGGTCGGGCGCGAGCTGTCGGACCTGTTCCCGCCCAAGGCCGCCCACGGGGCCGAGCCGATCCTGGAGGCGCAGGGCGTCAGCGTCCCCGGTGTGGTCCATGACGCGTCCCTGGTGCTGCACCGGGGCGAGGTGCTGGGCATCGGCGGCCTGGTCGGATCGGGGCGCACCGAACTGGCCGAGGCCATCGCGGGCCTGCGCCCGCGCAGCGGCACCGTGCGCCTGAAGGGGCAGGACCTGCCCGCCAACCACGTCTCGCAGGCGATGCGGGCCGGGCTGGTCTATCTGACCGAGGACCGCAAGGGCGCGGGTCTGTTGCTGGACAAGACGCTTCGTGAGAACCTGACCCTGGGCCAGCTGGACCAGTTCGGCAGCCCCCTGATCGACCGCAAGCGCGAGGAGGCCGCGCTGGACACAGCCATCGGCGACTTCGCCATCCGTGCGCCCGAACGCGGCATGGCGGTGGGCGATCTGTCGGGCGGCAACCAGCAGAAGCTGCTGTTGGCCAAGACCCTGCTGTCGGACCCCCAGGTGGTCATCATCGACGAACCCACCCGCGGCATCGACATCGGCACCAAGCAGCAGATCTATACCCTGATCGCACGGTTGGCCGCCGAAGGCCGCAGCATCATCGTCATCTCCTCGGAAATGCCCGAACTGATCGGTCTGGCCAGCCGCGTGGTCGTCATGCACGCTGGTCGCATCGTGGGCGAACTGGCCGACGCGGCCGTGACCGAGGGCAATATCGTGCGTCTGGCCATGGGGATGGACCATTCCCAGGGCGGACATGAAAAGGACAGCGCCGCATGAGTATGGCAACCACCGCCCCGACCCGGCGTCCCAGGGTCAATCTGGCCGTCGTCGCGCCCATCGTGGCGCTGATCGTGCTGGTCCTGATCGGCATGGCGCTGAACCCGAACTTCCTCAGCTTTGCCAACATCACGAACGTCCTGGCGCGGTCGGCCTTCATCGGCATCATCGCCATCGGCATGACCTTCGTCATCACCGCGGGCGGGCTGGACCTGTCCGTCGGGTCGATGGCGGCCTTTGTCGCCGGGCTGATGATCCTGGTGATGAACATGCTGACCGAAAGCATGGGCGGCGGGCTGCCCGTCATCCTGATCGGCATTGCGCTGGCGCTGTTCACGGGACTGGCCGCGGGCTTCATCAACGGCATCCTGATCACCCGCGCCGGCATCGAGGCGTTCATTCTGACCTTGGGCACGATGGGCATCTATCGCAGCCTCGTGACCTGGCTGGCCGACGGCGGCACGCTGTCCTTGGGCTATGAGATGCGCGAGCTGTACCGCCCCGTCTACTACGAGGGCATCTTGGGGATCAGCTGGCCCATCATCGTCTTTGCCGTGCTGGCGATCCTGGGAGAGATCACCATGCGCCACACCGCCTTCGGTCGCCACTGCGCCGCCATCGGTTCGAACGAGAAGGTCGCGCGCTATTCCTCGGTCGCGGTGCTGCGGGTGCGGTTGATGACCTATGTCCTGCTGGGCACGCTGGTCGGCATCGCGGTCGTGATGTACGTGCCGCGCCTTGGATCGGCATCCGCCACCACGGGCCTGCTGTGGGAACTGGAGGCGATCGCCGCAGTGATCATCGGCGGCACCCTGCTGAAGGGCGGCTTCGGCCGGGTATGGGGCACGGTCGTGGGGGTCCTGATCCTGTCGCTGATCGGCAACCTGCTGAACCTGACTGACTTCGTCAGCCCCTATCTGAACGGTGCCATCCAGGGCGTCGTCATCATCCTTGCCGTCGTGCTGCAGCGAAACACCGGCGCCGCACGCTGATTTTCACCTGTGGGAGGAGTAAACACCATGAGAAAGACCCTGATTGCCACGACCGCCCTGATGGGCCTGACCGCTGTCCCGGCGCTGTCGGAAACCATCGGCATCTCGATCCCGGCGGCGACGCATGGCTGGGCGGGGGCGCTGAACTTTCACGCCGAACGCACCGTCGCGCGGCTGTCCGAGGCGAACCCCGATCTGGAATTCGTGCTGACCACGACCTCCGATCCCGGGCAGCAGGTGTCGGACCTTGAGGACATGGTGGCCACCCGCGGCATCGACGCACTGGTCGTCCTGCCCTTCGAATCCGAGCCCCTGACCGGCCCGATCCAGCGCATCGCCGACAGCGGCGTCTGGGTCACCGTCGTCGACCGCGGCCTGGCCCAGGAGGGCATCGAGAACCTGTATGTCGCAGGCGACAACGACAGCTTCGGCCGCACCGCAGGCCAGTATTTCGCCGATACCCTGGACGAGGGCGCCAAGGTCGTCGTGATGCGCGGCATCGCCTCCACCGTCGACAACGAGCGAGTGGCGGGTTTCGAGGCTGCGCTGGAAGGGTCGGGCATCGAGGTGCTGGCCATGGATCACGGCAATTGGAACCGCGACACGGCCTTCAACCTAATGCAGGATTGGCTGTCGCGCTTCCCCGAGATCGATGCGGTCTGGGCGGCGGATGACGACATGGCCGTGGGCGCGCTGGCGGCCATCGACCAAGCCGGCCGCACCGAGGAGATGTTCGTCGTCGGCGGCGCCGGGATGAAGGAGATGGTCCAGCGCATCCAGGACGGCGATCCGACGGTTCCGGTGAACGTGACCTATCCGCCGGCGATGATCTCGACCGCGATCGAGATGACCGCTTTGGGTCTGACCTCCGGTGCGCCCATGTCGGGCGAATTCATCATCGCCTCCGAGCTGATCACCCCGGAGAACGCCGAGAGCTTCTATTTCGAAGACAGCCCGTACTGACGACGACGCGGCGCGGGATGTGACCCGCGCCGCATTCCGACCCCGGAGGAGGGGGTCGTTCCGCCCCGAAATGTAAACGGTTTCATATTTCGCCCGAGGGCGTGACCGGGGCCTGCATCAAAGGGAGGATAACCATGACCGATCTGTCGGAACGCGCGACCATGACCCGGCGCGGACTGTTTCACGGCGCCAGCGGCCTTGCGGCGCTTGGGGCGGGGCTGGGGGCGGTGCCCCTGATGGCCCAGGATGCGCAGCCTGCGGGGCTGCAGGGCAACATCAACCATTCCGTGGCGCGCTGGACCTTTGGCGACCTGCCGCTGGCCGACCTGTGCCAGCTGGCCCGCCAGACCGGCCTGGGCGCGATCGACCTGTGCGGTCCGGACGACTGGCCGGTGCTGGCCGAACACGGGCTGGCCAGTTCGATGTGCAACGGCGCCGAGATCAGCTTGGAGGATGGCTGGGCGGACCCCGCCAACCACGACGAACTGACCGAACGTTATCTGCGTCACATCCCGCTGGTCGCGGAGGCGGGGCATGTGAACCTGATCTGCTTCAGCGGCAACCGCAGGGGCATGTCCGACGAAGACGGCCTGCGCCATTGCGCCGAGGGCCTGTCGCGCATCCTGCCTGCCGCCCGCGACGCCGGGGTCGTGCTGCAGATGGAGCTGCTGAACAGCCGCGTCAATCATCCCGATTACATGTGCGACCGCAGCGCATGGGGCGTGGCGCTGTGCGAACGGCTGCAAAGCCCGCAGTTCAAGTTGCTCTATGACATCTACCACATGCAGATCATGGAGGGCGACGTGATCCGCACCATCATGCGCGACCATCGCTGGTTCGGGCATTACCACACCGCCGGCAATCCCGGCCGCAACGACCCTGACGACAGTCAGGAACTGAACTATCCCGCGATCTGCAGGGCGATCCGGGACACGGGCTATCAGGGTTGGGTGGCGCAGGAATTCATCCCGCGCGACCCCGCCCCGCAGGCCGCCGCCGCATCGCTGCGCGACGCGGTGCTGACCTGCGACGTCTGAACGCCTCAAGCAATTTCTAGAAAGGAACGCCAGATGGCAGACAACATGCATTACGACGCAATCGTCGTCGGATCGGGCATCAGCGGCGGGTGGGCCGCCAAGGAGCTGACGGAGAAGGGCCTGAAGGTCCTGATGCTGGAGCGCGGCCGCAACATCGAGCATCTGACCGACTATGTGAACGCCGACAAGGAGGCCTGGGACTATCCCCACCGCGGCACCGCGACCATGGAGATGAAGGACAACTATCCCGTCCTGTCGCGCGACTATCCCCTGAACGAGCAGACCTTCGGCATGTGGGCCAACGAGCAGGAGAATCCCTATGTCGAGGCCAAGCGCTTTGACTGGTTCCGGGGCTATCACGTCGGTGGGCGCAGCCTGATGTGGGGTCGCCAGTCCTATCGCTTCTCGGACACCGACTTCACCGCCAACGAACGCGAGGGGATCGCGACCGACTGGCCGATCCGCTATGCCGACATCGCGCCGTGGTACGATCATGCCGAACGCTTTGCCGGCATCTCGGGGACGAACGAGGGGCTGGACATCCTGCCCGACGGGCAGTTCCTGCCGCCCATCCCGCTGAACATCGTCGAAAAGGACGTGGCCGCACGCCTGCGCAACGCCTTTGGCGGCAAGCGGTACCTGATCAACAGCCGCGTGGCCAACATCACCGAGGCACTGCCCGACCAGAACCGCGTCGCCTGTCAGTATCGCAACAAGTGCTGGCTGGGCTGCCCCTATGGCGCCTATTTCAGCACCCAGTCCGCGACGCTGCCCGCCGCGATGGCCACGGGCAACCTGACGCTGCGACCGTTCTCGATCGTCAAGGAGGTTCTGTATGATAAGGACCGCAAGCGCGCGACCGGGGTCGAGATCATCGATGCCGAGACGAACATGACCTATGAGTACACCGCCGACGTGGTGTTCCTGAACGCCTCCAGCTTCAATTCGACCTGGGTGCTGATGAACTCGGCCACCGATGTCTGGGAAGGCGGTCTGGGGTCGTCGTCGGGCGAGCTGGGCCACAACGTCATGGACCACCATTTCCGCGTCGGCGCCGAGGGCCGGGTCGAGGGGTTCGACGACAAGTACTACTTCGGGCGCCGTCCGGCGGGCTTCTACATCCCGCGTTTCCGCAATATCGACGGCGAGGAGCGGCCCTATACCCGCGGTTTCGGCTATCAGGGATCGGCCAGCCGCCAGGGATGGCAGCGCGACATCGCCGAACTGAACATCGGTGCGGACCTGAAGCAGGCCCTGTCGACGCCGGGCAACTGGACCATCGGCATGACCGGCTTTGGCGAGATGCTGCCCTATCACGACAACGCCATCTCGCTTGACCGGGGCACGACGGACAAGTGGGGCCTGCCGGTCCTGTCCGTCAGCGTCGACCTGCGCGAGAACGAGATGCGCATGCGCGAGGACATGAAGCAGGACGCCGTCGACATCCTGGAGGCCGCCGGCGTCAAGGACGTCAAGCCAGTCGACCGCGACTATGCCCCCGGCATGGGCATCCACGAGATGGGCACGGCACGCATGGGCCGCGATCCGAAGACCTCGGTCCTGAACGGCGACAACCAGGTCTGGGATGCGCCGAACGTCTATGTGACGGACGGGGCCTGCATGACCTCGGCCAGCTGCGTGAACCCGTCGCTGACCTACATGGCGCTGACCGCGCGTGCGGCGGATCACGCCGTCAAAGCCCTCAAGAACGGAGATCTGTGATGAACCGTCGCGACCTTTTGACGATGATCGCCGCCGTCACCGGGACGGCCATGCTGGGTGCGGGCCGGGTGATGGCCTATGTCCCGACCGAGACCGGAGAGAACCTCTTCACCCCCGAGGATGCGGCCTTTCTGGACGAGGTGGCCGAGACGATCATTCCCGCCACTGACACGCCGGGCGCCAAGGACGCGGGCGTCGGCGCCTTCATGACCCAGTTCGTCAGCGACTGCTATGACGCCGAGGAGCAGGCGGCGTTCCGCGACAGCATCGACACGCTGAAATCCGAGGCCCAGGCACAATTCGGCAAGCCGTTCGAGGACCTGACCGCCGAGGAGCGCCAGCAGATGCTGCAGGAGGCCATGGTCGCCGCCAGCGCCCAGGCTGCCGTCGTGGCCCAAGCCAAGGAGGAGATGCGCATCCAGGCCCGCGACCAGCAGCAGTCGGCCGACACCGCGGCCACCGCGCAGGCCCAGACCGAGGCGGACCTGCCGGCGCTGCACTGGTTCACGCCGATCCAGCAGCTGACGCTGTTCGGATTCTTCACCTCCGAAGTCGGTGCGACGCAGGTGCTGCGCTATGAGCCGGTGCCGGGCGAGTACATCGGCGATCTGGAATACGACGGCGGCCCGGCCTGGGCCACGTGATCCCGCCAACGGCCCCGGCATGTCCGGGGCCGCATTCTTTCGCAAAGGACATTGCCATGAAACTGATGACATCGATGGCCGCGCTGCTGGCGTTGGCCGCCCCCACCTTGGCCCAGGACGCCCCCGAGCCGACCCGCGAGGAACGCCAGGCCCAGTCCCGCGTGACCGAGATCGCGGGCCCCGAGCCGCGGCTGGTCCAGACCCCCGCTGGCGAGCCGCCGTCGGACGCGGTCGTGCTGTTCGACGGGACGAACCTGGACGGGTGGGAATCCGTGAACGGCGGCGCCGCCGAGTGGGTCGTCGAGGACGGCGCGATGCGCGTCGCGCGCGGATCGGGCGACATCCGCACCACGGAAAGCTTCTGCGACGTGCAGCTGCATGTCGAATGGCGCTCTCCGCCGAACAACGAAGGGCATGACAGCCAGGACCGCGGCAACAGCGGCATCTTCCTGCAGAGCCGCTATGAGGTGCAGGTTCTGGACAGCTTCGAGAACCCGACCTATGCGAACGGGCAGGCGGGGTCGATCTACAAGCAGCACCTGCCGCTGGTGAACGCCTCGCGCGCACCGGAAGAATGGCAGACCTACGACATCATCTTCCAGGCGCCGATCTTTTCGGACGAAGGCGCGCTGCGCCGTCCGGCCCATATCACCGTCCTGCACAACGGCGTTGTGGTGCAGAACCACGCCCAGATCCAGGGTGTGACCGAATGGATCGGCTATCCGGCCTACGAGGCGCATGACTGCGCGCCGATCCAGCTGCAGGACCATGACGCGGATGTCAGCTTCCGCAACATCTGGGTCCGCCCGATGTGATCCGGCCGGGTCCGCCCCCCGCGGCGGGCCCCGGCATCGCCACCCGGCATCGCGACACGGAAAAAGGGGCCGCGACGATGTCGCGGCCCCAGTCAACCTGTCCGGCAGGGAGGGTTCAGCGCGTGGCGCTGTCCGGCAGGTTTTCCGTCAGGAAGGTGGCACCGGTCATCACGACCTCGGCGGCGTCCAAGGGCTGGTCATGCTCGATGATGTACCACTGCGCGCCGGCCTCCTCGGCGGCTGGCAGGATCGCAGCCCAGTCCAGCGTGCCTTCGCCAAGCGCCTTGAAGCCCCGCTCGTCCTCGGCCTCGCCCTCGGGGGCGTTGTCCTTGGCGTGGATCGCAAAGACGCGGTCGTCGAAACGGCCCAGATACTCGACCGGGTCCAACCCGCCGCGCGCGACCCATGCCAGGTCCAGCTCGGCCATGACGTCCTCGCCCGCGGCCTCCATCATGATCTCCAGCGCGGTGCGGCCGTCGAACTCGACCATCTCGAAATCGTGGTTGTGATAGGCCAGCGTCATGTCCGCCGCCTGCAGCGTCTCGCTGAGCGCGGCCAGCTCCTCGCCCAGGGCGGTCCAGCCGGCGGCATCTGCAGGGCGGTCCTCCTCGACCAGATAGGGGACGGTGATGACGTCGTTGCCGATCGCCTTGTTGAAATCGATCACCGCCTGCGCGTCGGCGCGCAGATCGGCCAGCTGGGCATGGGTCGAGATCGCCTCGATCCCGTATTCCTGCAGTTTGGCCGACAGGTCCTCGGCGGTGCTGTCCTGCATGCCGACGGTCTCCACCGCGGTCACGCCCGCCGCCTGGACGGCGGCCAGCTGTTCATCCAGCGTGCCGTGGTCGCGCAGCGTATACATCTGGACCGCGATGGGCAGGTCGGACGTGGCCGCATCCTGGGCCATCGCCATCGGTGCCACCAGCGTGGCCAGTCCACCGATCAGGGCGGTTCTTGCAAATGTCATGATCTTCTCCTCTGGTCCCCGCTCCTCCGGGGGTTGTCCACAGATGTAATGGATTTCATTCCGTCTGAAAAGGATTACATTCACACAGGCCCGGCTTTTTGCTGCTCGGATCGGCACCCTACCGCCGCAATGCTTGCGCTGAGCGCCGTTTCGCCCTAGGCCCCCGCTGCGCCAACCAGAGGACATCATGGCCCAAAACGACCTGGAAGCCCGACATCTCGATACGCTGGACCGCGACCTGGGGCGGTTCTCGGCGCTGGAAAACGCTACCGCCTATGTCGCGCGCCCGCTGGTCGCGCCGGGCGTCGCGCTGGCCTTCGTGCTGCTGGCCGGGCTGGGGGCGATGGTCGCCTTCGGACAGACCGACAACACGCTGATCGTCGTGGTCGCGGCGATCTTCGGCGCCTACATGGCGCTGAACATCGGCGCCAACGACGTCGCGAACAACATGGGCCCGGCGGTCGGCGCGAATGCGCTGACCATGGGGGGCGCCATCGCCATCGCCGCCGTGTTCGAGACCGCGGGCGCCCTGATCGCGGGCGGCGACGTGGTCAGCACCATCTCTCGCGGGATCATCGATCCGCAGACGATCGGGACCGACGGCATCTTCGTCTGGGCGATGATGGCGGCGCTGCTGTCATCTGCGCTGTGGGTGAACCTGGCGACCTGGATCGGCGCGCCGGTCTCCACCACCCATTCCATCGTCGGCGGCGTGATGGGCGCGGGCATCGCCGCGGCCGGGTTCGGCGCGGTCAACTGGCCCACGATGGCGACCATCGCGGCCAGCTGGGTGATCTCTCCGGTGCTGGGCGGGCTGATCGCCGCGGCCTTCCTGTGGTTCATCAAGGCGCGCATCATCTATCGCGACGACAAGATCGCGGCCGCGCGCGTCTGGGTGCCGGTCCTGATCGGCATCATGGCGGGCGCGTTCGCGGCCTACCTGGCGCTGAAGGGTCTCAGCCGGATCGTCGACGTGACCTTTTCCGGGGCGCTGATGATCGGCGCGGTGCTGGGCCTGGTCTGCTGGGTCGTCATGATCCCGGTTATCCGCCGCCAGTCGCGCGGGCTGGAGAACCGCAACAAGTCGCTCAAGGTGCTGTTCGGCATCCCGCTGGTCGTGTCGGCCGCGCTGCTGTCCTTTGCGCATGGTGCCAATGACGTGGCCAATGCCGTCGGGCCGCTGGCCGCCATCGTGCAGGCCCTGGGATCGGGCGGCACGGCCGAGGCCGTGGCGATCCCGCTTTGGGTGATGCTGATCGGGGCGTTCGGCCTGTCCTTTGGCCTGTTCCTGTTCGGACCCAAGCTGATCCGCATGGTCGGCAGCCAGATCACCAAGCTGAACCCCATGCGTGCCTATTGCGTGTCGCTGTCGGCGGCGCTGACGGTGATCCTGGCCAGCTGGCTGGGTCTGCCGGTCAGTTCGACCCACATCGCGGTCGGTGCGATCTTCGGGGTGGGCTTCTTTCGCGAATGGGACGCGGCCCGCCGCGCCCGCGCCGTGCAGGGGCAGGCCCCCGAACGCCCCCGCACCGCCCCCGAGGAGCGTCGCCGCCGCAAGCTAGTGCGCCGGTCGCATGTGCTGACCATCGGCGCGGCCTGGGTCGTCACGGTTCCGGCGGCGGCGGCCCTGTCGGGGGCGCTGTTCTGGGCGCTGCGGGCGATCGGCGGCTAGGCGCCGCATGCCGCCAGCCAGCGCCGGATCGCGTCCAGGGCAGGGGCCTCGTCCAGCCAGGGGATATGGGCGCGGCCGGGCACCTCGGCCAGGATCAGGTCCGGGCGCATGTCCTTCATGCGCGCAGCCACCGCAGGCGACAGAAGGTCCGAATTCGCCCCCCGGATCAGTGCGACCGGCAAGCCGGCCGTCGCCCGCCACAACGGCCAGAGATCGACCGGATCGCCCTGGAACGCGGCCAGGAACGCCTCTCGCAGGGCGGGGTCATAGGTGATGCGCAACCCCTCCGGCGTTTCGCGGTAATGGCGGCGCACTTCCTCCAGCCAGCGTCCCGGCGGCACGTCGGCAAAGCCCGGCATCAGCCCGGGCAGGCGCGCCGCCAGTTCGGAATGGCTGGCAGCCGCCGGATTGCGTCCGACATAGTCGAAGATCCGGTCCAGCCCGGCACGCGCGATCTCGGGGCCGACATCGTTCAGGCACAGGCCTGACAGGCGGTCATGCGCGGTCGCGGCCAGCACCATGCCGACCAGCCCGCCGCGCGACGTGCCCAGCACCGCGGCACGGTCGATCCCCAAATGATCCAGCAGGTCGATCGCATCGCGCGCCTCGCGCGGGACGGTATAGGTTTCGGCCCCGGTCCATTCCGACGCGCCGCGGCCGCGGTAATCCATGCGGATCAGGCGCACTCCGGTCAGGTGCGGCGCGACATAGTCGAAATCGGACATGCTGCGGGTCAGGCCCGCCAGGCACAGGACGGGCAGGCCGGTCCCCTGGTCGGAAAAAGCGATGCGCGCCCCGTCACCCGCCGCGAAAACCGCCATGCCGCCGCCCCCCTGTCGTGATTGCCGCTACAGGTTCTCGCTCTGCGGCATGCCCAGCACGTGATAGCCGCCATCGACCATCACGATCTCTCCGGTGGTGCAGGCACCCCAGTCGGACAGCAGCCAGACCGCGGTGCCGCCGATGGATTCCAGCGTGGCGTTGGCGCGCAAGGGCGCATTGGCCTCGGTATGCCGGAAGGTCTTGCGCGCGCCGCCGATGGCCGCGCCTGCCAGCGTCTTCATCGGGCCGGGGCTGATCGCGTTGACGCGGATGCCGTCCGGGCCAAGGTCGTTGGCCAGGTACCGCACGCTGCTTTCCAGCGCGGCCTTGGCGACGCCCATGACGTTGTAGAACGGCGTCACGCGGTTCGACCCGCCATAGGTCAGGGTGATGATCGACCCGCCCTCGGACATCAGCGGATGGGCGCGGCGCGCGACCTCGATCAGCGAGTAGCAGCTGATCTCCAGGCTGTGCTTGAAGTTGGCGCGGCTGGTGTTCATGAACCGGCCGGTCAGCTCGTCCTTGTTGGAGAAGGCGACGGCGTGGATCACGAAGTCGATCGACCCCCACCGGTCGGCCAGCGTGGCGAAGGCCGCGTCCAGCGACGCGTCGTTCGTCACGTCCACATCGACCAGCAGGTCCGACCCGACGGAGGCCGCCAGCGGTTCGACCCGCTTGCCGAACGCCTCGCCCTGATAGCTGAACGCCAGCTCTGCCCCCTGGTCGGCCAGCGCGCGCGCGATGCCCCAGGCAATGGACCGCTCGTTGGCGACCCCCATCACAAGCCCGCGCTTGCCCTTCAGAAGATCGCCCATGCGTTGGTCCTTTGCCTCAGTCCTGATAGCGCGACATCAGCAGGGTGGCATTCGTGCCGCCAAAGCCGAAGCTGTTCGACAGGACCGAATCCAACCCGGCGTTGTCCACGCGGCTGGTCGCAATCTCGCCCGATTGAATCTCGGGGTCCAGCGTCGTGACGTTCGCCGAGGCCGCGATGAAGTCATTCTGCAACATCAGCAGGCTATAGATTGCCTCGTGAACGCCGGTCGCGCCCAGGGAATGCCCGGTCAGCGACTTGGTCGAGCTGACCGGCGGGGTCGACCCCTCGCCGAAGATGCGGCGGATGGCCTTGATCTCGCCCAGATCGCCCACGGGCGTCGAGGTGCCGTGCGCATTGATGTAGCTGACCTTGCGGTCCTCGGGCAGGGTGGACATGGCCACGCGCATCGCACGCTCGCCGCCCTCGCCGGAGGGGGCGACCATGTCGTATCCGTCGCTGGTCGCGCCGTAACCCGTGACCTCGGCATAGATCTTGGCGCCGCGCGCCAGGGCGTGGGACAGCTCCTCCAGCACGACGACGCCGCCGCCGCCCGCGATCACGAACCCGTCGCGCGTCGCGTCATAGGGGCGCGACGCGGTCTCGGGCGTGTCGTTGTATTTCGACGACATCGCGCCCATCGCGTCGAACAGGCACGACAGCGTCCAGTCCAGCTCCTCGCCGCCGCCGGCGAAGACGATGTCCTGCTTGCCCATCTGGATCTGCTCGACCCCGTTGCCGATGCAATGCGCCGACGTCGCGCAGGCCGAGGTGATGGAGTAGTTCACGCCCTTGATCTTGAAGGGCGTGGCAAGGCAGGCCGAATTGGTGGAGGACATGCAGCGCGTGACCATGAAGGGGCCCATGCGCTTGGGGCTGCCCTTCTCGATCACCGTCTGATGCGCCAGAAAGAAGTTCGACGTGGACGGCCCGCCCGATCCCATGATCAGGCCGGTGCGCTCGTTCGAGACGTCGCCTTCCTCCAGGCCGCTGTCCTTGATGGCCTGTTCCATGGCCAGGAAGTTGTAGGCGGCACCCGGACCCATGAAGCGCAGGTTGCGCTTGTCGATATGGTCGTCCAGCACGATCTGCGGCATGCCGTGGACCTGGCTGCGAAAGCCGTGCTCGGCATATTCGGGGGCGAAGACGATGCCTGACTTGCCCGCGCGCAGGCTGTCAGTGACCTCGTCGGCATTGTTGCCGATGGGGGATACGATACCAAGCCCGGTGATGACGACACGACGCATGGGGGCCTCCTTGAATGGGTGGGGTCAGCTGGCCGACAGGGCCACTTTCATGTCCTTGACCTGATAGATCAGCTCTCCGTCCGCCTCGACCCGGCCATCGGCCACGCCCATGGTCAGGCGACGGGTCTGGACGGCCTTGGTGAAATCGACGGTATAGCGCAGCATCTTGCGGTCGGGCCGCACCATGCCGGTCAGCTTGACCTCTCCGACGCCCAGGGCGTAACCGCGCCCCTGCCAGCCGCGCCAGCCCAGGTTGAAGCCGGTCAGCTGCCACAGCCCGTCCAGGCCCAGGCAGCCGGGCATGATCGGGTTGCCGGGAAAGTGGCAGCCGAAGAACCACAGGTCGGGCGTGATGTCGAATTCGGCGACGATATGGCCCTTGCCATGCGCGCCGCCGTCCTCGGACACGTCGGTGATGCGGTCCATCATCAGCATGGGCGGTTCGGGCAGCTGGGCATTTCCGGGGCCGAACAGTTCTCCGCGCGCGCAGGCAAGCAGGTCGTCGCGGTCGAAGCTGGTCTGGGTCAATGCCATCCGGGTCATGCCTTCATCTGTGCAGCCCCTGCGGGCCGGTCGGTTTTTCAGGTTGCCGCAGGGTCTATCATCCGGGGCAAGACCCGCGCAAGGGCAAGCCGCAGCCGTCTAGAACCACTGTCCCGGCTCCATCAGGCCCAGGTCCATCAGCTGCTGGCTGGTCCAGTCAAAGCGCTGCGAATTGCGCCAGGTCATGTCGCGGACCTGTTCGCGCGATCCGGGATTGCGTACCAGCGCCTTGGCGACCCGAAAGGATGCCACAGCGGCCGTCAGGTTGTGGTGCCAGGGACAGGAATAGGTGTTGTACTCCTCGATCGAGAAGCGGTGGTCGGCGGTCACCGTCAGGCCGGGGGCGGCGCGGAACAGCGCGATGCGGTCGATGCGGCGACGGTCTGCCGGCAGGAACTCCTCATAGCGCCAGCGCAGGCCGCCGTGAAAGTCCAGCTGGCGTTCGCGGATCTGGCCGTCCGCGCCGCGACGGCCCAGGGCATAGTATCCCGTCCGGTCGAAGAGCGCCCCGTCAAGATCGACCGCATCGGGGCAGGCCCGCAGATCGCCCGCATAAAGATCGATCACATAGGACAGCATCGCGGCGCGCCGTTCCTCGGTGTGAAAGGCCAGCATCTCTCCGACGCTTCGGGTCTCGCAGAAGGGATAGAACAGGAACTCGGCGTTGAAGCCGTAGTAAAGCCAGGTGCCGGTCGGCACGGCGCGGATCACCGCGTTCACCGCCTGGACATGGGCCGCGGGCCTGCGCGGGTCGTAGCGAAGCTGCGTCACCTGCGCGGCCATCGCGTCGGGCAGATCCTGCGGCTGGTCCGACATCAGCAGGATGTGGCGAAAGCCCCGGTCCAGATGATGGCGCAGCGTCGCCGCGACGGCGGTGTCGTCCTCGACCAGGATCACGGCAAGCGGTCCGCGGGCCAGGACGGCGGGCCGCCCGGCCAGGAACGGCGCCATGTCCCGGATCGGCAGGACCGTCATCAGCGCATGACCGCCTTGACCTGCTCCAGCGCGGCGGCCAGCAGGGCGGGGTCGCCCTCTGCCTGCGACACCAGCTGCTTGAGCGTCTGCTTCTGCGTGTCGGGGATGGCCGCGCCGTCGATGATGCTGTCGACCTGGGCGCGGTCGAAGCCCTCGGGGGTCAGCAGCGCCTCGATCCGGGCGGCGACGGTGGCGGCATCGGCCGTCTCGGCGGCGGCCTCTGCCGCGTCCTGCGCAGCGCTGGCGGCCTCCTGCGCGGCCGCGTCGGCGGTCAGGTCGGTGACGCCCGCGGTGGCGCCCGCGGCGGCGGCCGCGGCCCGGTCGGCGGCGTCCAGCGCGGCCTCGGCCGCGGCTTCGGCGGCGTCCGCCGCGTCGCTGGCGGGGGCGCCGCCGGTGTCGTTCGATGCGGCGACGGCCTCGGCCGCGGCATCGGCGGCGATGGCGGCGGCGTCTGCGGCCGCATCGGCTGCGGCATTGGCCGCATCCTGGCTGTCCGTCGCCTCTGTCGCGGGGGCCTCGTCCGCGGTTTCCGCGGCGGTCTGTGCGGCGTCGGCGGCATCGTCGGCCAGGCGCGCGGCGTCGCCTGCGACGGTGTCGGGGGCCGCGGTCTGAACCTCGGGGGCCTGGGCCATTTCAACGGGTTCGTCGGTGCGGCCTTGCATCAGGTATGACGCGCCCCCCGCGGCCAGAACCAGAATCACGACGATGGGCAACAGTTTCGGCATCATGGACCCCTGATGTTCACGGCATTTGCACACTCTATGACACAGCCCCCCGCGCCGGAAAAGCGCCGCACCCCCCGATTGCCCCCGGATCGGGTCGCCGCAGGGCCGAATTGCGCCCCGTCCTGATCAATTCCGGTTGAATAATGACGCGGTTGCCCTTATTTTCCTGTCACTTCGCATTGGCCATAAAAGGAGCAACGCCATAGCCCGCCGCCCGCATAACGCACCGCCCCAACGTGACACCGGTCCCCGCACCAACGAACGCATCCGCGTGTCCGAAATCCGCCTGATCGGTCCCGAAGGGGAAAACATCGGCGTCGTGCCGCCGTCGGTCGGCATGCAGATGGCACAGGATGCCGGGCTGGATCTGGTCGAGATTTCGCCGAACGCGGCCCCCCCGGTCTGCAAGGTCATGGACCTCGGCAAGTACAAGTACGAGATGCAGAAACGCGAGGCCGAGGCCCGCAAGAAGCAGAAGGTCATCGAGGTCAAGGAGATCAAGTTCCGTCCGGGAACCGATACCCACGATTATGATGTCAAGATGCGCAGCGTGCTGAAGTTCCTGGAAGGCGGCGACAAGGTCAAGGTGACCCTGCGCTTCCGCGGCCGCGAGATGGCCCACCAGGACCTTGGCCTGGAACTGCTGCACCGCGTCCGCGACGACGTCGGAGAGGCTGGCAAGGTCGAGACCATGCCCAAGCTGGAAGGTCGCCAGATGGTGATGATGATCGCTCCGCGCTGATCCATCCCGACTGCGACATGCTGAGAGGCCGTGCGGCATTGCCGCGCGGCCTTTTGCGTTGCATGGATAGGGGCATGACCCACCAGCCCGTCCTGCGCGTGATGCGCCTTCCCGATGCCGACCCCGCCCTTCCGCTGCCGTCCTATCAGACGGCGGGGGCGGCGGGGGCCGACCTGTGCGCCAACCTGGCCCCCGCGGACCGGGTGCAGGGGGTGACCCTGCCGCCGATGGGCCGCGCGCTGATCCCCACCGGGCTGGCCTTGGCCATCCCGCAGGGGTGGGAGGTCCAGGTCCGCCCCCGGTCCGGGCTGGCGCTCAAGCACGGCCTGACCCTGCCCAACAGCCCCGGCACCATCGACTGCGACTATCGCGGCCCCCTGGGGGTGATCGTGCTGAACCTGGGCGATGCGCCGTTCACCATCCGCCACGGCGACCGGATCGCCCAGATGGTCGTGGCCCCCGCGCCGCAGGCCCGGTTCGAACTGGTCGACGCGCTGGACGACACCGTGCGCGGGCAGGGTGGGTTCGGTTCCACCGGGGGGGCGGGGCTGTGACCGGCGTCTTCCTGATCGTGATGCTGCTGATTTTGGGCCGGGTGCTGCATCTGCCACGCCAGGTGGTGCTGCTGATGGTGGGGATCCTGTGGGTCTGCATGCTGTCGCTGCAGGTGATCGCGCCGGGCAGCGGTGCCGCCGCCGCCCTTGGCGGCAGTGCGGCGGGCTGGCTGGTTCTGGGCGCGGTGGTGATGCTGGTCATCGGCTATCGCCGGCTGCTGGCGCGACTGCGCGTTCAGGCCACGCCCGCGCCCGCCCCCGTGACCCGCGATGCCGGGCTGTCGGACGCAGAGCTGGACCGCTATGCCCGCCATCTGGTCCTGCACCAGATCGGCGGTGCGGGTCAGATGCGGCTGAAGGGCGCACGGGTGCTGGTCGTCGGGGCAGGGGGGCTGGGCTCGCCCGTCTGCCTGTACCTGGCTGCAGCCGGGGTGGGGCGGATCACGCTGGCGGATGACGACACGGTCAGCCTGTCCAACCTGCAGCGCCAGGTGATCTTTCGCGACGATCTGCGCGGCGAACCCAAGGCTTATGCCGCGGCCGAGGCGATGCTGCGGCTGAACCCGCATCTGGACGTGACGCCGCTGATCCGCCGCATCACCGAAGGCGACAGCGACCTGATCGCGGGACATGATCTGGTCATCGACGGCACCGACAGTTTCGCGGGCCGCGCCGCGATCAACCGGGCCTGCGGGGCGGCGGGCGTGCCCCTGCTGTCGGGCGCCATCGGCCAGTGGGAGGGGCAGGTGACCTTGTTCGACCCGGCCCGCGGCGGGCCCTGCATGGCCTGCCTGTTCCCCGTGGCCCCCGAACGCGACGCCCCCTGCGCCGAGGCGGGCGTGGTCGGCGCGCTGCCCGGCGTGATCGGCAGCCTGATGGCGCTGGAGGCGATCAAGCACCTGACCGGCGCGGGCCAGGGCCTGCGCGGTAGGATGATGCTGTTCGATGGGCTCTATGGCGAAACCCGGACGATCGCCTGCGCGCAGGACCCGGCCTGTCCGGTCTGCGGGGCGCAATCGGCGCTGGAACCCGGCGCGGCGCAACCCTAGGCTGCCTGTCGACGACAGGAGGTCTTGATGAACCCGCAACTGACCCGCTGGACCGGCCCCGAAGGCCTGCCGCGTTTCGACCTGATCCACGACACGGATTTCGCCCCCGCCTTCGATCAGGCGCTGGCCGCGGCCGAAGCCGCGAACGAGGCGATCGCCGCCAACCCCGACGCGCCCGATTTTGCCAACACCATCGCGGCGATGGAGACCGCGGATGAGGATCTGAACCGTGTCCTTTCGGTGTTCTACACCTTGGCCGGGGTCGATTCGAACGACGCGCGCCAGGCGCTGCAGCGTGATTTCGCCCCCAGGCTTGCCGAATACGGTAGCCGGATCAGCATGGATTCGCGTCTGTACGCCCGCGTGCGCGCCGTGGCGGCCGCCGCCGACGGCCTGTCGCCCGAGGATCGGCGCATCACAGAACTGGCGCTGCGCGACCTGACGCGGGCCGGGGCGGGCCTGGACGAGGCGGGCCGCGCCCGCATGGCCCAGATCCGCGCCCGGCTGGCCGTGCTGACCACCGAGTTCACCCAGAACGTGCTGACGGACGAACGCGACTTTGTGCTGTCCGTGGCCGACGATGCCCTTGCGGGTCTGCCCGACTGGCTGGTCCGTGCCATGCGGGCGGCGGCGCGCGAACGCGGCATGACGGGGCAGGTGGTGACGCTGAATCGATCGTTGATCGTGCCCTTCCTGGAACATGCCCAGGACCGCGCGCTGCGCGAGACGGCGTTCCGGGCCTGGACCGCACGGGGGTCGGGTTCGGGGGCAGGCGGCGCGGCGACCGACAACATGCCGCTGGTCTCCGAGATCCTGGCCCTGCGCCATGAGCGCGCGCAGCTGTTGGGCTATGCCGATTTCGCCGGCTACAAGCTGGAGACGCAGATGGCGGCGACGCCCGAGCGGGTGCGCGACCTGCTGTCCCAGGTCTGGACCGCGGCGCGCGCCCGCGCACTGTCCGATCAGCAGGTGCTGGCCCAAATGCTGCACGAGGACGGGGTCAACGGTCCGCTGGAGGCTTGGGACTGGCGCCTCTATGCCGAACGGCATCGCGCCCGCGCGCATGATTTTGACGCCGATGACGTGGCCCCCTATCTGACGTTGGACGCGATGCTGGGTGCTGTCTTCGACGTGGCGCATCGCCTGTTCGGCCTGGAGTTCCAGCCGCTGGAGGCGCCGCTCTGGGCGCCCGACGTGCGCGCCTGGCGGATCACCCGCGACGGCCAGCTGATGGCCGTCTTTGTAGGCGACTATTTCGCGCGGCCGTCCAAGCGGTCGGGGGCGTGGTGTTCGGCCCTGCAGATGCAGCACAAGATCGGTGACGGTCAGAGGCCGATCGTGGTCAACGTCTGCAACTTCACCCCGCCGGACCAGCCGGGTGGGCCGGCCTCCCTGTCCTGGGACGATGCGCGCACGCTGTTCCACGAATTCGGCCACGCGACGCATCACATCCTGTCGGACGTGACTTGGCCCTCGATCTCGGGGACCTCGGTTGCGCAGGATTTCGTGGAACTGCCCAGCCAGCTTTATGAACACTGGCTGGAGCAGCCCGCGGTGCTGGACGCCCATGCGCGCCACCATGAGACCGGTGATGTCCTGCCCGCCGATCTGCGCGACCGGATGCTGGCGGCGGGCAGGGCCGGGGCAGGGTTCTCGACCGTGGAATATCTGGAGAGCGCGCTGGTGGACTTGGCCTTTCACGAAGGTGCGCCGGCATCCGACCCGATGGCACGGCAGGCCGAGGTGCTGACGGGGCTGGAGGCGCCGGACGCCATCCCCATGCGTCATGCGACGCCGCATTTCGCGCATGTCTTTGCGGGCGACAGCTATGCGGCGGGCTATTACAGCTACATGTGGTCCGAGGTGATGGACGCGGATGCCTTTGCGGCCTTCGCCGAGACGGGCGACATCTTCGACCCCGCAACGGCGCGGCGGCTGGAAGAGACGATCCTGTCCAAGGGCGGGTCTGCCCCGGCGGATCAGCTGTGGATGGCCTTTCGGGGCCGCATGCCGGGCGTCGATGCCCTGCTGAAAGGGCGCGGGCTGGACTGAGGCCCGCGCGACAGGAAGAAGGAGAAGACCCATGACCCCCATCCTGCCCGCCGCCCTGATGGCGGCGCTGGCCCTCGCGGCCTGCAAGACCGAGACCGGCGGCGGCGCCGTGCCGCCCCCCGCGCAAGGCGGCGCGGCGCTGGTCGACGGGACCTATGATCTGCGGGCCGAGGCCTGCGGGGATCCGGCCTCGGAGACGCGGCTGACGCTGGCGGGGGAAAGCTGGCGGTTCTATGAGGCACGCTGCACGCGCGGCGCGGTGGGGACGGAAGGGGCGGTGACGCTGAGCTGTTCCAGCGAGGGCATGACGGACACGCGTGCCGTCAGCGCCACGATGGAGGGGGTGGCGCTGCGCCTGACGGATGCGGGCGGCACGCGCCTTTACCAGCGCTGCGACGGTTGAGGGTGTGACGGGCCGGGGCGGGGGTGCCGACCGATGGTCGGCGTGCTGCCGCCCGGGCCTGAGGCGCCGCTGACGCGGCGCGGTCGTGCGGGGCCGGGGCGGCGTCCCCCGGCCCTGCGGCTCATTCGATCTCGACCAGGAGGTCCTTGGCGTCGATCTGCTGGCCGGGGCCGACATGCAGCGCCTTGATGGTGCCGTCGCGGTCGGCGTGCAGGCCGGTCTCCATCTTCATCGCCTCGATCGTCAGCAGCAGATCGCCCTGCTTGACCTGAGCGCCCTGGGCGACGCCGACGGACGCCACGACGCCCGGCATCGGCGCGCCGACATGGCCGGGGTTCGCGGCATCGGCCTTGGGGCGCGCCGCCTGCGCGCCGGTGGCGGAGCGGTTCGGAACGCGGACCTGACGCGGTTGGCCGTTCAGTTCGAAGAAGACCTTCATCTGGCCGGTCTCGTCGGTCTCTCCCAGGGTCAGCAGGCGGACCTCCAGCGTCTTGCCGGGGTCGATCTCGACGCTGATCTCATCGCCCGGCTCCATGCCGTAGAAGAAGGTGCGGGTCGGCAGGGTGCGCACCGGGCCATAGGTCTCATGGCGCTGCATGTAGTCGGTGAAGACCTTGGGATACATCAGGTATCCGTTCAGATCCTCATCATCGATGGTCTTGCCGTCCAGCATCTCTGACAGCTTGGCACGCTCTGCCTCCAGGTCGACGGGTTCCAGATGGGCACCGGGGCGGTCTGTGATCGGGGTCTCTCCCTTGAGCACCTTGGCCTGGATCGCCCGCGGCCAGCCACCGGGGGGCTGGCCCAGATTGCCGCGCATCATGTCCACCACCGAATCGGGGAAGGACATGTCGCGGTCGGGGTTCATGACGTCCTCGGGGGTCAGGTTCTGGGACACCATCATCAACGCCATGTCGCCCACGACCTTGGACGACGGTGTGACCTTGACGATGTCGCCGAACATCCGGTTCACGTCGGCATAGGCCTGCGCCACCTCGTGCCAGCGATCCTCCAGGCCCATCGACCGCGCCTGCGATTTCAGGTTGGTGAACTGCCCGCCGGGCATCTCATGCAGATAGACCTCGGAGGCCGGGGACTGCAGGCCCGATTCGAACGCGGCATAGCTTTCGCGCACGCATTCCCAATAGTTGCTGATGGCGCGGACGGCGCCGATGTCTAGGCCGGTGTCGCGGTCGGTCTGGGCCAACGCCTCGACCACGGACCCCAGGGTCGGCTGGCTGGTGTTGCCCGACAGCGCGTCCATCGCGCAATCGACGGCATCGACGCCCGCATCCGCCGCGGCCAGGATCGTGGCGCCACCCATGCCGCTGGTGTCATGGGTGTGGAAATGGATCGGCAGGCCGACCTCCTCCTTCAGGGCCTTGATCAGGATGCGGGCGGCGGGCGGCTTCAGCAGGCCCGCCATGTCCTTCAGGCCCAGCACATGCGCGCCCGCGGCCTTCAACTCCTGCGCGGTTTTCACGTAATACTGCAGGTCGTATTTGGACCGGTCGGGGTCTAGCATGTTGCCGGTATAGCAGACCGTGCCTTCGCAGACCTTGCCGCTGTCGATCACCGCGTCCATCGCGACGCGCATGTTCTCGACCCAGTTCAGGCTGTCGAAGACGCGAAACACATCGACCCCGGTCTCGGCGGCCTGTTTCACGAAGAACTGCACCACGTTGTCGGGATAGTTGGTGTAACCCACGCCGTTCGACGCGCGCAGCAGCATCTGCGTCATCAGGTTGGGCATTTGCGCGCGGATGTCGCGCAGGCGCTGCCAGGGGCATTCCTGCAGGAAGCGATAGGCCACGTCGAAGGTCGCGCCCCCCCAGCATTCCACGCTGAACAGCTGCGGCAGGTTCGCGGCATAGCTGGGCGCCACGCGGATCATGTCGATCGACCGCATCCGGGTCGCCAGCAGCGACTGGTGCCCGTCGCGCATCGTGGTGTCGGTGATCAGCAGCTGGGTCTGGGCGGCCATCCAGTCGGCCACGGCCTGGGCGCCCTTGGTCTCCAGCAGCTGGCGGGTGCCGGGCGCAGGAGCGGCCTTGGGGGCAGGCGGGACCGGCGCACGGGCCTGGGCCGGGGGCAGGGCGCGGCCCGCGGTCTCGGGATGCCCGTTCACGCTGATGTCGGCCAGATAGGTCAGGATCTTGGTCGCGCGGTCCTGACGCTTCTTGAAGTCGAAAAGATCGTCGGTCGTGTCGATAAACTTGGTTGTATAGGTGTCGTCCAGGAAGGTCGGATGTTTCAGCAGGTTGATGACGAAGTCGATGTTGGTGCTGACGCCGCGCACCCGGAACTCGCGCAGCGCGCGGTCCATGCGGCGGATCGCCTGGTCGGGCGTCTGCGCCCAGGCCGTGACCTTGACCAGCAGCGAATCGTAATAGCGCGTGATGACGCCCCCCGAATAGGCCGTGCCGCCGTCCAGGCGGATGCCCATGCCGGTGGCCGACCGATAGGCGGTGATGCGGCCGTAATCGGGGATGAAGTTGTTCTGCGGGTCTTCCGTGGTCACCCGGCATTGCAGGGCATGGCCCGACAGGGTGATGTCGGACTGGCTGGCATGGCCGGTGGCATCGGCCAGCGTCTCGCCCTCGGCGATACGGATCTGGCTCTGCACGATGTCGATGCCGGTGACCTCCTCGGTCACGGTATGCTCGACCTGCACGCGGGGGTTCACCTCGATGAAGTAGAACTGCTGGCTGTCCATATCCATCAGGAACTCGACCGTGCCGGCGTTCTGATAGCCGACCGCCTGCCCGATCTTCAGCGCCAGGCCACAGACCTCAGCGCGCTGCGCCTCGGTCAGGTAGGGGGCGGGGGCGCGTTCGACGACCTTCTGGTTGCGGCGCTGCACGGTGCAATCGCGTTCATACAGGTGATAGAGGCCGCCATGCGTGTCGCCCAACAGCTGCACCTCGACATGGCGGGCGCGCAGGATCATCTTCTCCAGATAACCCTCGCCGTTGCCGAAGGCGGCCTCGGCCTCGCGGCGACCCTCGCGGACCTTCTCGACCAGCTCGGCCTCGCTGTTGATCGGGCGCATGCCGCGCCCGCCACCGCCCCAGGACGCCTTCAGCATCAGCGGATAGCCGACCTCCGCCGCCTCACGCTTGATGGCGTCGAAATCATCGCCCAGCACCTCGGTCGCGGGGATCACCGGCACGCCCGCCTCGATCGCCACGCGCCGCGCGCTGGCCTTGTCGCCAAGCGCGCGCATCGTGTCGGCGCGCGGACCGATGAAGGTGATGCCGGCCGCCGTGCAGGCATCGACGAAGTCGGGGTTCTCGGACAGCAGACCGTATCCCGGATGGATCGCGTCGGCGCCCGACAGCTTGGCCACGCGGATGATCTCGGGGATGGACAGATAGGCCGCGACCGGTCCCAGCCCCTCGCCGATGCGATAGGCCTCGTCCGCCTTGAAACGGTGCAGGCCCAGCTTGTCCTCCTCGGCATAGACGGCGACCGTCTTCTTGCCCAGCTCGTTGGCCGCGCGCATCACGCGAATGGCAATCTCGCCCCGGTTCGCCACCAAAATCTTCTTGAACATGCCAAGCCCCCTTCCTCGTTGCCAAGCATCCTATCCGTGCTGCGATGCAGCGCAAGTGTTAGCGATAACCAGAAGCCTCCGTCCCGCGATCTGCGACCAAAAGCTGATAGGCCACGCAGCAGATGTTACGGTGCCGCAGCGATGTTCCGCCTTCGTTCGCTGATGGAACTTGCTTTTCGCCCAAGCGTCCCTATCTGATGCGACTGGTCAGAGGGGCACGTATGGAACAGAAGTTCATCGAGGTTCGCGGCGCGCGCGAACACAATCTGAAAAACGTCGACATGGATATCCCCCGCGATCAGCTGGTGGTGATCACCGGTCTGTCGGGGTCCGGCAAGTCGTCCCTGGCCTTCGACACGGTCTATGCCGAGGGGCAGCGCCGCTATGTCGAAAGCCTGTCGGCCTATGCGCGCCAGTTCCTGGACATGATGGGCAAGCCCGATGTCGACCATATCAGCGGCCTGTCCCCCGCGATCAGCATCGAGCAGAAGACGACCTCCAAGAACCCGCGTTCCACCGTGGGCACGGTCACCGAGATCTACGATTATCTGCGTCTGCTGTTCGCGCGCGCCGGGACGCCCTATTCCCCCGTGACCGGCCTGCCGATCGAGGCGCAGCAGGTCCAGGACATGGTCGACCGCACCATGGCCCTGCCCGAAGGCACGCGCGCCTATCTGCTGGCCCCCATCGTCCGCGACCGCAAAGGCGAGTACAAGAAGGAGCTGGCCGAACTGCGCCGCCAGGGCTTTCAGCGGGTTAAGATCAACGGCACCTTCCACGACCTGGACGACGCGCCGACCCTGGACAAGAAGTTCCGCCACAACATCGATATCGTGGTCGACCGCATCGTCGTGCGCGAGGGGCTGGAGACGCGGCTGGCAGACAGTCTGCGCACCGCGCTGAACCTGGCCGACGGCATCGCCCATCTGGAGCTGGCGCAGGAGGAGGGGGCCGAGGGCGAACCCGAGCGCCTGACCTTTTCCGAGAAGTTCGCATGCCCCGTCAGCGGCTTCACCATCCCCGAGATCGAGCCGCGGCTGTTTTCGTTCAACGCGCCGTTCGGCGCCTGCCCGGTCTGTGACGGTCTGGGGGTCGAGCTGTTCTTCGACGACCGCCTGGTCGTGCCCGACGCGGCCCTGTCGGTGGACAAGGGCGCGATCGTGCCTTGGGCCAAGACCAAGTCGGCCTACCTGACCCAGACCATCAACGCGCTGGCGAAGCATTACGGTTTTGACAAGAAGACCCCGTGGAAGGATCTGCCCGACAGCGTCCAGCAGATG
The DNA here is from genome assembly GCF_028621715.1 of Paracoccus marcusii. Classification (NCBI taxonomy): domain Bacteria; kingdom Pseudomonadati; phylum Pseudomonadota; class Alphaproteobacteria; order Rhodobacterales; family Paracoccaceae; genus Paracoccus; species Paracoccus marcusii. Next base: position 15,036 of record NZ_CP117466.1, on the reverse strand, counting down.
TTCCTGCGCGGGTCGGGCAAGGACGAGATCAAGTTCCGCTTTGACGACGCCGGCCGTGTCTATGAGATCAGCCGCGTCTTCGAGGGCGTGATTCCCAACATGGAACGCCGCCTGCGCGAGACCGACAGCGCCTGGGTGCGCGAGGAGTTCGAGCGTTATCAGAACAACCGCCCCTGCGGCGCCTGCGGAGGCTATCGCCTGAAGCCCGAGGCGCTGGCGGTCAAGATCGCCGGCAACCACGTGGGCGAGGTCGTGCAGCTGTCGATCCAGGAGGCGCTGGACTGGATAACCGACGCGCCGAACCACCTGTCCAAGCAGAAGGCCGAGATCGCCGCCGCAATCCTCAAGGAGATCCGCGAGCGGCTGGGATTCCTGGTCAATGTGGGCCTGAACTATCTGACCCTGTCGCGCGCGGCAGGCACGCTGTCGGGCGGCGAAAGCCAGCGCATTCGCTTGGCCAGCCAGATCGGGTCGGGCCTGACGGGCGTGCTGTACGTTCTGGACGAGCCGTCCATCGGCCTGCACCAGCGCGACAACGACCGGTTGCTGACCACGCTGATGAACCTGCGCGACCAGGGCAACTCGGTGTTGGTGGTCGAGCATGACGAGGATGCGATCCGCCATGCCGACTATGTCTTTGACATGGGGCCGGGGGCGGGGGTGCATGGCGGCAGCGTGGTCAGCAAGGGCACGCCTGCCGAGATTGCCGCCGATCCCGACAGCCTGACTGGCCAGTATCTGTCCGGCAAGCGCGCGATCGAGGTCCCCGAGACCCGCCGCAAGGGCAACGGCAAGAAGGTCACCGTGGTCAAGGCGACCGGCAACAACCTCAAGGATGTCACCGCCGAATTCCCGCTGGGCCGCTTCGTCTGCGTGTCGGGCGTGTCGGGGGGCGGCAAGTCCACCCTGACCATCGAGACGCTGTTCAAGACCGCATCCCTGCGCCTGAACGGCGCCCGCCAGACCCCCGCGCCCTGCGAGACGATCCGTGGGCTGGAGCATCTGGACAAAGTCATCGACATCGACCAGCGCCCCATCGGGCGCACGCCGCGGTCCAACCCGGCGACCTATACCGGCGCCTTTACGCCCATCCGCGACTGGTTCGCGGGCCTGCCTGAGGCCAAGGCGCGTGGCTACAAGCCGGGCCGGTTCAGCTTCAACGTCAAGGGCGGGCGCTGCGAGGCCTGCCAGGGCGACGGTGTCATCAAGATCGAGATGCACTTCTTGCCCGACGTCTATGTCGAGTGCGAGACCTGCAAGGGCAAGCGCTATAACCGCGAGACGCTGGAGGTGCAGTTCAAGGGCAAGTCCATCGCCGATGTGCTGGACATGACTGTGGAGGACGCGCAGGAATTCTTCAGCGCCGTCCCCTCGATCCGCGAGAAGATGGACGCGCTGATGCAGGTGGGCCTCGGCTACATCAAGGTGGGCCAGCAGGCGACGACCCTGTCGGGTGGCGAGGCGCAGCGCGTCAAGCTGTCCAAGGAGCTGTCTCGTCGGTCCACTGGCCGCACGCTGTATATCCTGGACGAGCCGACGACGGGTCTGCATTTCGAGGATGTCCGCAAGCTGCTGGAGGTGCTGCACGAACTGGTCGATCAGGGCAATTCGGTCATCGTGATCGAGCATAACCTGGACGTCATCAAGACGGCGGACTGGATCATCGACATCGGCCCCGAGGGCGGCGATGGCGGCGGCGTGATCGTGGCGGCAGGCACGCCGGAGGACGTCGCGCAGGTCGAGGCCAGCCATACCGGGCGCTATCTTGGACCCATGCTGAACCCGGCCCGTAGCCGCGCTGCGGAGTAGGGCAGGGGGTGCAAAAGAAAATCGCCGATGGTGCGTTTTTTCCTCTTGCACCCCCCGGCGGGCTTTCGTAAATACCCGCTCACCGAAGGCGAGACGGTGAAACGGATCGCAAGAGGAACTGGAGTGCGGGCGTAGCTCAGGGGTAGAGCATAACCTTGCCAAGGTTAGGGTCGGGCGTTCGAATCGCCTCGCCCGCTCCAAAAACAAAAGGCCAGACCCTCGGGTCTGGCCTTTGTCATTTGTGGCCTGCGGCTTGGCGTCAGGCGGCAATAGCCCGAATTCCATCGTGATTGCCTGCGACGATGGTCTGGGTGATTCCGGGTGCACAAACAGCTTTTGTTGGCACGCGGAGGATGATCCGCCGGATGCGGCGACCATGGTCAGTCCCGCTGCCCCGTACGCCGGTCAATCGGTGACGACATAGGCCGATCCAACCATCGGTACCCTTGGCGTCCGTGCGCAGGCGATCGCGGGGGGACCGCCTGCGCAACCTTGTCAGCCGTCGACGCGAATGCGGGCGTTCTGCGGGTCGTGCGGGCTGTCCTCGGTCACCACCGCGTCATACAGCTCGCGGAACATCCGCACCTGAAGCTTGGTGCCGGGCGTCGCCAGGTCGGGGCGGACATAGCCCATGCCGATCTGCTTGCCGAAGGCCGCCGAATAGCCACCCGAGGTCAGGCGCCCGATCTTTTCCCCGTCCAGGAACAGCGCCTCGCGGCCCCAGGGGTCCGCATCCGCCGGCCCGTCGATCAGCAGCGTGACACAGGTGGACCGGATCCCCTTGGCCTGCATCGCGGCCTTGCCGCGGAACTCCTTGCCCAGGTCCACGAACCGGTCCAACCCCGCCTCCAGCGGCGTCGCATCCCGGCCCAGTTCGGTGCCGAAGGCGCGGTACGACTTCTCCTGGCGCAGCCAGTTCTGAGCCCGAGCGCCGACCAGCTTCATGCCAGACGGCTCTCCGGCGGCGATCAGCTTGTCGAACAGGTGGTTCTGCATCTCGATCGGGTGGTGCAGCTCCCATCCCAGCTCGCCGGTATAGGCGACGCGGATGGCCATGACCGGGACCATGCCCAGCTCGATGTTGCGCATCGACAGCCAGGGAAAGCGCTTGTTCGACAGGGCGGTCGCAGGTTCCGCGTCACGGATCATCCGGGCCAGGATGTTCCGGCTCTCAGGCCCTGCCAGGGCAAAGACGCCCCATTGCGTGGTCACGTCCTGCACATGGACGTATTCGCCCCCAGCGGCCATGAAATCCTGCGCCAATTTCAGCAGGTTGTCGCGGTCGTAATCCGTCCAGGCCCCGGCGCTGACCAGGTAGTAATCCTGCTCTCCGCGCCGCACGATCGTGTATTCGGTCCGCACCGTCCCGGCATCGGTCAGCGCATAGGTCAGGTTGATCCGCCCCACCTTGGGAAGCTTGTTGGTGGTCAACCAGTCCAGGAAGGCGGTCGCCCCGGGCCCGGTGACGGTGTGCTTGGCAAACGCCGTCGCATCGACCAGGCCCGCCGTCTGGCGCACGGCCTCGGCCTCGGCCTTGGCGTATTGCCACCATCCGCCGCGACGGAAGCTGCGGCTGTCATGGTCGTCAAAGCCCTCGGGCGCGTAGTAGTTCGGGCGTTCCCACCCGTTCACATGCCCGAACTGCGCGCCATGCGCCGCCTGCCGGTCATAGGCAGGCGAGGTACGCAGCGGGCGGCAGGCGGGCCGCTCCTCGTCGGGATGGTGCAGGATGAAGACGTGGTCATAGGCCTCCTCGTTCTTGCGGGCGGCGTATTCCGTGGTCATCCAGGACCCGAACCGGCGGGGGTCCAGCGAGGCCATGTCGATCTCGGCCTCGCCCTCGGTCATCATCTGCGCCAGGTAATGGCCCACGCCCCCGGCTGCGGTGATGCCAAAGCTGAACCCCTCGGCCAGCCACATGTTGCGCAGGCCCGGCGCGGGTCCGACCAGCGGGTTGCCGTCGGGGGTATAGCAGATCGGGCCGTTGAAGTCGTCCTTCAGACCCACCGTCTCCGAGGTCGGAATGCGATGGATCATCGCCATGTACTCCTCCTCGATCCGCTCCAGGTCCAGGGGGAACAGGTCGGCGCGGAAGCTGTCCGGCACGCCGTATTCGAACCGCGCGGGTGCGCCTTTTTCATAGGGACCCAGGATCCAGCCGCCGCGCTCCTCGCGGACATACCACTTGGCATCGGCATCGCGCAGGACCGGATGCTCGGGGTTGCCTTCGGCGCGCCAGCGCATCAGCGCGGGGTCTGGCTCGGTTACGATGAACTGGTGTTCGACCGGGATGGCGGGGATCTTGATGCCCAGCAGCTTGGCCGTGCGCTGTGCGTGGTTGCCGGTCGCGGTCACCACATGTTCGGCGTGGATGTCATAGACCTCTCCGGACGGGATCAGGTTGCCGCCGCGATCGACCATCTTTTCCACCGTCACGACCCATTCGCTGCCGGTCCAGCGATAGGCGTTCACCTGGATCTTGCGCTCGATCCGGCAGCCCGCCATCCGCGCGCCCTTGGCCATGGCCTGGGTCACGTCGGCGGGGTTGATGTATCCGTCGGTCGGGTGGAACAGCGCGCCCTTCAGGTCCTCGGTGCGGACCAGCGGCCAGCGCTCCTTGATCTGGGCGGGGGTCAGGAACTGATGCTCGATCCCGATCGTCTCGGCGGTGGCGGAATACAGCATGTATTCGTCCATCCGCCCATCCGTCTGCGCCATGCGCAGGTTGCCGCAGCGGGTGAAGCCCGCGTTCAGCCCCGTCTCGGCCTCCAGCCCGGCATAGAGCTTGACCGAGTAATCGTGGATATGGCTGGTCGCATAGCCCATGTTGAACAGGGGCAGCAGCCCCGCCGCGTGCCAGGTCGATCCGGCGGTCAGCTCGTCGCGTTCGACCAGCAGCGTGTCCCAGCCCGCGCGCGCCAGATGCAGCGCGATGCCGCATCCGACCGCGCCCCCGCCCACGACCAGAACCTTCACATGCGACGTCATCGCGCTCTCCTGTTGGAACCGTTTCGCCTGTGATGCCCCATCGGTGAAACGCCGCGTCAAAGGCGCCCGACATCTGCGGGCGAAAAACGACATGGCCTTGCCCAGACCCGCCCCCGTCGCTAGGTTGCGGCCCACGCCAACAAGGGGGCACCATGGACATCTGCCGCAGCACCGACGCCATGCGCGCCTGGCGCCGGGACGCGGGCCGCACAGCCCTGGTGCCGACGATGGGCGCGCTGCATCAGGGCCACTTGACCCTGGTCGCGCGGGCCCGCGACTGGCTGGATCGGCAGGGCGGCGGCCGGGTGGTGACCTCGATCTTCGTGAACCCCGCGCAGTTCGGCCCGAACGAGGATCTGGACAAGTATCCTCGGCAGGAGGCGCAGGACCTGGACCTGCTGCGCAAGGCCGGTTGCGACGCGGTGTTCCTGCCGCAGGTGTCCGACATCTGGCGCCCCGGTGCGCAGACCCATGTGCAGGTGACGCAGTTGGGCGGCATCCTGATGGGCCGCCTGCGCCCTGGCCATTTCCGCGGCGTGGCGACTGTGGTCACCAAGCTGTTCAACATCGTCCAGCCCCAGGCCGCGGCCTTCGGCGAAAAGGACTATCAGCAGCTGACCCTGATCACCCGCATGGTCGAGGACCTGGACATTCCCGTGACCATCCTGCCCGTGCCGACCGTGCGCGAACCCGACGGGCTGGCCATGTCCTCGCGCAACCAGCGCCTGACGGCCGAGGATCGCGCCGCCGCCCCGGTGCTGGCCCGTGCGCTGGACCATGCGGCGGAATCGGTCGCGATGGGCACGCCCGTCAGCCTGTTGCGCCGCCAGATCCGCGCCATCCTGTCCACGGAACCGCGGGCCGACATCCGCTCGATCGACATCCGCGACGCGCGCGACCTGTCACGCATCGCCGTCGTGGGCGGTCCGGTGGCGATCCTGCTGGCGATCCGTTTCGGCGACGTGCTGCTGATCGACCAGCGCACCGCCCATCCCTGACCCGCGCGGCCCCGCGCATCCCCTTGAAAGGCCGACCCATGTCCGCGCAAGCCCCCGTCCGCCGCGTCACCGCGCCCCAGATCGCCGACTGCAAGGGTTCGACCCCCATCGTTGCGCTGACCGCCTATACCGCGCCGATGGCGGCAATGGTCGATGCCCATGCCGACGTGATTTTGGTGGGCGACAGCCTGGGCATGGTGGTCCACGGCCTGCCTTCGACGATCGGGGTCACGCTGGAGATGATGATCCTGCACGGCCAAGCCGTCATGCGCGGGTCCGACCGCGCCATGGTCGTCATCGACATGCCCTTCGGAAGTTATGAGGAATCGCCGGAACAGGCGTTCCGCAACGCCGCCCGCGTGATGGCCCAGACCGGCGCCGGCGCCGTCAAGCTGGAGGGGGGCGCCCGCATGGCCCCCACCATCCGCTTTCTGGTCGACCGCGGCATCCCGGTCATGGCCCATGTCGGCCTGACGCCGCAGGCCACGAACACGATGGGCGGCTTCAAGACGCAGGGCCGCGATCCAGCCACTTGGCCCGCCTTCGTCGCGGATGCCCGCGCGGTCGCCGATGCGGGCGCGTTCAGCGTCGTGGTCGAGGGGGTGATGGAGGCCTTGGCCGATCAGATCACCGATGCCATCGCCGTGCCGACCATCGGCATCGGCGCCAGCGCGCGCTGCGACGGGCAGATCCTGGTGCTGGACGACATGCTGGGCCTGTCGGGTCGCGTGCCGCGCTTTGTCCGCCGTTTCGGGGAATTGGGCAAAGAGGCCGACCAGGCCATCGCCGCCTATGCGGCCGCGGTCCGTGACCGCAGCTTTCCTGCCGCGGCCGAACTGTACCGCTAAGGCGGCGCTCAGTCGTCGCGCGGTTCGAAATCGGCGGTGGCGGCCAGGCGGGACAGCAGCAGCGGGATCAGCAGCAGGGCGGCAAGTCCCAGATAGATGGTGCCAAGGCTGAGGTGTTCGGCCAGGAAACCGATGCTGCCCGGCGCCAGCAGGATGCCGGAATAGCCCATCATCGTGACCACCGACAGGCCCATGCCTGCGGCAAGCCCCGGCACGTTCCCGGCCGCGGAAAAGGCGATGGGCACCATGTTCGCGATGCCGATGCCCGCCAACGCGAACCCCGCGATCGCCGGGGCGGGGCTGCTGGACAGCCCGGCCAGGACCAGGCCCGCCATCGCCACGGCCGAACTGGCGCGCAGGGTGGTGACCGCGCCAAAGCGCCGGCGCAGTCCGTCGCCCGCAAAGCGCATCGCCGCCATCGTGCCCGCGCAGGCGGCAAAGCCCAGGCCCGCGACGGACAGCGACGCGCCCATCTCGCGCTGCAGATAGACGGCGGCCCAATCCAGGATCGCGCCCTCGGGAATCATCGCGGCCAGGGCCATCAGCCCGATCAGCCAGGGCAGGGGGCTGCGCGGCAGGCGCAGCGGCGCCTTGGGCGCGCCCGCATCGGGGGCGTCCTGCAGCAGCCGCGGCAGCGCCCACAGCAGCACCAGCGCAAAGACTGCGGTGATGACGGCGGCATGGGCCAGTTCCCCGAATCGCTGGATCAGCCAGCCGCCCGCGGCGGCGCCGGCAAAGGCGCCCAGGCTCCAGAATCCGTGGCAGGACGACATGATCGCCCGGCCACGCGCGCGTTCCACCGCAACCGCGTTGGCATTCATCGCCACGTCCATGCCGCCGACCATGCCGCCGAACAGCACCACGGTCGCCGCCACCGTCCAATAGGTCGGCGCCAGAGAGATCCAGATCATCGACGGCGCGGCCAGCCACGCGGCCAGCCTCACGGCGCTGGCCGATCCGGCCCGTGCGACCATCGCCCCGAACAGCGGCATCACGCAGATCGAGCCCAGGCCCAGCCCCAGCACGATCACCCCGGCGCTGGCCTCGGTGATGCCAAGCCTTTCCATCAGGACGGGAATTTTCGGCGCCCAGCTGCCCACCAGCAGGCCGTTCACGAAAAACAGGACCGACACGGCCCAACGCATCGTCATCACAGCATCGACGGCACGACCAGGTCGGGCGGGCGGTGCCCGTCGGAAAAGGTCTTGATGTTGATGATCACCTTCTCGCCCATCTCGGCGCGGCCCTCGACGGTCGCGCTGCCCATATGCGGCAGCAGGACGACGTTGGGCAGCTCGCGCAGGCGGGGGTTGATCTCGTGGCCATGCTCGAAGACGTCCAGGCCCGCGCCCGCGATCTCTCCGGCGCGCAGCATGCGGGTCAGGGCGTTCTCGTCGATGACCTCGCCGCGCGAGGTGTTCACGATCACGGCGGTCGGCTTCATCAGCTTCAGCCGACGCGCGTTCAGAAGGTGGAAGGTCGAGGGCGTGTGCGGCGCGTTCACGCTGACGATGTCCATGCGCGCCAGCATCTGGTCCAGGCTCTCCCACCAGGTCGCGCCCAGGGCCTCCTCGATCTCGGGGCGCAGGCGGCGGCGGTTGTGATAGTGGACCTGCATGCCGAAGGCGGCGGCGCGGCGCGCGACCGCCTGGCCGATGCGGCCCATGCCCAGGATGCCAAGACGCCGCCCGCCGACGCGCCCGCCCAGATGGGCGGTGGGCGACCAGCCCTGCCAGCGTCCGGCCTGCATCTCGGCCAGGCCCTCGGGGATCTTGCGGGTCACGGCCAAGATCAGCGCCAGCGTCATGTCGGCGGTGTCCTCGGTCACGACGCCGGGGGTGTTGCTGACCAGAACGCCGCGCTGGCGGGCGGACATCACGTCGATATGGTCGATGCCCGCGCCGAAATTCGCGATCAGCTTCAGCCGCTCGCCCGCGCGGGCCAGCATGGCGGCGGTGATCTGGTCGGTCACGGTCGGCACCAGGACGTCCGCGTCCTGCATCAGCGATACCAGCTGATCGGACGACATCTTGCGGTCGTCGTCGCGCAGGGCCACGTCGAACAGTTCGGACATGCGGGTCTCGACCGCCTCGGGCAGGCGGCGCGTCACGGCGACGCGCAGTCTGCTGCGGGGGGCTGCGGGGGTGGCGGGCATGGTCACCTCACTGTGTCAGAGCCTTGATCGGTCGCCTGCAGGCACGCCCTTCCCATCGGCGGACGCTTTTGGCAAACTGCCCGCGTTGAGGGGCAGGCACAAGACCCCAGAAGGGGCGTCCGCGCCCCGCACAGGACAGGAACGGACAACGCATGACGGCACGGCCAGGCAGGACGGGCGCAAGGGTGGCACTTGCGCTTGTGGCGATGATGGGGGCTGCCGCCCCGCAGGCGATGGCCCAAAGCGAACCGCAACAAAGCCAGGGTGCGACCGAACAGCGGGGTCCGGTGACCAACCTGCCGCTGCCCCGCTATGTCAGCCTGAAGGGCAACGAAGGCAACGCCCGGCGCGGGCCCAGCCTGTCTCACCGCATCGACTGGGTGTTCCGCCATGCGGGGATGCCGCTGCGGGTGGTGGCCGAATTCGGTCATTGGCGCCGGGTCGAGGACAAGGATGGGGCAGGGGGCTGGATCCACTATGCGCTACTGTCGGGGGTCCGCACAGCACTGGTCACCCAGGACATGCTGGAACTGCGCGCCCGACCGCATCGCGATTCCGACATCGTGGCGCGGGCCGAGGCCGGGGCCATCCTGCGGCTGAACGAATGCGAGCCCGAATGGTGCCGCGTGTCGGGCGGCGGCCAGCGGGGCTGGGTGCCCAAGACGGCGATCTGGGGCGTGGACGCGGGCGAAATCCGCGACTGATCCGCGCCGCATTGCAACAATTCGCCGCGCTTTCGATCCCCTGCGCCCGTTGACCCCGGACGGTCACGGGTCTAAACCGCACTCAGCCAACCCGTCGCGGGGTCAGCCGTGATCCCCGCGACCGACAAGGGGATCGTCACCCGTGCAAAACATTACGCAGGACTATCTGCCCATCCTCGTCTTCGCGGCGATGGCCTCGGCGCTTGCGCTGATCTTGCTGCTGTCCGCGTTCGTCATCGCCGTGCGCAATCCCGACCCCGAAAAGGTCAGTGCCTATGAGTCGGGCTTCAACCCGTTCGACGACGCGCGGATGAAGTTCGACGTGCGATTCTATCTGGTGTCGATCCTGTTCATCATCTTCGACCTCGAGGTCGCGTTCCTGTTCCCCTGGGCGGTCAGCTTCCAGGCGATCAGCGAGACCGCGTTCTGGTCGATGATGGCGTTCCTGGGCGTGCTGACCGTGGGCTTTGCCTACGAGTGGAAGAAAGGAGCCTTGGAATGGGCGTGATGGCAGGGGCGAATACCGCCGGACCCGATCGCGAATACGCGACCAAGGCCTTGAACGCGGAGCTGCAGGACAAGGGTTTCCTGCTGACCACGACCGAGGACATCATCAACTGGGCGCGCAACGGCTCGCTGCACTGGATGACGTTCGGCCTGGCCTGCTGCGCGGTCGAGATGATGCAGACCTCGATGCCGCGCTATGACCTGGAACGCTTCGGGACCGCGCCGCGCGCCTCCCCGCGCCAGTCGGACCTGATGATCGTGGCGGGCACGCTGACCAACAAGATGGCCCCGGCGCTGCGCAAGGTCTATGACCAGATGCCGGAGCCGCGCTATGTCATCAGCATGGGCAGCTGCGCCAATGGCGGCGGCTATTACCATTACAGCTATTCCGTGGTGCGCGGATGCGACCGGATCGTGCCCGTGGACATCTATGTCCCCGGTTGCCCGCCGACCGCCGAGGCGCTGCTTTACGGCATCCTGCAACTTCAGCGCCGCATCCGGCGCACCGGCACGCTGGTGAGGTGATCATGGCGACCTATACCGATCCCGACGCGCTGGACCAGCTGGCCGAGCACATCAAGCTGCGCCGCCCGAACGAGGTCATCGGCACCGACGTGGCCTTTGGCGAGCTGACCGTGACGGCCACGGCCAGCGGCATCCTGGATCTGCTGGATTTCCTGCGCAGCGACAGCAGCTGCCGGTTCTCCACGCTGGTCGACATCACCGCCGTCGATTACCCGTCGCGCCAGCAGCGGTTCGACGTCGTCTGGCACTTCCTGTCGATGTACCAGAACCACCGCGTCCGCGTGAAGGTCGCCATCCGCGAGGATGAGATGCTGCCGACGCTGACCGCGATCTATCCCGCCGCAAACTGGTTCGAGCGCGAGATCTTCGACATGTTCGGGATCCTGTTCACCGGTCATCCGGACCTGCGCCGCATCCTGACCGACTATGGCTTTTCCGGCCATCCGCTGCGCAAGGACTTTCCGACCACCGGTTATGTCGAGGTTCGATATGACGACGCCGAAAAGCGCGTGATCTATGAGCCCGTGTCGCTGGTGCAGGAATACCGGCAGTTCGATTTCCTGTCGCCCTGGGAAGGCGTGCAATACGCCCTGCCCGGCGACGAAAAGGGGGCCGCGAAATGATGGACGGCGACATCCGCGCGAACAGCTATGACGACGGCAGCCACGACCTGGTGACCGGCGAACAGCGCATTCGCAACTTCAACATCAACTTCGGTCCGCAACACCCTGCCGCGCATGGTGTGCTGCGCATGGTGCTGGAGCTGGACGGCGAGGTCGTGGAACGCGCCGACCCGCATATCGGCCTGCTGCACCGCGGCACCGAGAAGCTGATGGAAAGCCGGACCTATCTTCAGAACCTGCCGTATTTCGACCGGCTGGATTACGTGTCGCCGATGAACCAGGAACACGCCTGGTGCCTGGCGATCGAACGTCTGACCGGGACGGTCGTGCCGCGCCGCGCCAGCCTGATCCGGGTGCTGTTCTGCGAGGTGGGGCGTATCCTGAACCACCTTCTGGGCCTGACGACCGGCGCGCTGGACGTCGGCGCCCTGACCCCGCCGCTATGGGGTTTCGAGGCGCGCGAGGATCTGATGATCTTCTATGAACGCGCATCGGGCGCGCGTCTGCATGCAGCCTATTTCCGGCCGGGCGGCGTCCATCAGGACCTGACCCCCGACCTGCTGGACGACATGGAGGCGTGGTGCGAGCGTTTCCCCAAGGTTCTGGACGATCTGGACACGCTGCTGACCGAAAACCGCATCTTCAAGCAGCGGCTGGTCGACATCGGCATCGTGTCCGAACAGGATGCGCTGGATTGGGGTTTCTCGGGCGTGATGGTGCGCGGATCGGGCATGGCCTGGGACCTGCGTCGCAGCCAGCCTTACGAATGCTATGACGAGTTCGACTTCAAGATCCCGGTCGGTACGAACGGCGACTGCTATGACCGTTTCCTGTGCCGGATGCAGGAAATGCGTGAATCGACGCTGATCATGAAGCAGGCGATCGCCAAGCTGCGGGCCGAAGGGCCGGGCGAGGTTCTGGCCCGCGGCAAGCTGACCCCGCCCAAGCGGGGCGACATGAAGCGGGACATGGAAAGCCTGATCCATCACTTCAAGCTGTACACCGAGGGCTTCCGCGTTCCCGCCGGAGAGGTCTATGCCGCCGTCGAGGCCCCCAAGGGCGAGTTCGGCGTCTATCTGGTCAGCGACGGCACCAACCGTCCCTATCGTGCGAAACTTCGCGCGCCGGGGTTCCTGCACCTTCAATCCATGGACTGGATGTCCAAGGGCCATCTGCTGGCCGACGTCCCGGCCCTGATCGCCACCCAGGATATCGTCTTCGGAGAGGTTGACCGCTGATGCTGCGCCGCCTGCACCCCGTCCAGCCGGACAGTTTCGAATTCACGCCTGCGAACCTGGAATGGGCGCAGGCACAGATCACCAAATACCCCGAAGGTCGTCAGCAATCGGCGATCATTCCTGTCCTGTGGCGTGCCCAGGAACAGGAAGGCTGGCTGTCGCGTCCCGCCATCGAATATTGCGCCGAACTGTTGGGCATGGCCTATATCCGGGCGCTGGAAGTGGCGACGTTCTACTTCATGTTCCAGCTGCAACCCGTTGGGACTGTTGCGAACATTCAGATCTGCGGCACCACGACCTGCATGATCTGCGGAGCCGAGGACCTGGTCGCGGTCTGCAAGCGCAAGATCGCGCCCACGCCGCATACCCTGTCGGCCGACGGCAAGTTCAGCTGGGAGGAGGTCGAGTGCCTTGGCGCCTGCGCCAACGCCCCGATGGCCCAGATCGGCAAGGACTACTATGAGGATCTGACGCCCGAGAGCCTCGAGGCGCTGATCGACCGCATGTCGGCCGGAGAGGTTCCGGTGCCCGGATCGCAGACCGGTCGCTTTGCGTCCGAACCCGTCAGCGGGCTGACCAGCTTGGCCGATCTGAAGGGGCAGGAGGGTCACAACGCCAGCGTGCAACTGGCCTCTGACCTGGGCGAGACGCTGAAGCGGATCGACGGGACCGAGGTTCCGATCCTGACGAAATGGCGCCGCAAGCCCGATGCCGCGGCGGACGACCAGACCGGCGTGGACACCGCGCCGGAACGCGAACCGCGCCCGTCGGACGGGGCACCGGTCGATTCGACCGGCGTGACCGAGCAGGAGGCGCAGGCCAGTTCGGCCGCGCGCCCGGTTTCGGCGCGCGAACCGGCCGATGTGCGCAAGGATGACAAGGACCGCGACTGACCGCAGCCCGACGACCCGCAGAAAGGACGCCAGCCATGACACCCGCCAGCAGAACCACCGGAGCCGTCACGGCGCTGCTGGTCTTTCTGGGCATCGGCCTGTTCGGGCAGATGGGCTGGCTGGCGGCCTTGGTGCTGGCGCTGATCGCGGGTGGCCTGCTGGCCCTGATGGTGGCTTGGCTCGGCGATCCCCGCGGGGTCCGAATGGACGAGCCGGACTGGGACGCGATGCCGCTGCCGCCGCAGGCGGCCGCGCCCGTCCGGCAGGCACCGGCGCCTGCGGCTGCGCCCGAGATTGCGCCGTCGGGTGATGCCATTCCTCCGGCCGCCCCGCGCGAGACGCCGGACGCCGCGCGCAGCATCTATGCCGGCGGGCCGGACGACCTGCGGGCCATAAAGGGCATCGGGCCGAAGGTCCAGCAGGCGCTGGAACAGGCGGGCGTGACGCGGTTCTCGCAGATCGCGGCCTGGGACGACGCCGACGTGGATCGCATGGCGGCCGGGATCGGCCGCGCCGCGTCGCGCATCCGCAATGACGACTGGGTGGGGCAGGCGCGCGCGCTGGCCGCACGCAGGCAGGAGGCGGGGTGATGGCGGACCCCGCGCAGGACGCCCGCCAGATGCGGCTGGTCGCGATCGTGATCGCGACGACCATGCTGATCTGGCTCGCCATCCAGGCGATCGGGCAGCACTATGACTGGGCGGCGCGGTGGGCCTTTCTGGCCGACCTTGCCGCCATCGGCGCTTTTGTCTGGTCGCTGATCGTGACCTGGCGTATCTGGCGGCGCAGGAATGCGTGACGCCGGGAATAAAGGACGTATCGGATGCTGAAAGACCAGGATCGCATTTTCACCAACCTGTATGGCATGGGCGACCGCAGCCTGGCGGGCGCGCAGAAGCGCGGCCATTGGGACGGGACCGGCGACATCATCGGCCGCGGGCGCGACAAGATCATCGAGCAGGTCAAGGCTTCGGGGCTGCGTGGACGTGGCGGCGCAGGCTTTCCGACCGGTCTGAAATGGTCCTTCATGCCCAAGGAATCGGACGGCCGGCCCAGCTATCTGGTGATCAACGCCGACGAATCCGAGCCTGCGACCTGCAAGGACCGCGAGATCATGCGCCATGATCCGCACACCCTGATCGAGGGTGCGCTGATCGCAAGCTTCGCGATGAACGCGCATGTCTGCTACATCTACCTGCGCGGCGAATACATCCGCGAAAAGGAGGCCCTGCAGGCCGCCATCGACGAATGCTATGATGCGGGGCTTCTGGGCGCGAATGCGGCCGGGTCGGGATGGGATTTCGACCTGTACCTGCACCACGGCGCCGGCGCCTATATCTGTGGCGAGGAGACCGCGCTGCTGGAAAGCCTGGAGGGCAAGAAGGGCATGCCGCGCATGAAGCCGCCGTTTCCGGCGGGTGCGGGCCTTTATGGCTGTCCGACCACGGTGAACAACGTCGAATCCATCGCCGTCGTGCCGACGATCCTGCGCCGCGGGGCGGAGTGGTTCGCGGGCTTTGGCCGTCCGAACAACGCGGGCGTTAAGCTGTTCGGCCTGACCGGCCACCTGAATGCCCCCTGCGTGGTCGAGGAGGCCATGTCGATCAGCATGAAGGAGCTGATCGAGAAGCATGGCGGCGGCGTGCGCGGCGGCTGGAAGAACCTCAAGGCGGTGATTCCCGGCGGCGCCTCCTGCCCGGTCCTGACGGCCGAGCGGCGTGCGAGAACGCCATCATGGATTACGACGG